>JAKIWD010000188.1 GCA_022750205.1 Thermoplasmata archaeon
CCCGGGTGAAGGGGCCTTCGCCCTAGGTCCTGTCCCGCGGGCCGGCCAAGGCACGGAGGAGCTGTCTACGCGGCACCGCCCCTTGAGGCCGGAACGAACTAGGCGATCACGATCGGTTGATTGAGGATCGTCGCGGGGATCTGGTTGTTCGGAGAGAACAGGTCGGCGGTGCTTTCGGTGAGCACCACGGAGAACGTGTACGAGGCCGCGCCGGGAGCCTGCCACACGAGCGTCGCATAGCTCATCGCGCCGTTGCCTCCGACCACGAGGGTCGCGGAGACCGGGACCCCGTTGAAGAGAGCTACGCTCCCGTTGATGTACAATGTCGCGGTCAGGATGCCCGCGCTCGGACCGTTCGTCCGGAGCGGCACGTAGACAGTCGTCTTCGCGGTGTGCGACGTGCCCCAGACCGAGATCCCACCGATGCCGTAGTCCTGGAGCGCCCGACCGGGAGAGGTCGCGCTCGCGAACCCGGCGAGATAGTTCGCCATGTTGTACGTGATGGCCGTCCCAGCGCCACCCGAGATCCAACTGTTGCCGTTGGGCAATACGTCGGCGATCAGGGCCGGGTCGGTCGCAATGGCCGCGAAGCGGAGAGCTCCGGAAGTCCGCCATACTCCGACGACGTGGGCTCCCGTCGTAAGGAACGAACTGCCGCCGCCCGACACGCCGAGGGCAAAGTAGGCGTACGGCTCGAACGCAGCGGAGCCTTGCAGAGTCTTGTTGATCGTGAGCGAGCCGATGCCGTCGGATCGGACGCCGTTCGCGGCCGACGGGACCCAGGTAGCGGCGGTCGCCGAGGTGACCAGCGTGTTGCAGGTCGAGCCCGCCGTCCACTTGATGCCGAACACGGCGTAATAGCTCGAGGAGTAGCTGTTGCACGGGGTCGCGATGAACGCGTCGGCGCCGACGAGCCAGACGCTCGCCGTCGCGGCCGCTCCGGAGATCTTTCCCTGCTCGGTGGTGCTCGGGACGACATTGCACGGGGCGGCGTTCGAGCTACCGAAGTCGATGATCACCAGGTCGTACGCCCCCATGGCGGCCGCCGTGGGGAGCGCGACGTTACAGGCGTAGAACTGTTGGACGAAGGGTACGCCGGCGCTCGTCAGCTCCTCGGCGAGATAGGCGCTCTCATTGTACGCCTTCGAGGTCCCCGCCGCGACGTTGTGGGCGATGAACAGGATATCCGGGAAGACGGTCGCATTCAGGGTTCCGGAGACGGTGCCGCCCCCGGAGACGTTGGCGACGGCACTCAAGCTGACGATGCCGGGGCCCGACGGGGTCCAGCTGATCGAGAACGAGTTGGTCGCGCCCGCCCCCACCGAGCCGGTCGTCGTGCCGATCAGGGCCGCGCCGACCCGGAACGTCACGTTTACCGCACCGCCGGCGCTGCCCGGGTTGGTCACGAGCGCGGTCAATGTGCCGGGCGTACCGTCGACCGGGGGAGTGGGATTGATGCTCAGCAAGACATTCGACTGGGACACAGCCCCCGTTCCGATGGTGACCGGTATGGCGACCGAATTTGGCTGGTTCGCGGAATTCGTGGCGTTCACGAAGAGGTAGAACTGGCCGCTCGAGGTCGTGATCCCTCCCGGGACCGTGTAGGTCCACAGTCCGCTCGTGGCGGAGAACGTCATCACGATCGGTTGCAACAGCGCGCCGGACGCGCCGGGGAGCTGGGAGACATTCACGTAGACGGAGTTCAGGTTGAGATTGTTGCCCACGATCTGGGCGAAGACGGTGAAGCTCTGGCCGATCGCCGGGGCGACGGGGACGATCCCCGTATTGATGAATTGCGGAGGGATGTTCGGGTTCGACCCGGGGAGCGTGACGCGGAACAGGAGCTGGGTGGTGGTCACGATCGAGATGGTGATGTTGTCGGGCGTCGTCAGCGCCTTACTGGTCAGGTCGAGCGACCACACCTGACCCAACGTCCAAACACTGGAGCCGTTGAGGCCGTTGGTCAGATGGTAGGGAGCGCCGAACGCGTTCGGGTGCGACGAGGAGTAGAGGTAGATCAGGATCCCGCTTCCGGCCAGGGTAGGTCCGGCGAGGTGGGTTACCTGGGCTTTGAGGATCGGGATCGAGGAACCGCTACCGGCGCCGTACACGAGAGTGGCCTGGAACTGGTTCGCCGGCTGGGCGGGCGGTCG
>JAKIWD010000117.1 GCA_022750205.1 Thermoplasmata archaeon
CCGCGACCTGGGGGACGGCGGCCTACGATTCCGCTGACGGCTACGTCCTCTGGTACGGTGGTGGGATGTCGACCGCCTCGGTGAGCACTTGGAAGTTCGTCGGAGGCAGCTGGACGAATCTCACCGGTGGACTCGCGACCAACCCAACTCCCGCGCGATTCTTCACCTCGATGGCCTACGATCCGGGGCTGGGCGAGACGGTTCTCTTCGGGGGTTGGAACGGGTCTGAGTACCTCTCGGACACGTGGGTGTTCACCGGCGGTGACTGGAGCGCGGTCTCCCCGTCGACGCCGCCGGCCCGGGTCGGTGCCGGCTTGGCGTTCGATAGTTCCGATGGGTATCTTCTCCTCACCGGCGGTGGCACGGCGAGCGGGAGCTTGTCCGATTCGTGGAAGTTCACGAGCGGGGGGTGGACCGAATTGCTCGGGACTAACCCCCCGACGGGGATCGGGGGCCCGGAAGGGCTCGCACCCGCCCCCGGTGGGGGTGTCGTAGCGTGGGGCGGCGTGGGGTGTTCGACCCCCGGCGTCGGCCCGTGCAACTTCACCTACGAGTACTACTCGGGGAGCTGGCACGACCTCGGCGCGGTGGACGGGCCCTCGCCTCGGAACGGGATGCAGCTAACCTACGATGCCTCCGATGGGGCGGTCCTCGGTTGGGGCGGGCGTACCGCGGCCGGGCCAGCGAACGATACGTGGGCGCTCGGGGGCCCCCTCCACCTCAGGACCGTCGTCTCGCCGAGTCTCGTTGGCGAGGATGATGAGACCGAATTCCTTGCGTACGCCGGCGGCGGCTACGGTGGCTTCAGCTACAGCTGGTCCGGTGTGCCCCCGGACTGCCCGCTCGTCAACGCTTCCATCATGACGTGCGAGTCGGAGATCCCGAACAACTACACTATCGCGGCCCATCTCGTGGATACGGCCGGCAACAGCACGACCGGCTTCGCGACGCTCCGCATTCTGTTCAAACTCTCCACGGAATTGTTCATCACGCCCTCGATCGTCGACACGGGCGAGCCTGTGCTGCTCCGGGTCGTGGTGAGCGGGGGCGCCCCGGTCGTCAACTTCTCCTGGTCCGGGCTTCCGGTGGGCTGCCAGGCCGCCACCTGGGCAGAGGTCAACTGCACGCCGGTCGACCCGGGCTACTACATCGTCGAAGTGCAGACGGTGGACGAGCTCGGTCACGCAACCTTGTCACCCGCGCTCGGTCTCACCGTGGCGGCGATCCCCACCGTCGGTTTCTGGTCCAACGCTACGATCGGAACTGCCCCGATGGCCGTGCAGTTCCAGTCGGCGATCTTCGGGGGCGTTTCTCCCTACACGTACGCCTGGTCGTTCGGGGACGGGGGGATCAGCACCAACCCCGACCCCGCCCACACCTATCCGGCAGAAGGGGTGTACGCCGTCGGCCTCACCGTCACCGATTCGGTCGGGGGGGTGGCCGCCGCCTCGTCGAGCACCTCCATCGATGTCCTGAACCCATTGTCGATCCAGCCCCGGGCCTCCGCCACCTATCCGCAGGTCGGCCAGACGGTGACGTTCAACGTCACTGTCACCGGCGGAAGTGCCCCGTACGGGTACGGGTGGACGTTCGGGGACGGCGGATCCTCGAACGCCCCCGATCCGACCCACGCGTTCGGCTCTTCGGGAGACCACTCCGTGGTCCTGATCGTCACCGACTCCCACGGAGTCCAGTCCGAGGGTACGGTGGTCGTGGATGTCCAAGGCACCACCGGCGCGACCTCCTCATCGAACTCCCTGCTGACCTCTCCCTGGTTGGCCGGAGTGATCGGGGCCCTCATTGGCGTGGTGGTCACCGCGATCGCATTGCGCCCTGCTACTGGGCCGCCCCGGGATCCTCCCGCACCCCGGCGGGATGTCGCCGACCACTCTCCCGACACTTCCGGTATCGCCGCCCGCGCAGCGGAGAGCCCGGCTACCGATCCGCGCTAGCGTCGTCGCCCGGCTCTCGGCCCCGACGCCTCCGCCACACAATGGCGGACCCGATCGCCGCGGCGATGATTCCCGCTCCGACACCGAGATACACGACGACGACCGGAAGTCCGAAGGCGGTCGCGGCCGATGCATTGGCCACGGGAGGGACCGTGGCGTTCGCCGAGTACTCGGCGGTCAGCTCGCCGGGTCCGGCGATGTTCAACTCACCGGTGGAGGAGTTGATCGCGATATCGCCCGTGAAGTTCCAGGCCCTGAATGCGTAACCCGGGCACGCGCGCGCCCCGAAGACGTACGCTCCCGGGGGCAGGGAAACGACCGCGTCGTCGGCGTAGAGCCGACCGCCGAGCGTGACCGTCGCGCCGCAGTCGCTCGGCAGGACTTGGATCGTCACGTTGTACGAGTCCGGCGGGGGCGGAGGGGGCGGCTTCGCGGCGGCGTAGTTGGCCGTCACGGCCCCGTTGCCGCCGACGATCACGCTGGTCGACGATTGGTACGGTGCGGCAACCTCGACCCCTCCCACCGCGGACCAGTTCGCGAACTGCTCGGCCGTGCATGCCGGAGCGGCGATCCCGTACGAGCCGCTTAGGAACGAAACGGTCGAACCGCTCGCGATCGACGACCCGTTGACCTCCAACGGGGTGCAGCTCGCCGGGTCGGCCGTGAAGTTCACGTCGTATCGGGGCGGAACTGTGGCGACGAACGTCGCGATCACGACCGCGCTCCCCGTGACGTGTGCCGAGCCGGTGGCCGCTGAGTAGGTCGCGTTGCCAAAGCTGCTCAGCGTCGAAAGGGAACGCCCCGCGCACGGGGTGGCGCTGACGGCGTAGGTCCCGTTCGGGACCGAAGCGAGAGCGCCATACCCGTAGGATTGACCGCCGAAATCGATCGACCCGCACCCTGCGGGAACGGTGGCGAAGTTCACGAGGTCGGCCGGCGGATTGGTCGGGGTTCCGGATGCCGTGGACCAGAACACGCCCGGAGCGGCCTGCCCCGCCCAGAAGGCGAACATGTCGCTGAGGTTCAGCTCGTCCGTCGTGTGCATGCCGTCGCGTTCGTAGACGTAGCGGAAGTCATAGCGGCTCGGAGAGAGCGCATGCAAGACCGTCAGGGGTTGGGTGCAGTTCGCGGGCTCTCCAAGGCTCGTCGCGGAAAGGCAGGTGGAGTTGAGGACGGTATTGTTGGCCTGCTGGTACGGCCAGAGGGAGACGTTGTTCGGTGACTCGACGTCCGCTCCGCCGTGGACGATGTACATTGGCGTCCCGCTGAAGTTCTGGGGAGCGAATCGCGGGGTGGACAGCTCTATCCACAACCGCTCGGCGGTGGCGGATTGGTTCGGCAGCGTACCATTGTCGATCGCGGCAAGCAGCGAACCCGTGTACGACTGGTTCCGGGCCTCGAGGAGGTACTCGTACTCCTCGAAGTAGTCAGAAAAACTGAGGACGACGCCGATTCCCTTGAACAATCCGGGGTTGTGGCCGGCCAGATTGTACGTGCCCATCGTCCCCATGCTACTGCCGAACAGGTAGAGCCCGCTCACCGCGTGCCGCGACTGCTCGGAGTGGATGGCGTCCCACACGTCCTGCTCCTGCGGGCCGGTCCCGGGAGAGTTGAGGAAGAATCCGTCACCCGAGCGAGTGTTCAGAATCAGGAGGATGTAGCCCCACGCCGACGCGATCGGCACCCAGGAGTCATTGTAGTAGGTTAGGTACCCGCCTTCTTGCCATGCGGTCTCGGTTCCGGAGATCCCGTGCAGGAACACGGCCAGGGGGTACGCGCTCGAGTTCGAGAACCCGCTCGGGAGACACTCGTAGTAACTGAGGTTGAAGCCGTCGACCGTGCTGGTGTAATTGACGAGGGTGCAGCCGACCGTAGAATTCTGCCGCGGACCTGCCACCGGTGGGGCCGGACGGATCGGGTTTGACGGGGCGAACGCGCCGACGTTCGGCACCGCCACGAGGAGCGCCAACGCCCACACCGAGGCGGCGACCCCATGCAAGGCGACCCGGTGCCAGCGGCCAGATCGGAGTGCGCGATACTCGTGAGTCAAGAATCCCCCCAACGCGCGCTCGGCAGGACCGGCAGTCGGAGCGCGTGTCGTTACAACTTCGACGAACGAGGCGGTCGATGGGTAATAAAGTCACGTCCGGGGCGATCTCCGGAGGCTCTTGTTTCTGTCCTCCGACTGGGGTGGAGGGCGCCCTTATGGCCGTAGGCCCTTACGACCCCGCCCACCCATGAATGCGAGCGGCGAACCGAACGCAGCTCCGTCCGCCGCGTCCGGGCCCGGGGCCGCCGGGCACGAGGCGCACCCGCGCCCCACCTTACTCTCGGACTTCATCCTGGGGAGCCAGGACGGCATCGCCAACGTGTTGGGGATCATCCTCGGGCTGGCCGCTGCAACCAGCGACGTCCGCATCATCCTGATCGCGGCGCTGGCCGCCCTGAGCGCCGAGTCCGTTTCGATGGGGGCGGTCGCCTACACGTCCACGCTCTCGCGTCGCCGCCTGTACTTGAGCGAACGGCATCGGGAGCAGCGGGAGATGCAGGAGGTTCCCGAGACCGAGCGTGCGGAGATCCGGGAGGTGCTGACCGGGTGGGGGTACCAGGGTACCGCATTGGACGAGATGCTCGACCGGATCTGCGCCAACCCCCGGGCGATGTTGGAGTTCATGATGTCGTTCGAACTCAAGCTCTCGCCCGTCGAGGAGAACGCGGCCCGCAACAGCGCGATCCTGGTCGGCACCGCGACCGTCCTCGGTCATTTCATCCCGCTCATCCCGTTCCTATTCCTCTCCTCCAACGTTCTCGGAGCGGCGATCGCCGCGGTCATCCTCAGCGCGGTCACGCTGTTCGTCATCGGGTGGTACGAGGCCCGCACGACGCTCGGGAAGTGGTACATCAACGGTCCCCAGCTGATGTTGATCGGGCTGGGCGGTGGACTGGCCGGATTCTTGATCGGCCACGTGCTGGGTGCCTCCGGTCTGTAACACGGTTCCACTCCACCGCTCCGGTCGGCCCGTCGAGCCGGCGGGGCCCGCGGCGCAAGCCCGCTGGCGAAGGAAAGGGCGGGGGGCTACACCTTTTCTGAGGCGGGAACGTCGGGACACCGACCCAGTCCGCCATGTCGACGATTCGGCTCCTCACCGAGGTAGCGATTGCCGCCGCTTACATCGGGGTGAGCCTGGCCCTGATCGAGCTGATCAGTCGCGGGCTCCAGCGCGTGGCCCGGCGGGCCGGCGCCCGTGGCCCCACCCTGCGAGGGATCCGCGACGGTCTGCGGCTGATCTGGTTCGCGGCGGCGGTTTCGGTCGTTGTCGCCTTCACCGGGCTCGCTTCGCAGCTCACGGTACTGACGATATCCGGGATCGCGGGCCTCGTGATCTCGCTCTCGCTCCAGGCCGTATTCTCGAACATCATCGCCGGTATCCTGCTGATCCGGGACGGCGCGATCCGCATCGGCGATCGGGTCGAGTACAGCGGCGTGAAAGGGCGGGTGGCGCGGGTGGCCCTCCGCAACACCTGGATCGTGACCGACACCGGGACGCTCGCTATCGTCAGCAACAGCTCGCTCACCTCGGGCCCTCTCATCAACCACACCGCGAGCCAGCGGCTGGCCGACGAGTTCCAGGACTGGACCGGCCGCTCCGAACCTCGAGATTCCGGCCCGGGCGCCGCACCGAATGCGGACCGAGACCACCCCGAAAAGGGCTGAATCCCACCCTCGCCGGCGACAATGCGAAATCTACCCGTCGCGGGTATATACTAGGGCTTGGTAGGGAGAACTGTGCACAGCCACGTAGAGTGGGCGTGTGCACGAAGGTAACGAATGACCCAAATGCAGACCCGGCAGAGTGCGACCCACGGACGATCCTCCAACCCCGGCTGGCGCCTCAAGGCGGCTCGCTGGACGCTGCCCATCGGCGGCGGCGCAGCCGCGCTCATCGCGGCCTTGATGGTCGCCGCTCCGCTCGCGGGTGCGAGTACCTCGATCACCTACAGCTCTCCGTTCTCTCACCTCGTCAAGACGGTGGACACAGGGACGTACTCGTCGGGATGCTACTCCTACGCCAACCTCCCGGTCGACCCGACCGAGAGCCCCGTCACCGGCTCGATGGTCGGATGGGACCGCGCGGCGACCGGCTCGTGCAGCAGCAGCCCCTCCAACTACGTGAGCGCCTACTCCTGGGGCGACCTGACCCTGACGGGATTCAAGTTCACCGGTGCGAGCACCGGCTGGGCGAACATCACCGTCGTCTGGGCGCTCAACTGGAGCGCGCGCGACACCGTCTCGGGCGGCAACGGGACCACGGCCTGGGCGGGCTCCTACGCGGCGCTCGACAGCTGGGTCATGGACACCACGACCAACACCTACGCGAACGGCTCGGGCTCTCTGACGCTCTGGAACGGCGGCGTCTGGTCCGGGACCATGTTCGGCCACGGCCGCGGCACGATGTACACCGTGAGCTACTCGGCGATGGTCACCCCTGGTGACTCCTACACTGTCAGCGCGGCGCTCTACACCGAC
>JAKIWD010000116.1 GCA_022750205.1 Thermoplasmata archaeon
GGGATGATCAGTACGGTGGCGAGCAGATCGGTCCGCGGGCCGTGGAGGACGGTGAGTGTTCGGCTGGGGCGGGGAGGGACCTTGAGGTCGGCGGTGAGCACGAACTGCCGGTTCTTCCATGCACCCCCGGAATCTTAAAACTGAGCCTGGGCGAACTTCCGCGAGCCTGCGGTGGCGGATCCTCCCGAAAAAAGCATCACCGGGCGAGGAAACCCGGCAGTCGGACCCCGGCCGGAGGGCACGGTACATCGCCGCCGGTAACGCTTATATGAGCCACCCGGGTCGAGGGCCGCTCCACCTCTATGCTCCGCGAGATTCGTAAGGAGAATCCGGAGCTTTCGCACACCCTCATCGAGCTCCGACGGGCGGCGAAGGCCCACGATGCTCCGATCTGGGGTGACGTGGCGCGCCGGCTCGCTCGCCCCCGCCACCAGGTCGAGCCGGTCAATGTTGGCCAGCTTGAACGATTGGCGTCGGCCAACGATACCGTCGTAGTCCCCGGCAAGCTCCTCGCTCAGGGAGTGCTTTCCAAGCCGTTGACGGTCGCCGCTTTCCACTACTCGGACGCCGCCCGCGACAAGGTGCATCGCGCCGGGGGGACCACCCTCGGCATCCACGAACTCATCAAGGCCAAGCCAACCGGCGCTGGGGTACGAATCATTGCCTGACGAACCCGCCCCGACCAAGGCGACGAAGGCCGCCAAGTCGACTCCAAAGCCCGAAGCGAAGCCCACCGAACCCGTGTCAACTCCTGCCCCGGCCGTACCGGGCGGGGCCGCACCCCCCGCTCCGAAGGCGGCCCCGGCGGCCAAGCCTGCCACGTCGAAGCCCGCCTCCAAAAAGGCCACCCCGGCGACTCCGACCGCTGCAACTTCCTCCAAGCCCCCGCGCCCCGAGCCGGGTTCCGAGTTCCCGCCGACGGCCACCATCATCGATGCGTCGGGTCTCGTCCTGGGCCGCGCCGCGAGCTTGATCGCGCAGCGACTCCTCCACGGCGAGGTCATCGTCGTCGTGAACGCCGAGAAGAGCGTCGTGACCGGTAACCGCCAGATGGTCGTCCGCGAGTACACCGCCGCGCGCGCCCAGGGCTCCGTTCGCTCCGGTCCGCACTTCCCCCGCTATCCGGACCGCATCTTCCGCCGCACGGTGCGTGGGATGCTCCCGCACCTGAAGACCCGCGGCAAGGTCGCCTACAGCCACCTCCACGTGTTCATCGGGACGCCACCCGGGCTCACCGGCCGCACCCACGTCCCGCTCCCGGGCGCCCAGGCGAGGCCCGCGCTGCGGCCGCCGACCACGCTCGCCGACATCACGCGCCTCCTCGGAGCGCGGGTATGAAGGCCCCACTCATCGTCCAAACCACCGGAAAGCGCAAGACGGCGATCGCCCGCGCCACCGTCCGCAAGGGGCAGGGTCGCGTGCGCATCAACCAGGTACCGCTCGAGATCCTCGAACCCGAGATGATCCGTCAGAAGATCCAGGAGCCGCTCCTCATGGTCGGCGATCGCTGGAAGACCATCGACATCCATGTGGACGTCGCCGGGGGCGGCATCATCGGCCAGGCCTCGGCCGCGCGCACGGCGGTCGCCCGCGGTCTCATCGAGTGGATCAAGGACCCCGCGCTCGTCGACATGTTCAAGAAATACGACCGGTCGTTGCTCGTCAACGACCCGCGCCGCAAGCTCCCCAAGCGGCCCGGCGGCCGCGGTGCCCGCAAGCGCCGGCAGAAGTCGTACCGTTAGGGGGGTGCACGATCGATGACGATGATGATCCCGGTCCGCTGCTTCACCTGCGGGTGCGTCATCGGCCAGCACTGGGACGAGTTCCGCGAGCGCACCAGCCGTGGTGAGCCCGCGGGCAAGGTGCTCACGACCCTCGGCCTGACCCGCTACTGCTGCCGTCGCATGGTGCTCGCCCACGTCGACCTCTTGGACGAGGTCGGTCCGTACGGTTGAGCTGAAGTGATCGGCGGGGCGATCCCGCCGGTTCCGAGCGCTTGACCTGTCGTTCGTTGGAGAGGCGCGCCTATCGCGCGCCAGACGCCATCTGGGGAACTCGCCGAGCGAAAAGAGGATCCGGCCCGCCGGTTAGCACCGGCGGGCCTAGAAGGGGTTCCGGAACTAGGTCCTACTCGTCGTCTTCGTCGTCCTTGCGGCCCTTACTGTCCGAGCCACCGGACTTGCCCGAGCCGGACGACTTGCTGGTGCCGCCGGAGCGGGGTCGGCCCCGCGCACGCCAGTAGAGGACGATCGCCACGATGACCACGATCGCGACGAGCGCGATGGCGCCGTACTCCTCGTACAGTTGCAGCGGGTTCTGGTTGATCGTCACTTGCGTGTGGGCGAGGTTGGCGCCCTGCGCGTAGTTGGCGACGAACTCGTTGCTCGCCGTGGCGTTGACCCAGAGATCCCAGGTGCCCGTGCGCGCCGGCGTGAACGACATCACCGCGCGGACCGTCACGTTGTACGGCAGCTTGGCCAGGCCCGTCGCGAACGGTGCGCTCGCGATCGTGGTGTTCGTCGTGTAGTTGAAGAACTGCACGGAGCCCGGCGACCCGCCGAGGCTGATCGGGCTGCCCGACCCGGAGGGCGGCAGGAGGTAGAACAGGACCGAGACGTTCTGCGCCGTGGAGTTCGTCCCGAGCGTGTTGGTCACGTTCGCCCAGATGGTGTAGCTCGAGCCGTCCGTCATCGTCGAGGGGGCCGTCAGGTTCGACACCGAGAGCACCGGCCGCAGGCTCACATTGACGCTCACCGAGACCGAGGCGGTCTTGTAGGCGTGGTTGCCCGCGCGGTCGGTGACCGTCAGGTTGACGACGTACGCCTTGCTCTGTGGGGCGAGCCAGTACACGGGCCGCGCCGGGAGCTTGAAGCCCGCGAGCGAGGACTGGTTAAAGTCGTACTTCCCGCCGGAGATCGCGGTGTCGACGGGGTTGGTGACGGTCCAGTTGTACCAGGTGAGCGAGCCGTTGTTCGGGTCCGTCGAGTTGGCCGCGGAGAGCTGAACCTCGGCGGTGTGGTTGCTCGCGCTCTCGATGAGACCGGAGGCGGTGATCCCCTTGCTCGCCGAGTTCAGCAGGCTCACGACGGGCACCGGCTTCTGGGTGTCGCGGACCAGGACGACCATCTTGGACGTCGCGTAGTGGCCGCCGGCATCCCAGAGCTGGAGCGTCACGTTGTACTGCCAACCCAGGAAGTTCACCGTCACGCCGTTGATCGTCGTCGTGCTGAGGTAGAGGCCCGCACCGGTGAAGGTGTACGTGTAGTTCGCGTCCTTCGCGTGCGCCCCGCTGCTGGCGGTGTAGTTGGCGCGCGTGTAGAAGCTGTGCGCCGAGACGTTCCAATTCGCCACCGACACGACCCCGGACGGGGCCCCGGCACCGAGCGAGGAGGTGCTCGTGGTCGCGTTGAAGTGGAGCGTCGTCGACCAGTTCACCAGGGTATAGTTCACGCCGTTGGCGCTGATCAGGGTCGAGTTGACGCTGATCCGGGCGGTCGGGGTCGAGCTCCCGACGTAGACGGTGAAGTTCGTCTCGCTGTTGCCGCCACCGGAACTCGTGATCATCAGCGTGCCGGCGTACTTGCCGGCCGAGGCGTAGCTGTGGTAGGTCGTCACGCTCGGGACGGACTTGGTCGAACTGTCGCCGAACGCCCACTTGAACAGCGTGCCATTCGTCCCGCTGGGGAACGTCGAGTTCGCCGCGGAGAACGTGACGTTCTCCCCGGTGCCGACGATGACGGTGTAGTTGTTGCGGGTCTGGTTGAGCGTGTTCTGCTGCGAGAAGGCGAAGTTCGCGACCGAGACGTTGACGATCGCCGTGACGTTGCCGAACTTGACGATCGGCAGCGACGCGCTGGACGACGCCGACGAGTACGGCTGGGAGACGAGCGTAAAGCTCGTCCAGGTCCCGGCCGGGCCCGAGGCGACGAGGCGTGACCCCGCGGGGGGGGCGGCGGCCGCGCCGGCGCTCAGGACGTAGCCGGCGGGCAGCTTGACGGTGTAGTTGTACGCCTGGGCGTGCGACGGGTGCTTGTAGTTGAAGTTCAACGTGTAGTTCTTCAGGCCCGACGAGACCGTCGAGCTGGTGTTGTACTTCGCCTGGTAGCCCAGCGTGATCGCGGCGTTGCTGGTCAGTCCGCAGCCACCGGCGCAGGTCGGCGTGTAGGCGTAGGTGAAGTTGTTGTTGACCCCGAAGGAGACCCCGTTGACGCTCGCGCCGGCCTGGGGAGCCGGGAAGAACGGTCCCTGGCTCTGGATCCAGGCGCCGACCGCGCCGTTGTCCGCGCTGGAGAACGTCAGGTTGTGCGACCAGTCCAGTGCGAGCTGGGTCCACAGCTGCCCGACGGAGGCATTGGGGAGCTGGGGGAACACCGAGTCGTTGCCCAGGAGGGCGGAGGTGTTCACGCTGAGGTTCGAGAAGCCGCGGCTGAAGTCCAGTGTGGTCGTGTAGTTCGACGGAGTGCCGATCGCCGGCGCCAGGACGTCATGGGGAGTGCCGCTCGGCAACGCGTTGACGGTGAGCGGGTAGTACATCGTACCGTACCCGAGCACCGACAGGACGACATCGAAGTTCTCCGGGCCCGACGAGAAGTTGCCGGGGTACGTTCCGACGGAATAGAACCCGCCGGGCGTGATCGGGTACGAGTAGAGGTCCATGTTGGCCAGATCGATCAGCGTCGCGTTGCCCCCGTTGGGCACGTGGGCCGACGGGGCAGTGCGCTGGTTGACGTGGCCGTAGACCACGTAGCCGTTGATCACCGGGTCGACGGTCATCCGAGTGCCCGAGACGTTGACCCACTGGAAGTCGAACTGGCTCGGGCTCGTCGGCACCAGGGTGCGGAGCACCCAGGAGCCGGCCGGGGCCGAGAAGTTGAACGAGCCGGTGCGGTTCGTCGTCGCATTGGCGAGGACCAGCGAGCTGTACTGCGGCGCGAGGAGCTGGACGGAGGCGTTCACGGCGGGGTTTCCGCCGTTGGTCGCGTTGCCGAACAGCTGCGTCGTGTACGGCAGCACCGATACGTTGGGCACGTAGACCGGATACGACGAGCTCGTCAGCGCGCTCGCGTTGAGCAGGTAGCTCGTCGGGCCGGGGTTGGCCGGCAGGATCGCGCAGGGGTTGCACCCGACGAGGTGCAGCCGGGCCTGGGCCGGTACCGAGACGCTCCACCAGCCCGGGGTCAGCGCATTGCCGGTCGACGAACTGGAGAAGGTGAACTGTCCGCTGGCGACGCCGCTGGACGACTGGGTCAGCGCGGTGAACGTCGTCTGGGTCGCCTGGGAGGTCAGGTCAACGGTCACGCCGGCCGGGACGGGGGCCGTGGTCAGGGGCTGCTCTACCCATCCGGTCAAAGTGTAGGTCGGCGTGGAACTCGCCCACGCCCCGGGGATCGATGCCGCCAGTCCTCCGACCAGCAGCAGCAATACCAGGGCCCAAAGGGCGGCTCGCGTTGCTCTAAGACCCATCGTGTTTCACGTCCCTTGCTTGGCTGTTCCCCTATCGGGGAACGGCGCGGCGAACCTAGGCCCGCTACTTATAGCTTGCTCGGAGAGAACCCGGCAGGCCCGCGCCGCACGGCGCAGCGCTATCGGTAGATCGCCTGCACGGTCTCTTCGCGCTTCTTCCCGACGCGTTCCTTGAACTGCTGCTTCTGGAAATCCTCGTAGAAGCGCAGCATCTCGGCGTCGCAGGAAGAGTGGGTGAGCTTGAGCGCCTCGTCAAAGTGCGCCATCGTGACCTTCGTCGCCTTGATGTTCTCCCGGATGGCGACCAGGCCGGCCTCGCGGCAGAGCGCGGCGAGGTCGCTCCCGACGTACCCTTCCGTCCGCTGCGCGAGCTCGGTCATGCGGACGTCCTCGGCGAGCGGCATCTTGCGGGAATGGACCTTGAGGATCTCCAGCCGGCCCGCCACGTTCGGCGGCTCGACATAGAGCAGCCGGTCGAACCGACCGGTGCGCAACAGCGCCTCATCGAGGATGTCCGGCCGGTTCGTCGCGGCGAGCACCACGACCCGCTCGAGGCTCTCGAGGCCGTCGATCGAGGTGAGCAGCTGGTTGACGATGCGCTCGGTCACGCCGCTCGACGTCTGGAGTCCCCGACGCGGGGCGATCGCGTCGATCTCGTCGATGAACACGATCGCGGGCGACGCCTGGCGGGCCTTCTTGAAGATGACCCGGACCGCCTTCTCGCTCTCCCCGACCCACTTGCTCATCACTTCGGGGCCCTTGACGGAGATGAAGTTCGCCTCGCTCTCGGTCGCGGCGGCCTTGGCGAGCATCGTCTTTCCCACACCCGGGGGGCCGTAGAGCAGGATCCCGCGGGGCGGGTCGATCCCCATGTGACGGTACACCTGGGGGTTGCGGAACGGAAGCTCGACGGTCTCCTGGAGCGACTGCTTGACCCGGTCGAGCCCCCCGACCTCGGCCCAACGGGTGGAGGGGATCTCGATGGCGACGTCGCGCAGGCTCGACGGCTCGATCTGCGTCAACGCCTCCTTGAAGTCCCGCTCGGTGACCGTCATCTTCTCGA
>JAKIWD010000071.1 GCA_022750205.1 Thermoplasmata archaeon
CGGGCGAGCCCGTCGAGGTACGTGGGCCAGTCCGAGCCGAGGCAGAGCGGTGGCACGGTCATCGCCGATGTCGATTGCTGCGGGTAGATCGACGGGAACTCCACGCTGCCCAGCGATCCGACCGTTATGGTCAGTGCGGCGACGACCAGGGGGCCCAGAAAGATCGCCGTTCCATGGCCCTCGACGAGGCGGCCGGGTGACCTCCTGCGGAACGGCACGAGAAGGGGACGCCGCGACGGTGAATATACGTTCGGCCGCCGCCCGTCCAGCGGCGCCCCCTCGGGGGTCGAACTCCGCCCCCGCTCCCGCGCGAATGGGGGCGTTGGTGGCGCCCGGACGAGGAGATATTAGGGCGTCGGGGCTCACGTCGCTGAGGGCCGACGATGAGCGGAGAAGTGGGACATTTCGAGATTCCGGCGGACAGTCCCGAACGCGCGCGCAAGTTCTATTCAGCCGCGTTCGGTTGGAAAATGAAACTCATGCCGGAGATGGACTACACGATGGTCAGCACCGGCAAGGTCGACAAGGACGGGATGCCGGCAGAGCCCGGTCACATCGGGGGCGGGATCGGCAAGCGCGGCGACCACCTGATGCACCCGGTCGTCACCATCATGGTCGACGACATCAGCGCCTCCGAGAAGATCATCGAGCAGCACGGCGGCAAGATCCTTCAGAAGAAGCAGCCGATCGGTGACGGCACGATGGGCTGGACGGGCTATTTCAAGGATAGCGAAGGGAACACCATCGGACTCTACCAGTGGGGCAAGCGGTAGGCCCGGCTCCCTGAGTTCTCCCCTACGCAGTCCCCGCAACGGTCCGGGGGTTCCCCCCCGGATCGATCCGACGGCAAGAGCCCCCGACTCGGGAAATGAGCACTCGAGGCGGTCCCCCCGGTAGGTCCCCGGCGCGGTGTGGCGCCGCGATTTCGCCGGCGTCCGCTTCGGCGATTCAGAACATCGTGATCGTCCTCCAGGAGAATCACACCTTCGACAACTACTTCGGGACGTATCCGGGCGCCGACGGCATTCTGGGCGCTTCCATCTGCCTCCCCGTCACGCCCGGCTCCTCCCAGTGCCTCGGCCCATCCCACGCGCCCCATCGGACGCCCAACGACATGAGCCACAATCACCCGACCGCCGTTGCCGACTACGACGGGGGCAAGATGGACGGATTCGTCTACTCCGAGGGGGGTCCGACGACGATGGAGTACTTCGACCGCACCGACATCCCCCGCTACTGGGCGGCGGCCGACCAGTACGTGCTGTGCGACCGCCACTTCACGTCGGCGATGTCGGAGAGCGCGCCGAACCACCTGTTTCTCGTTGCAGGGACGTGCGGCGGGATCCTCGACGACAACGTTCCCGCCTCCCTCCCGTGCCCCCCAATCTTCGAGCAGCTCGACGTCCGGGCCGTCGACTGGAAGGTCTACGGGTTCTCCAAGTGGTTCGAGAGCTTCGCCTACGTGCGGAGCACGGCGGGCGCCCGGGCAAGATTCGCCTCCGCGGCCTCGTTCGCCAAGGACGTGGCGGCGAACGCGCTTCCGACCGTCAGCTGGGTGGTCGGCGCGCCCGGTGGGAGCGAGCACCCCCCGGCGGACATCCAGCTCGGCCAGAACTCCGTCATCGACGACATCGTGAACGCCGTGGGAGCGAGCCGGTACTGGCCCTCGTCGGCGATCTTCGTCACCTGGGACGACTTCGGGGGATTCTACGACCACGTGCCTCCCCCGCAGGTCGACGCCTTCGGCTACGGCTTCCGGGTCCCCTGCCTGGTGATCTCGCCGTACTCCCGGGTCGGCTTCGTCGACCACACGGTCCGGGACCACACATCGATCCTGCGGTTCGTCGAGTCACGGTTCGGCCTCGCCGCGCTCAGCACGCGGGATGCGGCCGCCGACGACATGGGCGCCGCGTTCGATTTCGCCGCTTCGCCGCGACCGTTCGTTCCGCTCTAGCGCGTGGGCCGACTCGGAACGACCCCGTCACCCGCCAGGGGACACGCGACGACCGACCCGCCGCCTCCCGACGGCGCCCCCCAACGACCGGCGCATCGCCGCCGCCGGGAACGCGACTCGGAGTGTCGGCTTATCCCTTGGCGAACGCGAAGAGCCCCGAGCCCGCACGCCCCGAAGTCGGCCGTCCCTCGTCCCGCGCCCACCGCGCGAGGGCCCGGCATTCCTCCCCCGGCGTCCCATGGTCGGAGATCGCCACCGCTCCGGTCGGCATGCGCGCTCCGATCCGGCGGAACTCCCCGCGCGCCGCACGGTCGTGGTGCGGGACGTCGTACACGAACAGCCCGACTTCGTTCAGCTCCTCGGCGAGGAGGGGAAGGACGAGCGCCTTGTCGCCCACGCGAAGGTCCCACCGGGGGCGCAGCGAGGCGGGGACGGCCCAGCCCGGCCATCGACCCGCCGGCAACGACCACGACGATCGGGCACGATCATTCGACTTCGGTGCCACCGGACGTTTCGGGCGGTCGACGGAGTGGAGCGTTCCCTGCCGGTTTCGTTCGAGAGCCGCCAGCAGGTAGGCGGACGAGACGCCCGACGAGACTCCGACCTCGACGACGTGACGGGGACGCAACAGCCGCACGAGAGCGTACAGTTCGAGAGGGGCGGCGATCTCGCCGTACGATTCGCGTCCCTCCCGCGCGTGCTCGCGGGAGATGTGCCGGAACAGCCGCGCCTCCGCTCGAGCCTCGGCGACCGCCGCTTCCGACCTCACGGCCGGGGCGCCGGTGAGGGCCCGAACCCACGCACCGTCGGGGTCGGATTCGGCGTGCATCGGACGGTTACCGTCGAACCGGGGGCCGGTCGTCCGCGAGCCCGCTGACGTCGCCCGCCCACTCCTTCGCGGTCTCCACCTGGGGGCGGACGGCCCGGATGCGGTCGTAGGCGACTTCGAGGCTCACGCCCTCGTGACGGTGGAGGAACCAGGCGGCCGCGAGGGGACCGCGCCGAACCCCGTGCCCGCAGAAGAACAGGACCGCTTCCTCCCGGCCCCGGGCGGTCTCCGCCAGGGTGGCGAGCCGGTCGAGGTTCGCCCGGATCGGTCGGTCGGCCACCGGATCGTAGATCGGGAGATGAGTCTCCGCCGGGATCGGTTCGTCGGGCGCCTCGTCGAGGACGCAGAATCGGGTTCCTGGGAAGTCGGTCGCGTCCTTCCAGCCGCCGACGAAGACGCCGGGGGCGACTTCGGAGGCGGTCTTCTTCGGCGGGCGTGAGCGGGATCGCGGGGGCGCGCGGTTCGTCGCCATGACGGGGGCAGCGGCCGGACCGTATTTCTAGGGTGGCGAGGCTGTACTATTTGGGACGCATCTTATCTTCGCGCCGCCGGGCGCGGAGCGATATAGGCGTCGGCGCCCTCGGCGTTCCGTGCGTCGCGCCCCGTCCGTGGATCTCGGCCCCGAGGAGCGGGCCCGCCTGCGCCGCTGGAGCGCCGCGAGCGGGGGCGCCAGCGAACGGGCGTTCCGGGCGAGGATCGTGCTCCTCGCCGCCGAGGGGCGGCAGGATATCGAGATCGGCGTGGAGCTTCATCTCCATCGACTCACGGTCGCCCGCTGGCGGCAGCGGTTTCTCTCGCGACGGATGCCGGGCCTCACGGAGAGGTCCCGCTCCCTGCGCCCCGGCGGGATCGCCCCGGAGCTCGTCGATCGGATCGTCCGGGCCGCGGGCGCTCCCCGCCCCGACGGCCGCCGCTGGACGACACGATCGCTCGCCCGCGCCCACGGCGTCAGCCACGCCACAGTCCATCGGCTCTGGAGTCTCCATGCGGTGCGACCGGCCGCCTTCGACACGTTCCCACGGCGCGCCGACCCGGCCCTGCCGGAGGCTCCGTGGGACGTCGTGGGAGTCTCGCTGAACGGCCGTTCGGCGGCGCTGGCGGTCACCCTGCTCCCGGTTCGCCCCGGGGAGACCTCCGTCGGTCGTTCGGTTGGACGTACCCCGCCCGCACGCCATGGGCCACCGTCGGAAATGGAACGGCCGCCCGGGGTGGAGGAGGCGGGCTCGGATCTCCTCGGTCCGTTCCTCGGCGTTCTCGCCTCCCGGGTCACTCCCCGCACCCGGGTGCAAGTCGTGGCCACCGCCCCTCTCGGCGAGACGGCGACCCTCGTCGCGCGCTGGCGGCTCCGTCACCCGAACATTATGGTCGAACTCGCACCGGACCCGGCGGGATGGCGTCGCCGTGCGGCCGAGCTGATCGGAGCGGTCGCTCGTCGCCCACGCGGGCAGGACCGGGGTCGCGGCCCGGCGGAAGCGGGCGGGGCGCTCGGCCGCATCCTCGCCGACTATCGGAGCGAGAGCGGGCCGTACGAATGGCTCGCGGGTCCCCGGGAGATCGCGGAGGGGGACGCCGTCTATCGGTTACGCTACGACCTTTCCGTGACAGGTCACGCCGGGTTCAAACCCACCCCGCCGGTCCCCGATCCGGTGGCGCGCGCGGCGACCGGCGAGGAGTCGCTTCGGACCATGGCCCGGACCCTGGTGCGCCGCTACCTCCGGGTGAAGCCGGGCGAGCGGGTGACGATCGAGACGTGGACCGGAACACTCGGCGAGTCGAGCGCGATCGCCCTCGAGACCCTTCGGGCGGGCGGCCGCCCGATCGTCCTCTACCAAGACGAGCCCACCTACTGGGCCGCGACGACCGAAGTGCCCGCGCGCTTCCTCGCTCGCCTCGGCGAGCACCAGAAGGCGGCGCTCGAACGGACCGATGTCTTCGTGAGCTTCTTCGGGCCCAGCGACCGCGAACGGTTCCACTCCCTGACGCCCGCGACGAGGTCCCGCCTCTCCGAGTACGGCGACGCCCTCTACCGGGCGGCAGCGCGATCCGGTGCGCGCGCGGTCCAGATGGCGATCGGCCGCGTGTCGCCCGCGTCCGCGAGGATGTACGGCGTCGACACGGCCGAGTGGCGGGTGGAGCTCACCGAAGCGATGCGGGTCGACCCCCGGATCCTGGCCCGCCGTGCGAAGCGATTGACTCAGCGGCTCGCGAGCGGCGAGACCCTGACGATCCACCACGCGAACGGGACCCGCCTCGACCTCCGCCTGAACGGCCGTCGCCCCGCCGTCTCGGACGGCACGGTCCGCACGCCGGCGCGTGCGGGAGAATGGAACCTCGTCACCCTCCCCGCCGGGGTGGTGACGGTCGCGGTCGATGAGTCGGCCGGGGAGGGCGTGTTCCGCTCGAACCAACCGAGCTCGATCGGACTCTCGACGACGGTGGGACCGATGGCGGGGGGCCGGTGGACGTTTCGGAGCGGCCGGCTGGAACGGTTCGCCTTCGACGTCGGGGACGAGCTGTTCCGGCAGAGCTACGAACGGGCCCCCGCCGGAAAAGACCGGCCCGCCGCGGTCTCGATCGGACTCAACGACCGGATCCGGATCTCGCCGCTCCTCGAGGATCAGGGCCTCGGCACCGTCTCCCTGAACATCGGGAGGAACGATTTCCTCGGAGGGAAGAACCGGGTCCCCTGGTGGGCCTGGCTGTTCCTGCGGGGCGCCGACCTGAGCGTGGACGGCGACGCCCTCCTGCGCCGCGGAGCTCTCGTCGAGTGACGGGTCCGCGCGCTGCCCCGGGGCGGGGATGATCGCGCTCGCCGTCGGGCTCCTCGTCGCCGCGGCGTTCGCGTTCGCCTACAGCATCGGGGCCCACTACACCGGCGCCTGCATGGGCATGCCCTACGCCGCTGGGGCGATCCGGGCGCGGAACGCGCTGCTCGTGATGGCGCCCCTGACGGTCGCGGGCGCGGTCCTCGCGAGCGAGGGCGTCGAGCAGACGGTCGGGCACGGGCTGCTCGGGGCCGGGAACGTCAGCCTCGGGCTCGCCCTGGCCATCGTGACGAGCGCCCTCGTCCTGACGAGCGCGTTCAACTTCCTCACGATCCCGACCTCTACGATCCAGATCCTGGTGTTCTCGACGGTCGGCGCGGGGCTCGCCGACGGCGCCGCGGTCCATTGGACGACGGTGGACGGTTTGCTCGTGCTCTGGGCAGTGGCCCCCGTCGCGGCGTTCGCGCTCGGCTTCCTGTTCGTCCGGGCCTCGGACCGGCTCCGGCCCCGCGCCGCGACCCCCGGGCCGCTCGTGCGGAGCGCGGTCCTCGGACTGGTGTCGGTCGGGGCCGCGGCTTCGTTCGCGATGGGCGCCAATGACGTCGCGAACGCTTCCGGCGCCCTCGTGATGACCGGCCTCTTTACCCTCCCGATCGCGGCGCTGGTCGGAGGCATCGGACTCGCCCTGGGCGTACTGACCTGGGGGCGGCCCCTGCTCGAGCGGGTCGCCTACGGCGTCGTCGCCCTCGACCCTCGGATGGCAATCGGCGCCCAGCTCGCTCAGTCCTCGGTCATCCTGGTGGCGGTCGCGTTCGGAGCGTTCACGTCGATGAACCAGGCGCTGGTCGGGGCGATGATCGGCACCGGATTTGCGCGGGGCCGCTCGACCGTGCCGTGGAAGTCGATCCGGGACATCCTCGCCGGGTGGGCTGTCGGCCCGATCTCGGGGGCCGCGGTCGGCTTCGCCCTCACCGCGGGCCTCCGCTCCGTCGGAGCGATCTGAACCCCCCGGGACTCCATCGAGGGCCCCGCCCTGCCCCATTATCTGGCCCCGCCGGGCTCCCGTGCCGGATGGCCGAACTGCGGGCCTCGGGGACCCTCCGGTGGAACGGTCCCGGGACTTGGACGACTCTCGCTCTCGACCGAACGACGAGCGCTCTGCTGGGCCGCCGCGGCAAGGTTCCCGTGCGGGGAACCCTGAACGGAGCGCCGTTCGAGTCGACCGCGATCCCGAACGGAGACGGGACGCATTCCCTGTTGGTGACGCGACCAATCCAGCTCGCTGCCGCGGTCCGTCCGGGAGACCGGGTGGAGGCACGGTTCGCGCCGGTCGCGAAACGCGCCTTCCCGCGCGTGCCTACGCCGCTCGCCGCCGCGTTGCGTCACGATCCGGTCGCCCGGAAGCAGTTCGATGCACGGGCCCCCTCTCCTCCGAGCGCCTGGATCGAGTACGTGTCCGCCGCAAAGCAGCCGGTGACCCAGGGGCGGCGCGCCCAACGGACCGTGGCGCTCCTGGCCGAGGGGACCCGGCGCCCGGGAGAGCGGGCCCGGGCCTCCGGAGGAAAGCCGTGACGCCCGTTCCGCGGACCGTTCGTTCCGCAGGAGGTGCGGGACGCCCCTGCTGGGTCGTTCTCCTGCGGGCGGTGAACGTCGGGGGCAGCGGAACGCTGCGAACCAAGGATCTGCCGGCGAAATTGCCCCAGTTCCAGGTCGAGAACATCGGCGCGGCAGGTACCTTCGTCGTCCGGGGCACCACCGATCCCGCCCTCCTCCGGAAAGCGTTCCGGGTCGCGATCGGCTTCGACACCGACATCATCGTCCGCTCCGCGGAGGAACTCTCGAAGATGCGGACGCTCGCAGCATCGACCTGGGCGGAGCCCGAGCCGGGGGAGAAGCGGTTCGTGACGTTTCTCGCGGCGAAGCCGGCCCGCCCGGTCTCGGTCCCGCACGCCGTCCCCGATGCCCGGGCGTGGGAGGTTCGACTCGACGCCCAGGCCGGAATCGATGTGCTCAGCTCCTCCCACGTTCGGGGCGACCGGCGCCGATTCTACGCGAACGAGGTCGTCGAGCGACTCGTGGGCGTGCCGTCCACCACGCGGGGCTGGGAGACGCTCGAGCGCGTCTGGCAGCGGATCGAAGGGCCCTGAGATCGACTGCCGGTTTCCGAGAGCGTAGTCCGGCGACCCAGCGCCGTCAGAACGCGCCGGGACCGTGGAACGAGGGGCCGACCATCCCCGTGTCGACTTCCGCCGCGACGGGAGCGGCGCTCGGAAGCGCCCAGGCGCGGCCGACGCCGCAGAGGAGGCACCACGTGTGCCCGAACTCGACGATCGCACGCGCGCGGCAGCTGTGGCAGACGGGAACGCCGCATTCCGGGCAGGCGCCGCCGCCCGCATCTTCCGGGATAGTCTGGGTGCAGGAGCCGCACGTCTCCTCGATCACGATGTCGGTCGAGAGACTCGTCGCCTCCGCCCGGGCTGCGCAGGTCGCTTCGGCCGTGGAGCGGAGATAGGGGGGAAGCGGGTGGAGCGCCTCCAGGACCAACCAGTCGAGCGAGGGGTCGAACGGTCCGAGGCCGAGCTCGGCGAACCGGGCGAGGTCGAGGAACGTGGTATCGAGCTCGGGAGAGTGCGCGGGCATGCTCGGGACCGGTGCGGGGAGCGCGTCGGCGGGAGAAGCGGGATTGGGCGTGGACGGGTTCGGCACGTCGCCGGACACCGCTGAAACGATGGGAGTGAGCGCCCCATTCACGACGATGAGGCTGGGCTCCTTGTGGGGGAAGGGGACGTGGGCCCCCGGGGGCGGTTGGATCCAGGCCGTCTCGGGGACCGGGCCTACCAGCGGAACGGGGAGGCCGGCGGTCGATTGGGGGCCCCAGGTGTCCCAAATCTGCTGTCCGGGGGTCGGAGAGGAATATCCCGCCGCCATGCTTCCGTGAGGGGGGCCGGCGATGGGGGTGTGCCAAGCCCGGCGGACGATCTCGCTCCACTCGTGGCGCGCGTCAGACTCGGCGCATCGGGGGCAGGGTGCCGTCGGCACGGCGGCCGGAACACGGACCGGGACAGCACGCGCGGCGGCTGCATGACCGCGCCATCGGAGATAGACCAGCGAGCTCCCGAGGGCCCCGCCGCCGACGACGACGAGCGCGAGGGGGGCGTACGCCTCGAGGGCCCGGGGGGCGCCGAGCGCGAGCGCGCCCCCGAGGGAAAGCCCCGCGGCGGCCGCGGCGGGAAGCAGGAATTGATGCGTCGCGTGCGTCAGGCGCTCCCACCGTCGGACGAGTCCGCCCGCGGTTACGGCCGGCGAAGGCTCCGTCACGCCAACTCCGGCGTTCGAGTGCCGGGGAGTCGGAAATGAAGCTATCGTCGAACCGGAACGTTCGTTCCTCGGGTCGCGCGAGACCCGAATTTTCGTCGAGAAAACGCCGCTCGGCGCAGGGCTCGGATGAACCGTGCGTGACGGATAACCGGCGAACGGAGGCCGAGGGCTCTACAAGCCGTGGCAGCGGAAGTGCGCGCCGAGCCGTCGAAGGACGGCCGGGCTCTCGTAATCCGGGCCGAACTGCTCGACGCGGGTCATCCCGGCCCGGGTCGACCAGTAGAGGGTGTCCTGGCAGTGGACGCCGATGGTGATCGCGTTGACCTCCTCGCGCTCGAGGCGCCCGGCGGCCGCGAGTTGGTCGGCGGCGAGCTGCGTCACCATCAGCATGTGCTCACGGTCCGTGATCACGTCGGGCTCGGAGAGCTCCTCGTGGAGACGGTGGACACACCAGGGCTCGTACGGCTTCTCATTCACCGCCGCTTCGATTCGCTCGCGCATAGTGGCGGTCGTGTCCGAGTCGGCGGTCGTCGCCCTGGCCGCATGCGTGGCCATACGCATTGTACTGTCGCGTCGGGTGTAATAATGCCATCGTCGGGGCACCCCCCGAGGGGACGCTCGTCGACCCCCCGGGTCGGCGGCCTTCATGTACCGCCACCGGGTCGGACGCTCGATGCCCGTCGAAACGAGGTTCCTCTACTCGGGGATCCGGGTCCGCCATCTGGCGAAATCGCTCGC
Organism: Thermoplasmata archaeon; assembly: GCA_022750205.1. Lineage (GTDB taxonomy): Archaea > Thermoplasmatota > Thermoplasmata > Lutacidiplasmatales > UBA184 > Lutacidiplasma. The sequence continues at coordinate 9,605 of JAKIWD010000071.1, forward strand.
GTTCTACCGAAAGCTCGGGTTCCGGATCAAATCCCGCGGGGTGATGGAACACGGGGGCGAGTGGCTCCAGCTGGTGTTCCCCCATTCGTACCACCGGCTCGAGCTCAACTACTACCCGAAGGGGAACCGCTTCTACGAGCCGTTCCGGGTCGGCACCGAGTTCGACCATTTCGGCTTCTACTCCTCCGACCCCGCGGCGTGGAAACGGAAGGCGGTCGCCGCGGGCGCGACGACCGCGACGGAGTTCGTCGAAGGGACGCAGCGGATCGTCTACCTAAGGGACCCTGACGGAAACTGGCTCGAGGCGTTCGGCCCGGCCCACCCGCGCCGCCGGAAGGCCCCAAAGAAGTAGGAGTCCCGGGTGACGGGAGCCCCAACCCCCGAGGCGGAGGAGATCCCGCCCGGGATGGTCCGCTACCTGCTCGGATTCCTCACCAAGGGCCCCCATTGGGGCGAGGGCAGCGAGGCGGAGCGGGAGGCCGTGCAGCGGGAGCACGTCGCGAACAACCGACGGCTCCAGGCCAACGGCGCCCAGGCCGTCTCCGGTCCGCTGCTCGACCACTCCGACCTGCGCGGCATCCTGATCTCCCGCGACGCGCCCGAGGCGCGGATCCGCGAGCTGGTCGCCGCCGACCCGGCCATCGCGAGCGGCCCGCTCCGACCCGAGCTGCGCCCCTTCCTCGCCTTCGACGGACTCCGAACGAACGCTCCGCCCTGAGCCCCTCGCGTGTCACCTCGAAGCGCCTCCCGTCGGTCCTCCCCGGCCGACGTCGCCCTCGTCACCTGCGGTGGGCCGAAGGGTCACCCCGCGGAGGACGAGCCCCTCGCCGCGGCCCTTCGACGGCGGGGCCGGACCGTGGCCCAACCGGTGTGGGACGACCCGTCGGTGGACTGGTCGTCCTACCGGATGGCCGTCGTACGGTCCACCTGGGATTACTTCCATCGGCGGGACAAGTTCCTCCGGTGGGTCCAGCGAGCCAGCTCACGCGTCGATCTGTGGAACCCCCCCCGGACTCTGCGGTGGAACACCGACAAGGCCTACCTTCGGGACCTCGAGAAAGCCGACGTGCCGACCGTGGCAACACTCTGGATACCTCGGGGCGGCAAGCTCGACCCGGACCAGTTGAGCCGAACCGAGCGCGCGTCCGCGATCGTCGTCAAGCGCACCATCTCCGCCGCGGGAGAGGAGACGTACCGGTTCGCCGACGCCAC
>JAKIWD010000178.1 GCA_022750205.1 Thermoplasmata archaeon
AGCACCAGGTCGCCCGCGACGGCCCGATGAGCTCGGCGAAGATGGTCGAGTTGTTGGTCCACTCCGGTCGCCCGCTCTCCGAACTGGTCCAGGAGCTCCCCCGCTACCATCTCTCGAAGACGAAACTGCCGGTCGCCGATTCGCGGAAGGCCCCGCTCCTGGCGAGGGTCCACACCCAATTGGAGCGGGAGGCGGAGCGACTCGTCACGATCGACGGCCAGAAGGCGTACTATTCGGACGGCTGGCTCCTCGTTCGCCCCTCCGGCACCGAGCCGATCTGCCGGGTGTATGCGGAGGGCCGAACCGCCGCCCGGGCGAAGGAACTCATGGACCACGGCGTGGAATTGGTGCGCCGGGAGGTGGATTGGCTCGAGGAAACTGCGGGCCGGACCCCCTGACCGTCGGCGTTCTTCTCTCCGGGCCGGCCGACGGGCCTCCGATCTGCGGGCGATTCCCTCCGGGGGCAGGTTCCGTCGGAGGCCCCGACGAGCGCGCGTCGGGACCGGAGCGGTCCGACTGAGAGAATAAACCCCTCCGGGAGTTGGGCGCGAGCCGCGGGCGGTTCCCGGGGGGACCGTCCGACGCGGGATTCGGGCGATGGGCCGAGGTTCGATTGTCCCTGTCTCCCTCGACGCCGTCCGCCGTCTCGGCGTCCGCCAACAGCACCTCGGAGGACCGCCGCCACCGCGGTCCTCGCCGTCGACGATCCTCGCGCTGGTGCGGGACCTCGCCTACGTTCAGTGGGACCCGGTCAGCGTCGTCGCTCCGTCCCACCTGCTCTCGCTCTGGTGCCGGCTCCCCGATTTTCGGCCCGCGCAGTTGGAGCGGTTGCTGTGGACGGAGAAGAAGCTCCTGCAGCATTGGACGCCGCTCGCGTCGATCGTCCTCACCGAGGACTTCCCCCTGTACGCCTCCCTGATGCGCCGGTATCCCGACTCGCTCTCGCGGTCGTGGGGGAGTCAGAGGACCCGGGCGAAGCGTTTCCTCGCCGACCATGCGGAGCTCCGCAGGAACGTCCTGTCCGAACTCCGGAGCGGCCCGCTGCGCCTTGGGCAGTTCGCGGACCACGCGCGCACCAAGCGGAACGACGGCGAGTGGACGCCGGCGAGCGACGTTTCTCAGCTGTTGTTCCACCTGCAGATGAGCGGACAGGTGATGGTCGTGGGCCACCAGGGGAACCAGAACCTCTGGGGCCTCCCCGACCAGTTCCTCCCCGGCTGGGTGGACCGGACCGAGCTGTCCGCGGAAGACGCCGAGCGGGAGGCCGCGCAACGGGCGATCCGTGCCCTCGGTACGGCTACGCCTCGCGAGGTCACCCTCTACTTCGTCCGCGGTCGCTACGACACGCTCCCCGAGACGCTGGCCGGCCTGGAGGAGGACTCCACGATCCACCGCGTCGTCGTGGAAGGCCAACGCGAGCGCGAGCCGCGGTACGTCCACGCGCGGGACCTTTCGCTCTTGGAGACGGTGGCTCGGGAGTCTTGGAGGCCCCGTCTCTCCCTCCTCCCTCCGTTCGACAACCTGCTCTCCAACCTGGGCCGGACGAGCCGCTTGTTCGGCTTCGACTACGTCCGCGAGCAGTTTCTCCCCAAGGAGAAGCGGCGGTTCGGCACCTACGTCCTCCCGATTCTCTGGGGGGACCGACTGATCGGTCGCATCGACCCGCGGCTCGACAAGTCGCGGGACGAGCTGGTGATCCAGGCCGTTCACGCGGAGCCCGGGGCCCCGGAGGACCGAGAGGTCGGCGCCCAGATCGCCGCGACGATCGCCCGTCTCGCGGCGTTCGTCGGGGCGCGTCGGGTCACCTACTCCTCGCGCGTCCCTCCGCCGTGGAAGCGTTCTCTGACCGCGCAAGCCCCTGCGGAGTGATGGCGGAAATTCGAGTCCATCCCCGCGGAAATCGATTCCAGGGCCCATGACGCGATACCGGATCCACGCCTTGGGGGTTCGCACCTGGCCGGACTTCGTTAGAGTCGCGGAGAAACACCACGGAGTCTGGGGAGGGTGTTGGTGCGTCTCCTTCCACCGCGCCCCCCGAGGCGGGGGCGTGTGGGGCGCGGGTACGTCGCCCAAGTCCCGTCGGCAGCTGAAGGAACGGCTCGTTCGGGCCCACCGGTCCCACGCGGCGCTCGTCTACGACGGGGCCGATGTCGTCGGTTGGTGCCAGTTCGGCCCGCTGGCCGAGCTCCCGGCGCGCATGGGGGGGCCCACTCGGCTCGGGCTCGCGCCCCCGGATTGGCGGATCACGTGCTTCTTCGTCGACCGGGACCACCGGAAGGAGGGCGTCGCGTCGGCGGCGTTGGCCGGAGCCCTTCGGATGATCGCCATCCGCGGCGGCGGGACGGTCGACGCCTATCCGTCCGAGACGCGCGGGAAGCCGACCGCGGGCTCGTTCCTGTGGGGAGGTACGGTGTCGATGTTCGAGACCGCCGGATTCCGCACGATCGCCGCGCTGGGAACGAGCAAGGTCGTGATGCGGAAGTCC
>JAKIWD010000061.1 GCA_022750205.1 Thermoplasmata archaeon
AGACCGGTCTGTTCATCGGCCTCGCGCGCCGCGTGTTCGTCGGCCTGCCCGACGACAAGGTCGAGGAGATATTCGCCCCCGACGCACCCGAAGGCTGACGCACCGCCGCGCCCCGAGGGCCCTCGGCGTCAGCTTTATCGCGCATTCCCCGTTCGTGCGCCCCGGACACGAGGCATTCGATGAAGGGGAAGTTCATCCACACGCACGTCGACGCGCACGTGGGCACGATCGAGATCGCCAAACCCAAGGCGAACACCTACGACCTGGAGATGATGCGCGAACTCGACGCCGCGATCGAGGAGATGCGGTTCGACGACGAGGCGAAGGTCGTCGTGCTCACGAGCGGCGTCCCGGGTTTCTTCAGCGCGGGCGCCGACATCGAGATGCTGCGCAAGAGCCAGCCGGATTTCAAGGCGATGTTCTGCCTGCATTGCCAGGAGACGCTCAACAAGTTCGCGGTGACCCCGAAGGTCGTCATCGCGGCGATCAACGGCCACTGCGTCGGCGGAGGGCTGGAGATCGCGCTGTCGACCGATCTGCGCATGATGGCGAGCGGCTCGGGCAAGATCGGACTCCCCGAGGTCACGCTGGGGGTCCTGCCCGGCACGGGCGGCACCCAGCGGCTGCCGCGCCTGGTCGGCACGTCCCGCGCGCTGGACCTGATGATCACGGGAAAGCTCCTCACACCGGAGGAGGCGCTCGCGATCGGCCTGGTCAACTACGTCTATCCGAAGGAGTCGTTCGTCGCCGACGTCCAGCAGTTCGCCCGAGCGTTGGCCGACGGTCCGTCCCGCGCGATCTCGCTGATCAAGCGATCGGTCGTCGAGGGCGTGGAGATGCCGCTGGCGGCCGGTCTTTCCCTGGAGCGCGAGCTGCAGAACCGGCTGTTCATCACCGAGGACGCGAAGGAAGGCCTCGCCGCCTTCGCCGAAAAGCGAAAGCCCGCTTTTAAGGGCCGGTGAACTCGGTCATCCGAGGGCCATGTCGCAGACCCCCGCGGCCCCAACTGCCCCGCTCGCCCCACCGGGACCGGACTACGGTCCGACCTCCCAGGGACTGAAGGACGGCGGCACCGTAGAGCCGGTCCGCGAGATACTCTGGGGCTCGAGCGTCGGGATCCGCAAGTACGAGACCGCCGAGGAGGTCCCCGAGGCGATGCGCAAGCTGATCATCAAGCTCATGGTCGTCCAGGCGGACACCGAGTTCGCCTCCATCCAGCAGCATCGACCCTGGCTCGACCAGGCGCCGGTCCTCGAGGACCGCTGGATCGAGGCGCGGATCGTCGCCGACGAGGCCCGGCATGGGCTCCAGGCCTGCCGGATCCTCCGGGACTTCGGCGAGGAGGGCCAGCAGTACATTGACGAGCTCCTCAAGAAGCGCGAAGGCGAGCACAAGCTCGATGCGTTCAACATGAAGTTCGACCGCTGGAGCGATGTCGGGGCGTTCACCTGCTTCGTCGACCGGGTGGGCGTCTATCAGCTCCGGGCGTTCCAGGAGTGCTCCTACGGTCCGCTCGCCCGCGCGATGCCGCTGATGCTCAGTGAAGAACAGCTGCACCTGAACTTCGGGGCGAGCGTGCTGCGCCGCATGGCCAAGGACGGCCCGAAGTACTACGGGACGAAAGCCGAGGCCCAGGAAGCGATCCACAAGTGGTTCCCCCGCGCACTGGACATGTTCGGCCACTCCCACTCGGAGACGAGCATGAAGGCGATCGAGATGGGTCTCAAGCGCTGGACGAACGAGGAGGCGCGGGCACGCTATCTCACGGAGATCGCACCGATCGTCCACGGAATGGGGCTCGAGCTGCCCCCCACCGACTTCGACCGCCATGTGATGTGATCGCCCAACGCCCCGGCGGGGCGACCCGGCTGATGCGCCGCGCGCTAGCTTCGTCGGGCGGGCGGTTTCCCCGGAGCACGGGCCGGCCGCCGGGGCGGCTGGGTCGTGAAGTGGACCCCGCTCCCCGGATGTAGGGTCAGCACCCGCGAGATCCCGGAGATCCGCGCGAGCTCCTGGCGGATCTTCGACGCGCTGGCCTGCAACGTGAAGATGTGGATGTGGGCGCCCGCATCGTGGGTGTATCCCGCCACCCAACGATCGCCGTTGGCGTTCAGTCCCCGCACGCACTCGAGGATCTCCCGGGACGTCCGGGTCAGGTAGTCGAACGGCGGGTCGGTCGTTTCGCAGACCTCCCGGAACTGGTCACACTCGTCGATCATCTCGCGGAACAGCGCCGGGCCGTTGCGGGTGCGGATCGCGGCCCGCGTGCGGAGGAGCCGGCCGGGCACCGCTCGCAATCGTCCCCCGTAGCGCGGGGAGCTGCGGACGCTCGCCTGCATCGCGTCGCCCGACGGGACGTCTCGCTCGGGGGCGTCGGCGACCAGCGCCACGACGTCGACGAGCTCGGGCCAATGGCCCGCGTCGTAGAGCGGCTGGGCGAAGCTGTCCCGGCCGTCGCGGGATCGTCCCACGTTCCACTGGACGAACCCGCCGAAGACCGATCGGCACGCGCTTCCCGATCCGAGACGGGCGAGGCGGGAGAGGCCACGCAGGTCGACGGAGAGGCCGGCGGCGGCCGTCGCCGCGCCGGCCAGTGCCGCGAATCCGCTCGCGGCCCCGCCGAGCCCGCTCGCCGATTGGAAGTTGTTGGTCGAGCTCACCCCGGCCCGCGGGGCGACATCGGCCAGCGCGCGCACCCGATCGAGGAATCGGACGACGGCGGCGTGCGGTGGGCCACCGGTCGTCACGCCGTTGAGCATGAAGCGGTCCTCCTCGAGGTCCACGTCGAACCGGACGGTGGTCCGGGTCCGGAGACGGTCGAGCGTGACCGAGAGCGAGGAGTTGTACGGCAGGCCCTCGGACGGGTCTCGAAGACCCCACTGCTTGACCAACGCGATGTTGGGTGCGGCGTCGCACGTCGCGCTACCCGGTGGGGTCCGTGGCGCCCGCATCCTCGGCGGCCCACCACTGGGCGGACTACTTATCACCGACCGCCGGTGAATGCGCCCGATGGCACGGGCCGCACCTGCCGAGCCGCGGCCGGTACGCCCGCCGCTCGACTGGCGCGCGGTCTCCCGCATGCCGGGATTCCACCGGCTCGTTGGGCTCTCGATCGACCCGCGTCGATCGGGAGCCGGGCGGTGCACGGTGACCGGCGTGGTCGAGGCCCGCCACCTCAACATCAACCAGGTCGTGCACGGGGGTGTCTACGCGACGATCCTGGACACGGCGATGGGCGGTGCGGTGGTCACGCTGTTGGCGCCGGACGAGGTGACGGCCACGACCAGCCTCTACGTCGAATTCCTCCGGCCGGCCCGAGAGGGCCAACATCTCGTTGCCCAGGGCGAGGTCGTCCGTCGAGGGCGACACCTGGCGTTCGTCAAGGGCGATCTTCTCGACGGCGAAGGACGGCGGTTGAGCCAGGCCCACGGTACCTGGTACATTTGGTCGGCGGGTGACGGGACCTGGAGCGGCCCGCCGGCGAAGAAACGCGCTACCCGTGCCCGTCCGGCCCGGCGGGCCCGTACCGCCGGGCGAACCGGTCCGTGACCTCGAGGAGGGCCAGCCCTTTGGCCGCGCCCCGGTTCGCCGAGGGGATCGGATGGGTCCCCAGGTGCTCGACCACCTCGGAGCGGCGGCCGATGCCCACGACCGGCAGTGCGTGCTGGCAGATGTAGCCGGCCAGATCCGTACCCGGGTACTCGTCGGCGAACGCGCCGAGGTGCGCGCGGATCCACGCCCAGGTCGCGGTCCTCCCCTGCGGGTTCAACCCGGCCCGGCGCACGATCTGCGCCGTATGGGCGCGGTTCAGCTCGGAACCCCGTGTCAGCTCCAACGTCTCGTGGACCAGCGCCGGGTCCTTCGAGGAGACGAGGGCGTACTCGAGGTGGAACGCGACGCCCTCCCGGCGTTCGCCCTGGAGGCGGGCGCGGAGCCGGCCATGCGCCTCGCGGCCCCCCAATCGGCCGAACGCTGCCGCGACGGGTCCGCGCAGGTTGCCGCTGAGGGCCTCGAAATCATCGAACCGAGCGGCCAGGGACTTCGCGATCGGTTCGTCGTGGAATACCAGGACGTCGGCGACGCGCTCCCGCAGGATCGCATCGCCATCGGGTTCACCGGGTCGAGGATCGGGACCGAGACGGGCCCACTGAGCCTGCAGGAAGTCGCGCGCTGCGTCCACGAAGCGGCCCGTGGGGCCCGCGAGGTTCGCCAGGCTGCCGAGCTCGCCGGTCAGCTCCTGCACGACCAGGTACGCGGAGGACGACCGTTGCGAGGCGGCGAACTCGAGGAACCGTTCGGGTGGCAGGTCGCCGGAGAGGGTGAACGCGAACAGGTCTTCCAACACCCCCCAACGGTCGAGCTCCGACAGCGAGGAGAACCGGCCGAGCAGCGACTCGTAGAGGGGCGCGTCGTAGAGTACGCGGTAGAACCCGCGGGCGTCCGGATTGAGATGGAGCCGGTCGACCGACTCCAGCCGCAGGCGCTCGGTCTCCCAGCGCCGGGTGTGCCGCTCCCCACCCGAGCGATACGCGAGAGGGATGGGCCAGATCCCCGGCGCGTGGGTGCCGGTCAGCGAGAACCGCTCCTGCGAGAGCTCGACCCCCGAGCCCGAGGTCGTGACGCGCACCAACGGGAGACCGGGACGGCACAGCCAGGCGTCGAGCATGGCGTGCATCGGCTGGCCCGAGGCCCGGTCGAAGGCATCCCACAGGTCCGTGCTGCGGGCGTTGGCGAAGCGGAACCGGTTGAGGTAGTCCGTCACGCCGGCCCGGAACGTCGGCTCGCCCAGGAACCCCTCGAACATCCGGAGGACGCTGGCGCCCTTGCCGTAGCTGATCTCGTCGAACGCCTGGCCGATCTCGTCGGCCGATTCGACGGGCACGATGACGGGGTGGGTGCTCGCGAGCGAATCGCGGATGCGCGCCGCCGAGTTCCACAGCAGCAGGAAGTCCGGCACGATGCCCGAGGTCGGCTCGAGGCGCTCGACCATGACCATCTCCATCAACGTGGCGAAGCTCTCGTTGAGCCAGACGTCGGTCCAGCTCTCCAACGTGACGAGGTTGCCGAACCACTGGTGCGCGATCTCGTGGGCGATCGTCGAGAGCGTATCGCGCCGCTGGCGGTCGCTCGTCCGTTCGTCGACCAGCAGCCGCATCTCTCGGAAGGAGATGGCCCCCCAGTTCTCCATCGCCCCGAACGCGTGTTCGGGGACCGTCACCAGGTCGAGCTTCGGGAGCGGGTAGTCGATGCCGAAGTACCGCTCGAACTCCGCGAGCAGCGTTTGAGACTTTTCGAGGGCGTACGCTCCGGCCTCCCCGCGCCCGGGCGGGGCGGCCACCCCCAGGGCGACCCGCTCGCCGTGGTGGGTGCGGCGCCAGTCGAACCCCCCCAGTCCAAGATAGAACAGGTACGTCGCCATGGGGGGAGTGGGCGCGAACGTACGGCGGGTCTGGCCGTTGGTCACCACCTCCGTCGCGGCCGGCATGTTGTAGATGACGTCGACCCCGGAATCCGTCGTCAGGTCTAGATGGAAGGCCGCCTTACGATCGGGGCGGTCGATGCACGGGAACAGCCGGCGGGCGCCCGTCGGCTGGCACTGGGTGGTCAGGATGCTCGTCGCGCCGTAGCTGCAGCGGTACAGGCCCATCAGCCCACGGTCGGTCGCCTGGCCCGCGAACTCCATCTCGAGACGGCCACGGTGACCGTCGGCGCCCGTGACCCAGACCTCCTCGTCCTTGGGGCGCGCCTGCAGGGCGACGGGGCGTCCGTTGAACCGGGCCGCCGGGATGTCCAGCGCGTACGCGTTCACCCCGAACGGGCCGTCGATCCCGTCCAGTTCGAGCCCCACCTTACCGGAAAAGCGCCCGGTAGGGACGTCGATCTGGAGCGTGAGATGATACTCTCGGACCTGGGGAGCCGCAGGGGGGATCATCGAGGAAGGACCCGTACGGGGGCCGACCCCGCACCGGTGCGAAGGCCGCCCGGGGGATACGTTTTCCCCGCCCGATCCGGGCTTCCGACGAACGTTAAGTAGGGCGCCTCGGTGGCCCGACCGGCTGACGGCCAAAGCGGTGGGGTCACACCCGGTCTCATTCCGAACCCGGCAGTTAAGCCCACTGGCGTTCCGCGCTGTACTGAAGTGCGCGAGCCTACGGGAATCGCGGAGAGCTGTCAGCCTCCGTCACTGCGCGAGCCCCCGGGCTGAAGACCGCGGAGAATAGATTAAATCGCAAAGGCGGGTCGGCGCGCCGATGTGGTTGGGGGCACACATCGGCATCGCGGCCGGGCTCGCCGAGGCGCCTTCCACGGGTCGCCAGATCGGATGCGACGCGATCCAAATCTTCTCGAAAAGCCCCCAGATGTGGAAGGGGACGCCGATCCCGGACGCGGCCGCCACCGACTTCCACGCCGCAGTCCGGACCGCCGGGCTGCGGGCGACCGCGGTCCACCACGGCTACCTCATCAATCTCGCTTCGCCGAAGAAGCCGATGCTCGCGCGTTCGCGCCTCGCCTTCGTCGACGAGCTGCAACGCGCCGAGAAGCTCGGGGTCGACGCGCTGATCTTCCACCCGGGGGCTCACCTGGAGTCGGGGGTGGAGGCGGGCATCACGACCCTCATCGAGAGCCTGAATTGGGCGGCGGAGAGGACCCCCGGATTCAAGGTGCGGGCGTTGCTGGAGAACGCCGCCGGGCAGGGGACCGCGATGTGCTCCTCGTTCCCCGAGCTGGCGCGGGCCCTTGCGGGCGTCGAAGACCGCGCGCGCTTCGGGGTAGCGCTCGACACCTGTCACCTGTTCGCCGCCGGGTTCGACCTCCGCACGCCGGAGCTGTACGGTGCGTTCATGGACCAGCTGGAGTCCGAGCTCGGCCGACGGGAGGTCCGCGCGTTCCACCTCAACGACGCCAAGGCACCCCTGGGGTCTCACCTCGACCGGCACGAGAACATCGGCCACGGCGAGATCGGGGTCGAAGCGTTCCGGAACCTCACGAACGACGCGCGCTGGGACGAAGTCCCCGGCTATCTGGAGACCCCGCTGGACGAGGATGGCTACGGCCGCTACGTGGCGGACCTGAAGACGTTGCACTCCCTCGTAGTGCCTTCGGAAGCCCCACCCTCGCCCCCCGCGCGCCGCCGCAAGAGCAGCCCGGCGGCCTAAGGAACCCGTGAACGAACCCCCGGCCGAGGACCTTCGCCGCGTCTTCGCCGACGAGCTTGGGCGGCTCGCCGCGGCCCGGTCCGAGATACGTCTGGTCGAGACTCCGGTCCCCTCCGATCCGTTCGAGCAGTTCCGCGCCAGCTTCCCGGACCGACGTGCCGTTTGCGCCGATGCCCCCGGGGTGACGGAACTCCTCACGCGGGCGATCCAGCACGGCCACCTCGGATTCGCCGCGGGCCCCGCCGAACAGGTCGTCGCCGAGCTCTATCCCTGGACGCGGCAAGCCACGACCGGCGGACCCGGCACTTTCCGGCTCGTCTCGCTCCGTTCCGGCCTTATCGGCGTAGCCGATCCCGCGGTGCCTCCGATGCTCGACGACCTCTCCCTGATGGGGGGATTGGCCGGAATGACCGTGATCGCCCCGTGCGACGGGCCGACGACGCGGGAGGCAACGCGCTGGCTGGCCTCCTCTCCTTCGCCGGCCTACTTGCGGCTGACCGAGCAACCCCTCGCGCGCGCGACCGAAGCGAAGTTCGAGGTGGGACGCGCGCGTGAATTGCGCGCCGGCTCCGACCTCACGTTGCTCGCGGTCGGGACGATGGTCGAGCGCGCGCTGGACGCCGCCTCCGAGCTGCACCGCGTGGGCGTGGCGGCGCGCGTCCTGGACCTCTCCTCGGTCAAGCCGATGGATACCAAGGCGATCCTGCGGGCCGCGCGCGACACGGGGGCTCTCCTCACGCTCGAGGAGCACGCCGTCGCTACCGGGGTCGGATCGATGGTCGCCGCGCTCACCGCCGAGAACTATCCCGTCCCGGTCCGGCGCCTCGGGGTCCCCGACCTCGCCGGGGTGGGGAGCACGGGCGCCGACGCGCGGGATCGGTTCGGCCTGTCCCGGGCCCGCATCCTGGAGGAAGCGTGGGAGCTCCTCCGGATCAAGGGCAAGGTTCAGTAGCCCGACGGTTTCTGGGGCACCGAGATGAAGCTGTTCCTCGACACGGCGAGCGTCAAAGAGATCCGCACGATGTGGGAGATCGGCATCCTAGATGGGGTGACGACCAACCCGAGCCTCGTCGCCAAGGAGGGCCGCAAGTTCGAGGACCTCCTCCGGGAGATCTGCGCGCTCGGGGTCCCATCCGTGTCGGCGGAGGTCGTGGGAACCACGACGGACCAGATGCTCGTCGAGGGCCGGCGGCTCCGGGAGATCCATCCGTCGATCTACGTCAAGACCCCGATGACCCCGGACGGGCTTCGGGCCACGAAGATCCTCGCCGCCGAGGGGACCCGGGTGAACATGACGCTCGTCTTCTCGGCCAACCAGGCGTTGCTCGCGGCCAAGGTGGGGGCGGCGTACGTCAGTCCCTTCATCGGTCGGCTCGACGACCAGGGCCAGGACGGGATGGAGCTCATCCGGGAAATCGTCCAGATCTATCGGAACTACCACTTCCCGACGCAGGTCCTGGTCGCCAGTGTTCGTCACCCGATCCACGTGATGGACGCGGCGAAGCTCGGCGCCGACATCGCGACCATGCCGTATGCGGTGATGGAGAAGTTGGCCCAACACCCGCTGACCGACATCGGCCTCGCCCGGTTCCTCAAGGACTGGGAAAAGGTCCCGAAGTAGGGCCGTCCCGACGGGGCGGTTATATCGAGGGCCGCCGTCAGCCGGCGGTTCCGCCGTGACCGAGAGCGGGTTGCTGGAGAAGTACCTGCGACTGACGCACGAGGCGCTCGACGCGGTGCGGCCGGCTCCCCCGAAGCGATCGTTCCTGGCCGGCGCGAGCGACGACTTCATCGCCATGGCCCGGGCGTACCTGTCCGACGCCGAGCACTTCCAGCAACAGGGGGACGGGGAACGCGCGCTCGCCGCGGCCAGCTACGCGCACGGTTGGCTCGATGCCGGAGTACGGCTTGGCCTGCTGGATGGAGGGGACGACGATGTCCGATTCACGCCCTTCCGGTAGCGCTTCCCCGGGCGAGGCCGGACGCGTTCCCGACTCCGTCGTCGCGGCGATCGAACATCATCTCCGCCAGCGGGAAGGGCGCCGCGAGGAGATCCATCAGCGAGCCCGTCGGCTCCGCCGCCTTGCGCAATCGACGATGATGCGCCTCCAGGACGGAGAACCGGTCGGACCCGAACTCGCCGAGATTCGGCGTTCGGCCGCGGAGTTTGCGGATTGGTTGCGGGTGGAGGGCCGCGGGGACGAGGGGATCGCCCACGACGCGTTCCAAGAGAGCGTGGAGGCGACGTTGCTGGGTGCCGTCGTCCGGGCCGAGCCGCTCCCCGGCCCCGCCGACCTAGGGGTCGACCCCGAACTCTTCCTGCTCGGCCTGGGGGACCTTTCCGGCGAGCTGCGGCGGCTGATCCTGGGCCGGCTCAACGCCGGTGACCTGCCCTCGGCGGATCGGTTGCTCGGTCTGATGGAGACCCTCTACCGCACGCTGATGCGCTTTGACACCACGCGCGCGATCGTCGCGCTCAAACCGAAGCAGGACACCGCGCGCGCGCTCCTGGAGCGTACCCGCGGCGAGGTGACGATGGCGCACCTCCTCGCGCGGGCCTCGTTGCCCTCCTCACCGGGGACGGTGTGAGCGAGCCGCGCCGCACCGTCGGGCTGATCGGCGGTTCGGGGATCGCCGAGTTCTTCGGCGAGCGACCCCGGGCGTCGCATCGGGTGTCGACCCCGTGGGGTCCGCCTTCCGGCCCGATCGAGGAGCGGATCATCGGGGACCTCCGCCTCCTCTTCCTTCCCCGACACGGCGTCGGACACACGATCCCACCGCATCGCGTGAACTATCGGGCGAACGTCGAGGCGCTCTGTACGCTCGGGGCCGATGCGATCCTGACCCTCAGTTCGGTCGGGTCGCTCTCGGACGAGCTCCCGCCTGGGACGCTCGTGCTGCCCAACCAGTTCGTCGATTTCACCAAGCTGCGCCCCACCACGTTCTTCGATGGCGGCAAGGTCTTCCACGTCTCGACGGCCGACCCGTTCTGCCCGGACCTGACCGCGCGGGTGGCCGCGGCGGGGGAGGCGGCGGGACATCCCATCGTCCCGGGACGGACGTACGTGTGCGTGGAAGGTCCACGTTTCTCCACCCGGGCGGAATCGCGGTTCTTCCGCACCCTCGCCGATGTCATCGGCATGACGCTCGTCCCCGAGGTCACGCTCGCACGCGAGCGCGCCCGCTGCTACGTGTGTCTCGCCATGGTCACCGACTTCGACGTCTGGGCCGAGCAGCCGGTCGACGCCCAGCAGATCGTCCGCACGATGCGCGCCAACGCCGAGCGCGTTCGCCAGGTGTTCGATGAGCTGCTGCCCAGACTGAGCGCGCCAGCAACCTGCGCTTGCGCGCGCGCGCTGGAGGACGCCGCGATCTAGTCTAGTGCCCGCGACCGGTGCCGCGGCGCACGGTGATGGGGATCATCTGCGCGGCGAACTCGAGCTCGGCGATCTCGACCGGGTCGATGAGCGTCGAAGGGACGTCGATGAGGATGGGAGCTCCGAGGGAGACCTGCAATGCGCGCGCGCCGAGGATACGGGCCCGCTCGAACCGCGTGTAGTCGTCCACGTCCGCCCCGGCTGGGTCTCCCGGGGTCGTCGTGGGCACCGAAACTACCTCCGAGTTCGACAAGGCTGCCGAGACTTAAGGGTCGCTATATAGCGTTTGGGCGAAGAGCGGCTTTGCCCGTGAACTCGCCCGCGGGTGGGGTTTCCGTGCAGCCGGAGGGAGTTTTCGTGCAGCCGGTCAAGCGAATAGTGGCTCGGTTACGTCCAGACTTCCAGACCCAAGTGGGCGACGACGCAGGTCTCCGAGTTCATTACCGAATATTGCAAAAGGTCCTACCTCTTCAGCCAAACGAATTCTGTGTGTTCTTGGGGGCGAAGTCGGGGAGTGCCCTCGACCCCGACCCTCCATAGGTAGGTCAGTCCGACGCACGGAACGGGCAGATCGTTTGCGAGCGAGCACTCCATGATGACGGCGTGGATGAGCCGACTCTCAACGGGCGATAGACCCGCCTCTTCGCGGACCTGGCCATCCACGAGCCGCTCCCCGGCCTCAAAGAATCCCCCGGGCAGGTCCTATAATCCAGGGAGCTGGGGCGCTTTGGGAGCCCTTCGAAGAAGCAGGACTCGGTCTCCTCGACGGACCACCGCCTTGTCGCCTACTCCAAATCGCGCGATCGGCGTCATCCGCTAAGATCAGGGACGCTGGTCAGACATTAAGGGGCGGCCCTCTCGGAATACACGAGCGCGAGAGCGGGGTTCGACGTGGCGCGTTTCCCCAGCCTGCCATCCCGCCATCCATCGACCGAGAAGATAATATTCGTGTTTGGTGATGATCGGGAGTGCCCCGCAGCCTGAGCGAGGTAGTAGGATTCATCGGTGGACGCGCCGATGTGGGTGAAGAGGTCAGAGAAGCCCTATTGATTATCGAGAGCTCTGACAAGGTCCTCTGCCCCATGATGAGCCTCCACCTCCCGTCAACCCGAAGCAGTGTAGATGCCCCCTCCGACCCGGGACGATCGCAAACGCGGTGCCCCGGTATGGCCTTCGAGAATCAGACCGACCCGGAATACCACCGCATCAAGGGGATGATCCCCGAAGCCACGGCTTTGGGAATTTTACACGAGATGCGCCCCAAAAGGGGGTACTGAATTCACGGTTGACGCGATAGATTCGCTCGGCGCGCTCATCGGGGGAAGGTCAGAGACCGCCCCCTCTCGCTTGGACAAGCCCGGTCGATGTTGTGGACGTAGATCTCGCGGGTGATGACCCAGATGTTGTAGGCGAGGATCTTGCCCATGAGCTCGTTGAGCCGGGCCAACCGTGTGTGGTGGTTGACCGGCTCCCCGAGCCTCCGCTTCACGGCGAAGAAAGGCGACTCCGAGTTGCTCCGGGCGTGGTGGTCCCAATCGAACCCCTCGCGCCGCTCTGTCAACTGATGGTACTCCTTGTTCCAGGCCGTGCTGCCCTTGGCCTCTGACTCCTCTGCCGATTTGCCCGAAAACTAACGGCGATTACCAATCGACAGCATACGTAGTTGAATGAGTGATCGGGTCGGCTCCCGGATCGACTCCACTCCCGAAAGGTGTGTCAACAACGCGCCGCGCACGGAGGGGCGGAGAGCCCCTGGAGGCTGAAGGGCGGGTTGCTGTCCCGGTCCAAGTCCTAGGCTTGCGAGAAAGTAACTACTCAGCTTTCCGGCTTGCGGCAACTCCAACTGTAGCCCATTTTCTGATGGACCCATAGGCAGAAATCCGGCCTGCGCGCCCCTCATTCCCGA
>JAKIWD010000199.1 GCA_022750205.1 Thermoplasmata archaeon
ACTCGCGGTTCCCTTATATGCCGTGGCCCGCTCGGAGGCCGTTCCGTGCCGCGAGCGGTCAGCTTGAAGGCGCTGGTGCAGACCCGCGCCGGCAAGATCGTCCTGTTCCTGATCGCCCTCGCGACCCTCGCGGCGTCGTTCTTCTACCTCGGGCCGTACTTCGCGATCCCGACGTTCCTCCTTGCCGGGCTCGGGCTTCCGATCTACCTCGGCTGGAAGGTCCCCAAGCACCTCGCGATCCTGGGTATCGCCGCGCTGCTCCTCGCGGCGCCGATCGTCAACTACGGCCTCACATCCGAGGCGATGACGCCGAGCCCCGCCGTGAACTCCTCGACGGATCACGGCAACACCTCCACCGGTGCACCGGTTCTGACCAACGCCACCGCCACGCCCTACAACGGGGCCGGCGGCTCGGCTTTCGCGTTCACCGTCGACCTGTATCCGAATCGACTTCCGACGAACTACACGCCGTACCAACTGTGGGTCTACGTCAGTACCTGCCCAGGCGCGACGGGGAACTCCTCTCCGTTCTGCGGCTCCGGCTACCCGTTCTACCCGGTCGGTCAGAACGTCACGACGGTGAGCGCGTCCCCGACGCCCGTGACGTTCCACGTGAACCTCCCTGGCCCGAACATCTGGTGGTGGCAGATGGGGCTCCTCGCGCGCGCGACGACGTTCAACGCGAGCGCCAACAAGACGAACACGACCTACCAGTGGATCTTCCTCGCCGTCCCGAACGCCTACGGGGCGGTGCAGGGCCCGATCACCGGCACGTGGGCGACGACGTACCAGCTCCTGCTGCCCCAGACCGCCATCGACATCCTGTTCTATCCGGGGATCGTTTTCTTCCTCGCCCTCCTCGTCTACGTATTCCTGAAGAGCCGCGAAGCGCGTCGCAAAGCGCAGCGGGCCGCCTCGGACGCGGAGATGATCCCTCCGACGACCGGAGCCCCGCCGAGCTCGACCGGGGGGACTCCCCCGCCGAGCGCCTCGCCCGCCGTAACCGGAGCGGCCCGTCGGGCCGAGTCGAGTTGTCCCAAGTGCGGCGCTGTCGTGTACCCGGATGAGAAGAACTGCTGGAAGTGCGGAGCTCCGCTGAGCCCCGGCGCCGGCACCCCCCTGAAGTCCGGCGGGAGCTGACCGGGGCTCGCCCGGTTCGTCCGGACGACGCCGACCGGCTCGGTGGGCGGTCCAAAGACGGAACTACCCCCGGGGCATCGCCGAACGGGGAGTAGCCGTGACGACATCGATCTTTGGCCGACGAACTCTTGCCTGGTCGACCTCGGTTCTTGTCCTCCTCGCGCTCGGCACGCTGCTCGGGGCCTCGGCGTTCGCGCCCATCCCCCACTCGGCAGCTCACTCCATCGTGACGGGGGCCCCCGCCCGACTGGCGGCGGCCTCGGCCCTCGCTGCTCCGTCCCCCGCGATCTCCCATGCTTCGCTCCGCTCCGCCACGGGCGCGATCGGCCCGGGCCAAAACGCGACCGCCACCGGCGTTCCCGGGTGGGACAACGTGACGAACACCTCGGGGAAGTCCCCCGCTCCGCGAAGTTACGGCCGCTCGTTCGCCTACGACCCCATCGACCACTACCTGCTCATGTTCGGCGGCTACGGGTCGGGAGGCGGCTACCTCGGCGACACGTGGACCTACGCGAACGGGAGCTGGACCCAGATCCACCCGAAGGCCTCCCCGACCGCTCGCGACCACTCCACGCTCGCCTGGGACCCGATCGACGGCTACGTCCTGCTGTTCGGCGGCTCGGGCAACGGCGGCGACTACGGCGACACCTGGACGTTCCTCCACGGCAATTGGACGCAACTCACCCCC
>JAKIWD010000107.1 GCA_022750205.1 Thermoplasmata archaeon
CATGGGGTCCTCCCGCGCGACGTATGGGTCGACCAGGAGTACTCGCGCGCCCTCGCCCGAGGTCGTCGGAGCGTTCATCGGCGTCCTCGAGGGCGGGGTTGGGCCCCTACTGGCATCGAGAGCGCACCTACCGGGCAGTAGGCTACGCACCAACCGCAGGTGGTACAATGCGGGAGGACGGCGAGCCGATCCGGCAAGAGGTCGAGCGCGTTCGGGGGGCAGACCCCCGTGCACAGTCCACAGAGAACGCAAACGTCCGGGTCGACGTCGATCACGCCGGCGTCGTCCCCTCCACCGAGGGACCCGCATCGCCGGTACTGGCCTCGGCGGGGTGGAGCGCCCGGCCGAGCGCAGCGAAGCCGGTCAGGGCACACTTGACCCGGACAGGGGAAAGAGGGATCCCGATCAGCTTGAGGACATCCTCGCGCTGGATCGCGGCGACCGATTCCAGCGTCTGGCCCTTGAGCTTCTCGGTCAGCATCGAAGCGCTTGCCACGCTGATCGCGCAACCATCGCCATGAAAACGCACCTCCGAGACCGAGTGGTGGTCCGGCCCGAGCTTGAGCTGGAGCGTGATACGGTCCCCGCAGAGGGGATTGCTCTCTTCGCCCGTGAAGTCAGCATCGGCCAACGTGCCGAAGTTGCGGGGAGCCCGGTAGTGTTGCAGGATGACTTCCTGGTACATGTCGTAGGCCATTTTCTTCGTCTCGCAGTGAGTGGTTGGCCCTCTACCGGTACCTCGATAATAAAGCCCCCGGGAGGGACCGAAATGTCAGTGCGAGTACCTCCGAGGAAAGGTCGAAGCCGCTCATCTTATAACCACCTCCCCG
Source organism: Thermoplasmata archaeon (assembly GCA_022750205.1). Lineage (GTDB taxonomy): Archaea > Thermoplasmatota > Thermoplasmata > Lutacidiplasmatales > UBA184 > Lutacidiplasma. The sequence goes on from JAKIWD010000107.1 coordinate 831, forward strand.
TGTCTAAATTAAATGGCCGCGGCCGCGCCAAATCCGCTCTCCTGGCTCACGTCCCGGCAGGTCGATGAGCTCTCCGAATCCCTGTCCGATCCCCCGGCGCACGCGCGCCGACGCCGAAAGGCCTTCGACGAGTTCCTCGAGCTCCCTCTCGAGCCGAATCCGCTCTACCGCAAGTACGGCTACTTCGGCGGGGTCGACCTGGCCGGGATCGACCCGATCTCCCGCGGCAGGGCGGTCGGGCTCCCGCAGCTCCCGGACGGGGTGGTGCGCATCGTTCACGATGCGTCGGGGACGCGCGCGGAGATCCCCGATCCGGTGCGCTCCGCCGGGGTCCGCTACGAGGAGTTTGCCTCGGTCCTCTCGGGAGAAGGGACCGACCGTGTCGAGTTCTCCCCGGCCTCGGGGACCTCCCCCGACCGACTCAGCGCCCTCGGGGAGGTCCTGGTCAACCGCGGCTATCGGCTGACGGTCCCCGACTCTACCAAGGAGCCGGTGAGAGTCCAAGACCTCACGATCCTGTCCCGACCGCACGAAGCGATCTCCGTGCGTCGTGATCTTCACGTCGGACGTGACTCCCGACTTCTGATGAGCGAGGAGGTCTACAGCACGGATTCTCCCGATCACCAGCGGGTCACCGCGTCCGCCACCTCGCTGGATGCGGCCGCGGGTGCTCGCACCGCCTACGTGACCGTCCACGCACCCGACCCGCGCGCGATCGGCCTCTACCAGCGCCACGCGCGCGCCGGTGCCGGAACCCGGGTCGGCTGGGTCTGGGCGGGGTTTGGCGGCTTCCGGACGCGGGCGCGCAACCTCTCGGTGCTCGCCGGACAGGGTTCGGACATCGAGGACCTGCAGACCTTCTACGGTTCGGGTCACCAGGCGTACGACAGTGCCGTGCAGATGACCCACGTTGGCACGGACACCCACGGCCAATCCATCACCCGCGGACTTTTCCAGGACGACTCCCGCGGCATGAGCCGGGGACTGGTCCGCATCGAGAAGGATGCCCGCAAGACCCTGAGCTACCTCTCCGAGCACGCGATGCTGCTGTCGAAGGGGGCGCGGTCGGATACCATTCCGATCCTGGAGATCCTCTGCCGGGACGTCAAAGCCACCCACTCCTCGTCGGTCGCTCCCGTCGATCCAGAGAAGGTCTTCTATCTGGAATCCCGGGGGTTCGAGGAGGCCGTGGCCATTCGCATGCTCGGGGAGGGGTTCCTCGGCCACGTCCTCGCCCGCGCACCGATCGGCCAGCTGCGGGACCAGCTCTACCCGATCCTCGCCGCGCGCTGGTCGGGCGACGAGGTCGCGTGGAAGGAAGGAGCGTTCCCGGCGCTGAACCGACTACAGTTCGCCGAGGACGTGCCGGACACGGACTGGCGTTTCGATGCCAAGCTCCGGTGAGCTCCCGGGCTGATAGCCCAAAGTTTGCCGACCGTGGCTCGGTCGACAACTTTAGACGTGGGGCGTCGGCCTACCCGACGGCCCCGGTCATCTCCAGCTGGATGAGCCGGTTCAGCTCGAGCGCGTAGTCGACGGGCAGCTCCTTGGAGAACTCCGCCAGGAACCCCATCAGGATGAGGTGGATGGCGTCGGACTCGTTCAGCCCGCGGCTCATCAGGTAGAAGATCTGCTCCTCCCCGATCTTGCCCACGACGGCCTCGTGCGTCACCGTCGCGTCGTCGGCGTGGATCTCGTTGTAGGGGTAGGTGTCGGACCGGCTAAAGTCGTCCGGCAACAGCGCGTCGCACCGGACCGCCGCCTTGACGCCCGTCGCACCCTTCGACACGTGGAGCAGTCCCCGGTAGCTGGTCTGGCCGCCGCGGATCGCGATGGACTTCGAGACGATCTTGCTCGAGGTGTCCGGCGCCGAATGCACCGCCTTGGCCCCGCTGTCGATGATCTGCCCTTCCGAGGCGAACGCGACGCTCAGGATGTCGGCCCGCGCGCCCCGTCCCTTGAGGTAGACGGAGGGGTACTTCATCGTGATCTTGGAGCCCATGTTGCCGTCGACCCACTCGACGAGCGAGTTCTCGTAGGCCACGGCCCGCTTGGTGACCAGGTTGTAGACGTTCTTGGACCAGTTCTGGACCGTCGTGTAGCGGACCTTCGCGTACGGCTCGGCGACGACCTCGACGACCGCGGCGTGGAGCGAATCGGGCGAGTAGATCGGAGCGGTGCAGCCCTCGATGTAGTGGATCTTCGCGCCCTTGTCCGCGATGATGAGCGTCCGCTCGAACTGCCCGACGTTCTTCGCGTTGATCCGGAAGTACGCCTGCAGCGGGATGCCGACGTCGACCCCGGGGGGGACGTAGACGAAGCTGCCGCCGGACCAGACGGCGCTGTTGAGCGCCGAGAACTTGTTGTCGTTGTACGGGATGATCTTGCCGAAGTACTTGCGCAGGATCTCCGGGTGCTCGACGAGCGCCGTGTCGGTGTCGCAGAAGATGACGCCCTTTGCCGACAGGTCCTCGCGGATCTTGTGATAGACGGTGCCCGAGTCGTACTGGGCGCCGACCCCGCCGAAATAGTCGCGCTCGGCCTTGGGGATCCCGAGCTTGTCGAAGGTGTTCTTGATGTCCGCCGGCAGGTCCTCCCACCGGCGCTTGGTCTCCCCCTCGGCGAGAGGGTTGGCGTAGTAGGTGTACGCCTCGAAATCGATCTCGTCCAGCGACGGGCCCCAGTCGGGCATCGGTCGTGCGATGAAGTGATCGTAGGCGCGCAGCCGGTACTCGCGCATCCAGTCCGGCTCGTGCTTGAGGTCGGAGATCTGCTCGACGATCTCGCGGCTCAGCCCCTTGGCGGTCCGAACCTTGTAGGTCTCCGGATTCTTGAAATCATACCGGGTGTAGTCCAGCGGCTGGACTTCCGGTGCTGTCTGCGCCATGAGTGCTCCGGTTGATTCCATCACACGTGTGTATTTAAATGGTGAGTAGCCACGGTAGCGACAGCTGCTCCTCCGACTCCCAACCCCAATCCGAAGCACCGCTTGTCGGGCACTTCGCTACAAACCTCATACCGGGGATGCGCGGGGGTGGTCCGCTGGTGGAGCTGACGAGGGGGTCGCCTTCGAGAAGAACCGGTCGACTTTGATCAAGCCGTCGAACAAGGCATCGACCTCCTCGACGGTGTTGTAGAGATACGGGCTTGCGCGCGTCAGGGCCGGAACCCCCAACCTTTCCATCAACGGTTGGGCGCAGTGGTGGCCGCTTCGAACGGCAATACCCTCCGCATCGAGCAGGCTCGCCACGTCGTGGGGGTGGACGCCATCGAGCTGGAACGAAAGCACGGCCTCCCGGGCCGAGTCGTCGGCCGGTCCGAATATCTTCAGGCGCGGACCGAACGCAGCCTCCGCGCGCTCCCGCGCACGACGGGCGAGGGACCGTTCGTGAGACCTCAACTCGTCCCACCCGACTCCCTCGAGGTAATCCAGCGCCCGGGCCAGCCCGTGCGCCCCCGCGATGTTGGGCGTTCCCGCTTCGAACCGGCCCGGGGGTTCCCGGTACCCGACCGACGTCTGGTGTACTTCGCGGATCATTTCCCCCCCGCCTTGCGCGGGGGGCAACTTTGCGAGGAGCTCGGCGCGGCCCCAGAGAACCCCGATGCCCGTCGGTCCGAGGGTCTTGTGCCCAGAAAATGCGACCAGGTCCGCGCCGAGCGCCTGCACGTCGACGGGCCGGTGAGGAGCCGACTGGGCGGCGTCCACCACGACGAGCGCGCCGACGTCGTGGGCGCGGTCGGCGATCTCGCGGATGGGGTTGACGGTGCCCAACACGTTCGATACGTGGGTGAGCGTGACGACCTTGGTCGATCGGGTGAGCAGACGATCGTAATCGTCCATCTTCAGGCGGCCGTCCTCGTCGATGTCCACGAACTGGAGATCGATGCCGGGGTGCTCGCGCAGCTGGTGCCACGGCACGATGTTCGAGTGGTGCTCCATCACCGTCGTGATCACGCGATCACCGCGCGAGAGGAAGCCTCGGGAGAGGCTCAGCGAGATGTCGTTGATCGCTTCCGTCGTGCCCCGCACGAAGACGACCTCCTCCGGTGCGGAGGCGTGGAGGAAGCGCGCGACCCGGGTGCGGGCAGACTCGTAGGCGTCGGTCGCCTCCTCGCTGAGCGCGTACACGCCGCGGTGTACATTGGCATTCAGCCGGGTGTAGAAGTCCTGCTCCGCCTCGATGACCGAGCGCGGTTTCTGGGACGTCGCGGCAGAATCGAGGTAGACGAGCGGCTTGCCGTGGAACGTCCGCTCGAGGATCGGGAAGTCGCGGCGGATCGCGCGGACGTCCATCCGAACCCCGGTCCCAGAATGAAAGGGTTCAGTTGGTCGCGGCGGTGCCGGCGCGCACCCAGTCGTACCCTTTCAGCTCGAGCTGCTCGGCAAGCTCCCGCCCGCCGGAGAGGGCGATCAGCCCGTCGACCATCACGTGGACCCGGTCGGGCTTGAGATACTTGAGTATCCGCTGATAGTGGGTGATGACGAGAATACCGGCGTCCGGTCGGTGCAGGCGGGAGACCGCCTGGCCGACAGCGCGTACCGCGTCGATGTCCAGGCCGCTGTCCGGCTCGTCCAGGATGGCGAATCGCGGTTCGAGGGTGGCCATTTGCAGGACCTCGGCGCGTTTCTTCTCTCCCCCGGAAAAACCCTCGTTGAGCGAGCGCTTGAGGAAGGCGTTGTCGATCTCCAGCCAGGCCAGGTGGGCGTCCAAGTCCTTGCCGAACTTCTCGGCGTCGGCAGTTTCCGCCGTATGGCGCTGCATGTACGAGGTCCAGAGGAACTTCGACAGCGTAAGGCCCGAGACCTCCTGCGGGTACTGGAACCCGAGGAAGAGCCCTGCCCGCGAGCGCTGGTCCACGGGCATCTTGAGCAGGTTCTGCCCGTCGAGGAGCGCCTCCCCCTTGGTCACGACGTACTTGGGGTGGCCCATCAATCCGTAAGCGAGGGTGCTCTTTCCGGAGCCGTTGGGGCCCATGAGCGCGGTGATCTCGCCCGAGAACAGGTCGAGGTTGACGCCCTTGAGGATCTCCTTGCCGCCCACCTCGACATGGAGATCGTGGATGTGCAGCGTGTGGGCGGGTTTTGGGTTCGTTCCGGCCATCGAAGGGCTCCGGCGGCGCGCGACCCGACAGGGTTATTTAAGTATAGCGCGGTGTCTAAAATCCAGCGGGGGGGAGTGGAGGCTGTGGCGTCGTCCGACCTGAAGGTAGGGGAAGGAACCCGGGGGCGCATCATCGAGGAGCTCGCGCTCGCTCCCCAGACCGCCCGGGACCTTGCGCGTAAGCTCGGCATCCAGGAAAGTGCCGCGCGGGGCCATCTCGATCGGCTCGAGGGCCGTGGGCTGGTCGTCCCCACGTTTCGTCGGGAGGGCGTGGGGCGACCACGCAAGCGCTACTTGCTCACAACCGAGGGCCAGGAGCTTTTCCCTCGCAAGTACGAGATGCTCTTGGATTGTGTTACCGAGGAGCTCCTGACCCGGGAGGGTGAGGGGTTCGCTTCCGCCTTGTTCGCGGCGGCGGCCCGTCGGATGGCGCGGGAGATCGCCGATTCGCTCCCCCAGGGGAAAGGGTTGAATGACCGGGTTCAGGCGCTCGCCAAGTCGCTCAACGAGCTCGGTTTCCGGACCACCGTGGAGAAGGGCCCGGACGGCGGATTCAAGCTCGTCCGCACGAACTGCGTCTTCCGCCATACTGCGCTCACCCACGCCTACTTGCTGTGCGATGTCTTCGACAAGCACCTCACCGAGGAACTGCTCGGGCAGGTCGGGGTGGATCTCCAAGATTCGATCGGGCGAGGTAGCATGCGGTGCACCCACTTGATCCAGCTGCAATAGTCCCCGGAGATAGGGATGGCAGACCCCTGGAAGGTCGCGCTCTCCGCGAGAGCGCGCCAACAGATCGAGGATGCTTCGAGCGGGGCCGCCCCCGCCGAGGCGGTGGGGGCATTGGTTGGTTCCCGAGACTCCGACGCTCGTCGGATCGACGTGGACGAAGTCGTCCCGCTCGAGAACGCGGCGGGCGCCGAAACGGCGCGATCGTTTCTCGTGAGACCTCGAGACGCGCTGCGACTCGAACGGCAGTTCCGGGAAGGGCGACGGTCGGTGCTCGGGTACTTCCACTCCCACCCCGGCGGACCGATGGAACCGTCCAGCGAGGATGTCGAGAATGC
>JAKIWD010000017.1 GCA_022750205.1 Thermoplasmata archaeon
CCCGACGGTCGTCGCGCAGCTCCAGGCGAACCGGATCGCCGAATCGGAATGGCCCCAGCTCGAGGACCCGGGAACCGCCGCCCGATTCCTCGGCCGATTCTACCTCGCCACGTTCCGCCGGTTCGGCCTACTGATCGACGAGAGCGCCTACGTCACCACGATCGATCCGGACTATCAGGCGTTCATCGGTTGGCAGTTCCGCAGGCTCCACGACCGCGGCGTGCTCGTTCAGGCGCCCCACTTCAGCGCGGTGTGTCCGGTCTGCGGGCCGGTATCGGTCGACGCCTCCGAGACGGATCTGTCGGCGGGCGGGGACGCGGAACGGGTGATCTACCAGCTCCTCCCGTTCGAGCTGGACGACGGGCGGATCCTGCTCGCAGCCACGCTCCGTCCCGAGACGGTCTTCGGGGCGACCAACCTCTGGCTCCCTCCGACAGAACCGCTCGTCGTCTGGCATCTCGGCTCCGTCGAGTACCTCGTCGGCCGGGTCGGCGGAACCCGACTCGTCGAGCAGCACGGCGGTCGCCTCGGCAAGGAAGAGCCGGTCGCGCCGTTGCTTGGGCGCCGCGCGGTTGCGCCCTTGACCGGCGTGCGGGTGCCGCTGCTACCGAGTATCCTTGTCGATCCCCGCATCGGGACGGCGGTCGTGATGAGCGTCCCTGCCCACGCTCCGGCGGACTGGTTGGGGGTGCAGGCGCTCGATGCGGCGACCCGAAGCACCCTCCCGCCGGTGGTTGAGATCGTCACGTTTCCCGCACCGGACGGGTGGAGCGCGTCCGAGACCGCGCTGCTCGCCGGGAGCGGTGCACCCGCGGAGCGCGCGGTGCGCGCGACCGGCGCCCGCACGTTGTCCGATCGGGCAGCGCTCGACGAGGCGACCGAGCGGCTCTATCGCATCGAGTTCGTCCGCGGGACGATGCGGGAGGACCTCCTCGGGGGTCGCCCGGTCGCCGAAGCCCGCACCGAAGCGATCGCGGCCCTGCGGGCCGCGCGCCACGGGCTCGAGCTGCACGAGTTTTCCAAACCCGTGATCTGCCGCAACGGCCACGAGGTCGTGATCCGAAAGGTCCCGGACCAGTGGTTCATCCACTACAGTGATCTCGGGTGGAAGGACGCGACCCGCGCGCTCGTCGGGCGGATGACCTTCACGCCGCCCGAGTACGGGGAGGAGCTCACCGGCATCCTCGACTGGCTCGGTGATCGGGCGTGTGTCCGCCGGGGTCGCTGGCTGGGTACCCCCTTCCCGTTCGCGCCCGACTGGGTGATCGAGCCGATCGCCGATTCCACCTTCTATCCGGCCTACTTCATCGTCCGTCGGTACGTCTCCAGTGGACGGCTCGGAATCGAGCAGCTGACCGACGCGCTGTTCGATTTCGTTTTCCTCGGCGTCGGTCCGGGCGGGCCCGGCGTCGGGACGGCACTGCAGCAGGAGCTTCGCGACGAGTTCCTCTACTGGTACCCGCTCGACATCAACATCGGAGGCAAGGAGCACAAGCGGGTGCACTTCCCGGTCTTCCTGGCAACCCACGCTCTCCTCCTGCCGCCCCCGCAGCAGCCCCGTTCGATCTTCGTCCATTGGTGGGTCACCGGGGCCGGCGGCGCGAAGATCTCCAAGAAGGACGTCGGCAAAGGCGGGACCATCCCCCCCACGTTCGAAGCGTTCGAGCGCTGGGGCGCCGACGCCGTCCGCCTCTACCACGCCCAGGCGGCATCGGCCGGGCAGGACGTCGAGTGGGATCCCTCAGGGGTGGACGCCGCCCAAACACGGCTCGTCGACATCGAGCGTGTCGTGCGGGAGTTTGCCGGACCGGCCGCCGCCGGACCGCCGGAGCTCGATCGCTGGCTGGAAGCGGCGTGGCACGATCTGGTCAACGAAACGACGACGGCATTGGACGACCGCGCGATCCGGCGTGCCTCGGAACTTGTGTACGCCCGAGCTCCGGCGTTGTTGCGGCGATACCTCGCCCGAGGAGGAGCACCCGGACCGGTGCCGGGGCGGGTGATCGAGAGCTGGATCCGGCTGCTCTCGCCCGTGACTCCCCACCTCGCCGAGGAGCTCGGCGAGGGCGTCGAGCCGCGGCTCGTCGCCGAGCGGGACTGGCCGGCGGCCGCGGAGTTCGTCGCGCATCCCGGCGCGCTCGCGGCCGAGGAGTATCTCGATCGCGTCGAAGACGATCTCCGCAACGTCGCGGAGCTCGCTCGTGGTCGTGGGGAGCCCGCGAACGCGGTCCAGTTCTACGTGGCCGCGCCGTGGAAATCGGTGGTGGAGGCCTGGCTGCGGGAGGGGACCGCCGGGGGCCACGCCTCGCCGACTATCCGCGAACTAATGTCGCGTGCTGAAACGCACCCGGAGTTAGCCGCGTTCCGACCTCAGATCCCCGCGTACGTGCAACGGGTCCTCCCTCAGCTTCGCGGGGAACCTCGGCGCGACGTGCCGGCGTTGGACGAACGGGCCCTCCTGCGCGCGGCCGAGGGGTACCTCTCCCGACGTTTCCACCTCGAGAGCGTGGTGGTCTTCGACGAACGGGAAGCGGAAGACCACGACCCCCACAACCGCCGGGCGCGAGCGCGACCCGGCCGGCCGGCGTTCTTCCTCATCGGGCCGCCCGGCCCGCGGTCCGCCCCCTCCTAGCGGGGGGTCCGGCGCCGCGCGCCGCCGTTCGGAAAGTTGAGGTACATGCGCGAGGGCGTCGGGTGCGCGGACACCGTGCGGTACTTGGCCGAGCGCTTCTTCCCGTAGGGCGAGCCGACCGGGCCGGAGACCTCGAAGTAGATCAGTTGCCCGATGGGCATTCCCGCGTAGATCCGGACCGGGAGCTTGACGGACATCTCCAGCGTCCAGTAATTGCAGAAACCGACGTCCCCTTTTCCTGCCGTCGAGTGAATGTCGACGCCCAGCCGCCCGACGCTCGACTTCCCCTCCAGGAAGGGGACGCAATCGTGGGTCTCCGTGTACTCCTCTGTCACCCCGAGGTAGAGCTGACCGGGTTCGAGGACGAACCCCTCCTTCGGGATCCGGAACTCGCGCACGGCGCCGGGCGTCCGGGCGTCGAGCGTGGCGTCGGTGTAGATCGCGAGGTACTTCCCGAGGTGGACATCGTACGAGTTCGAACCGAGACAGTCGCGACGGTAGGGGCGCACCAGGATGCGACCGTCGCGCATCCGCTCCAGGATCTTGAGGTCGGAGAGTATCATCGGGTCCGGTCGGCCAATCGGGCTCGCTATTTAACCCGCCGAACCGCCGGGCGCGAGCGGCGTCTCGGAATCGAAGAGCAACGACGCATACCCGACGACCTCCGTCATCGTCTCGGCTTGTCCGGAGTGTCCCCAGCCGAGCAGCCGCGGCCTTAGCTCCTCGTCCTCGAGGGCCGCGAGCAGGACCGTCGTGGGCGCGATCCCGCACATCGAGATCCGATGATGCTCGACGGTCTCGTAGAGACCCGCGGCCCTTCCGCGCAGGATCTGATCGATCGCCCGCCGATCGAGCTGTTCGGCGGTCTGGGGGGGGATGTAGTGAGAGAAATCGGTCGACGCGATCAGGAGCACGTCCCACCCTGCGATCGCCTCCCGGATCACCCGCCCGATGTCGGCCAGTTCGGCGTACGGCGCGAACGGGATCATGACGGCGGTGAAGGTGGGCTCGGGCAGGACATACTGGAGGAACGGCAGTTCCACCTCGATGGAGTGCTCTCGGTCATGCGCCCCATCGTCGCGCCGTAGGGGCGGCACCGTGAGGGCTCGCGCGAGCGCCGGGTCGCACGGGACGGGGCCCAAGGGCGTCAGCCAGGACTGCCCCGAGATCGACGGGCCTCGTGCCGCGCCGTGGTGATCGACCCCGAGGATCAGGATGTGCTCCGGCGGTCGTTCGGATGCGATGGCGGAGAATGCGAGGGCTGCGATGGGGCCCGAGAAGCGGTACCCCGCGTGGGGGACGATCGCCGCGCGGATGAACCGGTCGGCGCTCCGGTGGCGGGACGGGAGCGCTCCCGGTCCCCTCGAACTCTCGAAACAGGACTCGATCTCGCGCGCCAGCTCCTTGGCATCCCGGGGGTAGAACTGTCCGGCTACCGCCGGAGGCCTCGGGGTGTCGGCCATCCCGATCATGGGGCCTCCGCGAGGTCGGCCACGATCGACCGCGCCGCCTCGTCGCTCAACCGCTCCCGCGGGGAGACGCCGAACGGGTTCGCGTTCCCGTATCGAGGGATGACGTGGAAGTGGAGGTGGAAGACGATCTGACCGGCCAACGCCCCCTGGTTCAAGGCCACATTGTAGTGGGTCGAAAGCCGGTCGACCCGTCGGCAGAGGACGGCCAGCGCGTGCAGGAACGGTGCGTACTCGGTCTCGGGGAGATCCGTGATGCGATCGACGTGGCGCTTGGGGATCACGAGCAGGTGGCCGCGCGTGAACGGAAAGATATCGAGGAACGCGAGGGACGTATCGTCCTCGTAGAGGATGTGGCCGGGCGCGCGCCGCGCGACGATGTCGCAGAAGATGCACACGCCGCCCTCCGGCACGCTCGCGGCCATGTCGGCGCCACCCGTGGCGGGGAAAAAAAGAGTTCTGTCGGGGGAGCTTATCTCGGGCCCCCGGCTAGGTTGACCGATGTCGGGCAGCCGAGCGGCAATCGCGGTCGCGATCGGGCTGATCGCGGTGCTGCTGCTGTCCGGCCTCGCTGTCGCTTCGAGCCCCCATCCGTCCCGGGCGTCGCCGGAGTACTCCGAGTTACCCTGGACGACCGACATCGTCCCCATCCCATCGACCGTCCACACCGTGCCACTCAATCCGCGCTCCGCGATCGGAGTCTCGATGAGCCTCCGGTCTCCCGCCGCGGAGGCGCTCGGTCGTCTCGCCCAAGCGCGGGCCGCCCCGGGCGGCGACCGGGCCGCCTACTTGACCGAGGCGCAGTTCGAGTCCCAATACTCCCCGACGGCGAGCGAGGTGACGAGCGTCGAAGCCTATCTCGCTGGCTTTGGGGGATCAGCCATCTCCTCTACCGGCGATCGGTTCGGCGTCAGTGCGATCCTCCCAGTGAGCGGGGTCGATGCGGCGTTCGGCGTCCGTCTCGTCCAGCTCGGCATCGATACTGGTCGCCCGATCTACACCGCGATGGGGGTCCCCCGGCTACCGCCGGCGATCTCGGCCATCACTGCGGGCGTCGGGGGCCTCTCCGATGTGGGCGCGGGCTCGTACACGGATCACCTATCGGAGATCGCCCACGGAACGGCTCACCCCGGGACTTCGCCCGGTCGCTTTGTGTTCGACAACGTCACTGGTTCGCCGTTGTTCATCGGCTCCGATTACACCCAGGCGTACGGAGTCTCCGAGCTGTTTCCTCCCTCCAATCAGGTCGCCAACGCCACCTTCCCGAGTGAGGAGGCCGTCGCCACGCTGCTGATGTCTGGATTCAATGACACCAGTTCGACCGACCTGCCGCCCTTCGACCCGATCGCGGTGAGCGCGTACTTCAACGACACGTTCCCGGTCGCCTGGCCCCACCCGGTCGTCGAGGGTGTGCCGGTGACGATCGACGGGGCCGTGCCTCCCCCGCCGGGCGGGGACGGTGCGATCAGCGATTCGTCGCTCGACGAGACGGAGAACGCGCTCGACGTCGAGATGGCCGGCAGCCTCGCGCCCGGCGCCACGGTAGCGAACTTCTACTTCTCGGGCAGCCTGTATCTCGCCGCGAACGCGACGCCCACGCTCGGCAACGTCGCCGACGACTTTGCGACGGAGCTCTCCGACGCGCTCGCGCACAACTACTCCCCGGCCCGGCTCGCGGCGGTGTCGAACTCCTTCGGGCTGTCGAACCTCAACGACTCGCTCTGGGACACCGAGATGCTCCACGCCGCCGTGACGGGCGTGACGATCGTCGCGGCCAGCGGGGACCAGGGGAACGCCCCCGACGACATCTCCGGTCGGGGAGAGGGTGCGGGACCGGGTTGGCCGGCGACGGCCGGGTTCAACAGCTCAGCGACGATCGCCGTCGGGGGCGTCTCGCTCAATCTCAGCGGCGCACCCGCGGGCTGGTCGAACGAGACCGACCTCAATGCGAGCTTCGACGCGAACATCACCGGGATCAGCGACCAGGTCGCCTGGTACGACACGCTCGGCGGACCCGGTAACGTATCGGGCACGGAAGGCGGACTGAGCGCGCTCTACCCCGAGCCGTCCTGGCAATTCTACTCGGGCGCGCAACCACCGATCGTCAGCGCGGGCGAGACGCAGGGCGTCAGTGCGCTCGGCCGGGCCGTCCCGGACTTGGCGTTCGCCGCCAACGACACCGTGGCGTACGACGCCCACGATTCGTCGGGTGTCTACTACGACCTGTTGGAGGGGACGAGCGTGGCGTCCCCGATCTTCGCCGGGCTCCTTGCGAGCTGCAGTGCGGTCTCTGGCCATTCGTTCGGCGTGCTCGACCCCGAGCTGTATCGGATCGCGAGCTATTTCGCCGCGTCCCCCAACGTCAGCGCCGCCAACCCGTTCTCCGACGTGTCCAACGGCAACAACTACGCCTTCTCCGCCTCCGCCGGGTGGGATCCCCTCACCGGCTGGGGCGAGCTCAACGCCCCCCGATTCCTGGTGGCCGACGCGACGCCCAGCATCGCCGGCTACCAGTACGTCGGTCCTTCACCGGTCCTTCCGCCGCCGGCGCAGCCCGCGTCCTACTCGGCCCCGTTCGGCGTCCTACTGATCCTCGGTGTCGCGATCACGCTCGCCGTTGTGGCGGTGATCGTGGTGGGTCGGAACCGAGCTCCGCCGCGGTATCTCCCGCCCGCGTACGCGGGGCCGCAACCTCCCCCTCCACCGCCCAGCGGACCCCTCGCGCCGGGGGCTTGGTCGGGGCCACCCCCTCCGGGAGTACCCGGTGGGGGATGGCCACCGCCCCCGTTGCCGCCGTCCAGCGCAGGACCCCCTCCGGTTCGGCACGCCACGTTCCTCTGTCCGTACTGCGGGCAGCCGCGCCCGGCCGAACCGGTTCGCTGCCCGTCCTGCGGATCGCTGTAGTCGGTGGACGCCTACTCGGTGCCGAGGGCACCGGGGGGAGGTGTTCCCGAAGGTGCGGGCCGAGATTCGGGCGTGGACGCGCCCAGAGCCGGGACCACCACCGGCGCGCTGGGCTGCGTCGCCTCGACCACCGAGATCGTGGCCCCGGGGGGCGGCGGAGGGATCACGCCGAGCTTCTTTTCCAGGAACTGCCGGATCTCATCGGGCCGGGTCGACGCGAGGCCGAAGTACTCGGCGAAGGAGCGGGTCGTGCGCAGTTCGAGCGTCGCACCGCGCGGCTCGGCGTGGATGAGGCCGAGCCCGCGGAGCCGACCGACCTCCTCGTAGGCGGCCTCGCCGATCATGCGCGCGAGCGTGCTCTGGAGGAGCGGCTGGTGATAGGCGATGAGCGTGAGCGCCTTGAGGGTCCTCGGGGCCATCTCGACCGGCGTGACCGAGTGCGCCGTCGGGACGAACGACTCCCGGAGCTGGAGCGCGAAGCGGTCGCCCACCTTGCGGACCTCGAGCGCGGTCTGTCGCGTCTCGTAGGTCTTGATCAGTTGGCGGAGCGCCTGCTGCACGGGGCGATGGTCGGTCGCGTTCACCGCGTCGCCGAGTTCCTTGACCGACAGCGGCTTGCCGGCGGCGAACAGGATCGCCTCGACCCGGAGCACGAGCTCGTCGACCTTCGCGGGCATCCTACGAGGCCTCCTCGACGCGGGGGGGGCGCTCGGGGAGCAGGCGGACCACGAGGAGGGGGCTCTCGCCGAGCTTCTCCTGGGCGAGGTCGATCGACCGCTCGCGGGAGAGGAAGAGGGTAGCGAGGAAGAGGGACACCAGCCGGTCCCGGCCGAACCGGGAGTGCCACAGCTCGAGGAACGGGAAGGGGGTCCCGATCGGGTGGGTCCGGGCGAGCTCCCAGGCGTCGGCGAGATCGCGCTCGGGGATGTCGCCGTGCACGAGAACCTCGGGGGGAGAGTGCTGCTCCTCGCGCAAGCGCTCGCGCAGCTCCTGCAGCCGCAGCGCGCGTCGGGCGTCCTCCTCGGCCTCCCCGAAGGCGCTGACGAGCTCCAGCAGACTGACCGGACGCGTCTCGGGATGCCGCACCATTTCGACGAGCGGGGATTCACGGGTGTCCAGGACCGCGGTCGTGACATCGATCGCCTCGGAGCTGGTCAGCTCGCCGAGGTAACCGTCGTCCACCGCGTCTCCCAGACCGATCTCGCCGTCGGGCGAGGGGGCGCCGATCGGCTCTTCGCGGTGCCGCAACACCGCCGCCGACTGGAGGTAGAGGATCGACCAGGCCATGTACACGAGCCGCCCGGCCACGGCGAAGTCGACGCGGCGCTCTTCGCGGACGCGTTCGAGGTAGGCCTGGGTGAAGCGGACGAGATCGATCTCCCACGGGTCGAACTCCTCGTCCATGACGAGTTCGAAGAGCAGGGCCGTCGCTTTCTGGGCCGGGTCGTCGATGACGACGTGCACGCCCTCCTTGAGCTTCTGGACGAGCTCGAGGTATCGCTCGAGCACCGCGGGCGGCGTGCCCGGTTCGTCCAGGAGCGACCGATGGAAGATCAGGTAGTCGAGGACGCGCTGCGCCGCCTCGCGGGCGACCGGCGGGGCCGGGACCGCCAGCTGCCGGGCCTCCTGCTGGGAGATCGTCATGCCGCTCCCGGCGCCGCCAGGGCGGGGGACGATTCGGCCCGGTCCCGCTCGTCCACGTCCACGATCTCGTCCAGCTTGAGGCTGACCACGCGCGAGCATCCATCGCCGTGCATCGTCACGCCGAAGAGCCGGTGGGCGAACTTCAACGTCACCTTGCGCAGCGAGATGACGATGAACTGCGCGCGCTCGGAGTTGCGCCGCAGCATCCGCCCGACGTTCTCCGCGTTGATCCCGTCCAGCGACATGTCGACCTCGTCGAACACGTAGAGCGGGCTCGGGTCGTAGCGCTGGAGCGCGAAGACGAACGCGAGGGAGGCGAGCGATTTCTCCCCGCCGGAAAGCTGCTCGAGACGTTGGATGTTCTTGCCGATCGGGCGGGCCTTGATCAGGAGCCCACCGGCGAGGGGGTCCTCCGCGTTCTCCAGGGCGATCTCCCCCTCCCCGCCGCCGGAGAGGTCGGAGTAGATCTCGTGGTAGGCGGTGTTGACCGCCCCGACGACCTCGGTGAGCTTGACACGCTTTTTCTTCTCGATCTCACCGACGAGGGAGGTGAGCTCGGACTTCTCGGAGGTCAGCCGCGCGACATCCCCCTCGAACTCGTCGAGCCGCTTTTTCTCGGTGTCGTACTCCTCGAGGGCGCGCAGGTTCACCGAGCCCATCGACTCGAGCTGGGCCTGGAGGGTCGCGATCGTGCGCTTGAGCTCGTCGAGCGAGACGGGCTTGTCGTCGGGGGAAGCGTCCGGGAGGTCCTTGAGCGCCGCCTCGACCTCGGTCAAGTGCTGGCGCGCGGTCGCGAACCGGATCTGTTCCTGCTGGACCATCGTCAGGCGCGTGCGCACCGCCTCGGTGGTCCGGCCGCTCTTCTCGGTGATGCGGAGCCGTTCCTGCTCGAGGGCGCGCTTTTTCTCGAGGTGCGCCTCGACGGCCTTGGACTGCTGCTGCTCCACCGAGCGGAGCGCTTCGAGGCCTTCCTTGGCCGCGTCGCGGCTCGATCGCAGCGACTTGAGCTCCTTTTGTTTGGCGCCGAGGGCCTCCTTCTGACGGGTCTGTTCGGCCTGCTTCTCGCCGAGAGCGGATTCGGCGGCGGCGAGCGAGGCGCGCACGCCCTGCAGTTCGGCGGCCGCAGCGACCTGTGCCTCGGTGGACGCTTGGTGCGCCTCCTGCAAGGTGCGGATGCGGGTGGAGATCGCGCCGGGTAGATGCCCGAGGTACTCGGTGTTGAACTGGGCGAGCGACTGCTTGACCTGCTGGAGCGCTTCGGCGGTCGCCTCGGCGGTGCGCTGCGCCCCGGCGAGCTCGCGTTCGGCCTTGGAATGCGCGGCGCGGGCCGCCTCGGTCCGTTGGTTGGCCTCGGCGAGGCGGCTCCGCGCCGCGGTAAGCTCATCGTCCAGTATCTTGCGGGTCGAGGTGTGCGCCTCGGCCTGCGCCGAGCGACGCGCCAACTCTTCCCCGAGGGAACGGGCGCGGGTCTCGAGCTCGGCGAGCGCGCTCCGCGCTTCCAACTCCTCGGCGGATTTCTGACGGAGCGTGTCGGCGAGACGCTTGAGGTCGGCGGGATTGGGCCCCCCACGGCCGCCGGTCTCGAGGAATCCACCGGTGATGGCTCCCGTGGCTTCGATGAGGTCACCGGCGAGCGTGACGAGCCGCACGCCGCCCATCTGCTCGCGCGCGTGACCGAGATCCTTCATGATCACGGTCTCGCCGAAGACGAACCAGAATGCGGCGCGCAGGGATTCGTCGAACTTGACCTGGTCGAGCGCGAAGCCGACCGCGCCGGGCCCTTGCGCGACGATCAGCGCCTTTCCTTTGGGCCGACCGGCGAGCATGCGGTTGAGGGGGAGGAACGTGGCGCGTCCCTTCTTCTCCTGACGCAGGAGCTTGATGCACTCTTCGGCGACCTGGTCCGTCTCGACCACCAGCGCCTGGAAGCGATTGCCGCCCGCCACCTGGAGGGCGGTCTGGAGCTCGGAATCGAACGACGCCAACTCCTCGACGGTCCCGCGGATGCCCGGGATCTTACCGAGGTTGCGCTGACCCAAGAGGAATTCCACACCGGCGAACGGGCTCGATCGCCCGCCCCGGTCCGTCAGGCGGGCGTTGAGGTCGGTGTGACGGCGTGCGGCCTCCATGACCTCCAGGCGCAACTGCTCGGCGTGGGCCGTGAGCGACTTCTCCTTGGCTTTGACGTCGAAGAACTCCTTCTGGAGGGACGGGGTGGTGGCTTCGCCATCCTTTCCGGCCTTGGTCTGGCGGGTGCGGAGCTCGACGTCCTTGACCTCGATCTCGCGGGAGCGACCATCATCCTCGGCCTGGGCCTCGTCCCGCTCGGTCGCGTCGACGGCCGCTTTCGCTGCCTCGTGCGCGGTCACCGAGGTCTGCCAGGCGCGCTGGTGCTCCTCTTGTTCGCGTTGGAGCTGGAGGATCTGCTTGCGGGTTCCGGCGAGCTTGCCCTGTGACTGCTCCGCGTCCCCCGTGGCGGACTTGAGCTGCCCGACCTGGTCTGCGACCTTTTCCTCGATCGCCGCGAGCTTTTCGCCCAGGGTAGTGGACTGGCCCCGGAGTCGTCCGGCCTCTTTCTCGTCGTTCTTGAGCTGGTTGGCGAGGGTCTGCACCCGCTCGTTGAGCCCGGTGAGTTCCTCGTCCGCCTTTTTGACGTTCTCGTCGAGGCGGGCAAAGGCCATGCGTTTCTCGTTGAGGTCCTGCTGGAACTTTGCGGCCTCGGATCCGCCCCGTTTGGCGATCTCGCGCTCGAGCGAGTCGATCCCCTCGTTGGCCGCAGCGACCTGGGTCTCGAGAAGACCCTGCTCGGTGCGCAGGCCGTCGAGCTCGTGCTGGAGCTTGGCTAGGCCTTGCTCGCAGCTGACGACCTCCTGTTGGACGAGTAGGTGGCCGGCCCGGGCCAGCCGGGCCTCGGAACGGCGTTTCTCGTCTTGGATCTGCTTGTACTGTATCGCCTGGGTCCGCTGGGACTCCAGCTGACCGATCCGACCCCGTACCTCCCCGAGCAGCGTACGGATCCGGTCGAGGTTCGTCTCGAGGTCGGCCTTCTTGGAGTCGGCCCGCTCGAGCTCCTCGTCGTATTGGGAGATCCCGGCCAGGCGCTCGACGAGCGTCCGACGGGGCACGGGGCCCATGCTGACGATCCGGTTAACGTCGCCCTGCTGCACGAGATTGTATCCATCCCCCGCCAGCCGAGCGTGAGCGAGGAGCGTGTCGATCTCCCCCTGAGTGGTACGGTCGCCGTTGACGTAGAAGTACGAGTAGTAGCCGTCCGCGTCGCTCGGCGCGAGCTTGACGTACCGGGTCAGCTCGACCTCATCCCGGTCGACGGGAAGGAGCCGGTCCTTGTTGTCGAAGACGAGGGAAACCTCGCACTCGGACGCGGGTTTCTTGGATGAACCGCCGTTGAAGAACAGGTGCGTGAGACGATCGGCGCGGAGCGCCTTCGAACTCACTGGACCTAGCACGAACAGGATGGCGTCCGAGATGTTCGACTTGCCCATCCCATTGGGCCCGGCAACCCCGGTGAATCCGGGCTGGAACGGGATCTCTGTCGCGCCCGCGAAGGACTTGAAGTTGCGGACCTTGAGCCGCTTCAGATACATCGGTCGCGAACCTCCTTTTTCAGTGAAGCCGACCCGTCCGACGCCGACGTTAGCCCGTTTGTCCGACAGTTGTCAGCGAAAGCTCAACACTCTGTCTGCCGTATATAATTCTTCGGCTCCAACCGTCTGCCGGACCCGGTGAAGGTCAGCCGACTAACGCCGTGGATCCCCACGACGGAGGAGATCTCCGCCCACCCGAAGGTTGGTCATTCCGATGAGCCGCGGCGCAGAGCCTCGCGCACGGCTCACCCCGGAAGCCCGGGGATCTCTCGATGGGCCTCTTGGCCGGTCGACTAGGTCCCGAGTCGTCGGCGAGTTGGCCACAAGCGGGGACGACGGCGCTCGGGGGTGCGCCTACCAGATCCGAACCTGCACTCGGGGCGTTCCCGCCGCAAGCCCGCCGTTCTTCGGGGGGAAAGCGGTCGTGAACTCCGGCATGTTCGCGACGGGGACCACCGCGCGGAACTCTCCGGGAGAGTGGGGATCGATGGTCAGCCGGCGTCGCCGCTCCGGCTCCTGGCAATTCTGACGCCAGATCTGGGCCCAGGAGACGAAGAATCGCTGCTCGGCGGTGAGTCCGTCGATGACCGTTCGGCGGGCCGGGTCCGCGGCCAACCGTCGCTGCAACGCTTCGTACGCGATGCTCACGCCACCGAAGTCCGCGATGTTCTCACCCAGGGTGAGCTCGCCGTTCACCGGTAGGCCCGGGAGGCCCTCGAGGTGCGCGTACTCGGCGACCACGACCTTGGCACGCGCGTCGAACTCGCGCGCGTCGGTCTCGGTCCACCAGTCGACGAGGTTCCCGTCGGCATCGAAGCGCCGGCCCTGATCGTCGTATCCGTGCGTGATCTCGTGGCCGATGACGGCCCCGATGCCGCCGTAGTTCACCGCATCGTCCATCGTCACATCGAAGAAGGGCGGCTGGAGGATCCCGGCCGGGAACACGATCTCATTCAGCGATTGGTTACAGTAGGCGTTGACCGTCTGTGGGGTCATTTCCCACTCCGTGCTGTCGACCGGCCCCCCGAGGCGGCTCAGGCGCCGGCGGACCTCAAACTCGGTGGCGCGCTGCCGGTTCGCCGCATACTCGCCCCGGCGCACGATCACCGACGAATAATCTCGGAATCGATCCGGATGTCCGATCTTGGCGGTGAAGCGATCGAACTTCACGAGCGCCCTTTCCCGTGTCGCCGACGACATCCAATCGAGCCCTTTGAGGCGATCTCGGAACACTTGCTGGAGATCCGACACGAGGAGCGCCATCCGCGCCCGGGCCGCCGCCGGGAAGTGCTCGCGGACGTACAGCTCCCCCATCGCCTCTCCCAGGACGGCGTCAAGGGTGAGCGCGGCGCGCTTCCAGCGCGGCTCGGGCTCCGCCTGGCCTTGGAGCGTGCGTCGGAAGAAGTCGAAGTGCTCCATCTCAGCGGCTTCGTGCAGAAACGGTGCGTTGGCGTGGAGGACGTGCCAGCTGAGGTAGACCTTCCAGTCCGCGAGGGAATGTGCGGAAAGGATCGAATCGATCGACGAGAAGAACTCCGGCTGTCCGACCACGACATAGCCGGCCCGACCCGCCTTGCGCTCAGTGAGGTATTCGGCCCATCCGAATCCCGGATGGCTCCCGACGAACTCCTCCACGGGGAAGGGGTTGTGGTTTTTCACCTCGTCCCGGAGGTCGGTCGCACTCCGGCTCGCCTGGGCGAGCGCCGTCTCGATCGAAACGACCGCGGCCGCGAAGGTCTCCGCACTCGGCTGGGGCTCGCCGAGCAGGTGGAACATGCGGGCGAGGTGGCGGTGATACCCTTCCCGCTGGGGGGTGAAGTTCTCGGAAAGATAGTACTCTCGATCGGGAAGGCCGAGGCCGCCTTGGTAGAGGTAGAACGCGTACACCGAGCTGTTCTTGCGATCCGGGTACACGAACGTCTCGAACAGGCCCGGGGCCCCCGTGTCATGAAGTCCCGCGAGAAGCCGTGGAATCTCCGACAGCGCCGAAATGGAGCGGATCTGCCCCAGGAACGGCTGGATCGGGGCGAACCCGAGCGCTTCTCGCCCGGCGTGGTCGAGGGCCGACGCGTAAAAGTCACCCACCTGGCGCTGGGCCCCGACGGCGTTCGCATCGGCCGCGGCGGTGTCGAGGATGTCCCGCAGCAGGACATAGTTTCGCTGAATGAGTTCGGCGCCCGCGCCCCAGATCGACTTGTCGGCGGGCACCGGGTTGTTCCGCCGCCAGTTCCCGGTGGCGTAGGAGTAAAAATCTTGGCTCGGGTCGACGGACTGGTCCATGTACTCGACGGAGAATCGCGGGACTCTGGCTTCCTCACTGGTAACCTTCGCCATTTCGATCCTTCCTGGTCCAGCTTCGCTGGGAATCACATCAGGCTATCAACTGTAGGGGTGCCGCTCTCCGCGCACCAAGGCCGGCTTATAGTCGGAGGGATTCGAGTACGCTGCTTCGTTCCGGGTGGGATCGCTGACCCGGCCGGAACCGGAGCGGGTCGGTCCGCGTGAAACGATCGTCTCCTGACAGATCGTGGTGGGGGTGTATCGGGGTCAACGGAATCCGGTACTTTCGACCGGGCTGGGGAGCCGTGCGCCGACCCGAGCGTGCGGAATGCTCCGCTGATCAACGTCGTGCACGCCAGCATTCCGGGCCGACGGATGCGGGCTCACCGCCGGCCTGGAGGGGCGGGCACGAGAAGACCGCACGCCGAGCCTTGGGCTCCCAAATCCTTTTAACAGGCCCCACCCTCGTACGCATAGAATGGGCCTCGCCACCACCGGAGGGTAACACCCTCTCTCTGTCCAACGCCTACGATTCTGTTCTGGCAGAGACATGGACCTCCTCGAGGCGATTCGCTCGTACCGGCCCTGCCCACACTATCAGTCCAAGCCGCTCGCCGCTGAAAAACTGAAAACCGTCCTCTCCGCCGCGCGGCTCGCTCCCTCCCAGAACAACCTCCAACCTTGGCGGTTCGTGGTCGTCCAGGACGACGAGCGTAAGCGGCTGCTGGCCCAGGCGACCCCGCATGGGCGACTGGTGGCGGAGGCACCCGTGGCGATCGTCGCCTTCTCCGTCGAGGAGGACATCCCGGTCACGGTCGGGGGGTACATTTCGGCCTATCCGCTCGACGTGGCGGTCGCCATCGATCACCTTCGGCTCGCGGCGACGGCCGAGGGCCTGGGAACGACCTGGCTCATGGACTTCAATGAGGCCAAGGTCCGCGCGGTCCTCGGCGTCCCCGAGGGAATACATCCCATCGCTATCATCCCCTTGGGATACCCCGCCGAACCTAACGGCACCAGCACCGGGTTCGCGTCCGCGAAGGAGGGGCGCAAGAGCCCGGACGAGATCATTTCCTACAACGAGTACCCTTGGTAGCCCGCACGGGCATCCAGTTCGTCACGTCGAATTCCGGGAAGTTCCGGGAGGTCCGGGCGATCCTGCGGCCCTTCGGGATCGCGGTCCGGTGGTCTCGGAGATCTTTGCCCGAAATGCAGGCGGACACCCTGGAGGAGGTGGTCCGGGGGAAGCTGGCGGCCGCCGCGCGGTCTTCGGTCCCGTTGCTGGTGGAGGATAGCGGGTTGTTCATCGACGCGCTGAATGGTTTTCCGGGAGTCTACTCATCGTACGCCTACCGGACCCTCGGAGTCAGTACGGTGCTCCGGCTCGCGCAGACGCAGCGCTCGCGGCGGGCGGCCTTTCGGACGGTCGCCGGATTGAGGATGGGGAAGGACGTGCGGCTATTCCGAGGCGAATCGATCGGCCACCTGAGCCGAAGGCCCCGCGGGAAAGGGGGCTTTGGGTTCGATCCGATCTTCCAGCCGGCGGGCCAATCGCGCACCTTCGCCGAGATGGACCTCGCCACGAAGAATCTCTTCTCCCACCGCGCGCGGGCGATGACCGCCCTTGCGAGAGAGCTCGAGGCAGTTCGCGGGGGTCCCCGGGCGCCGCGTGCCGGAAAGCAAAGTTAGAAAGGCTCCCAACGAATCGGCGTGCCAATGCACGACTCGCGCCTGGGGAGATGGTTGCCCGCCCGGCGGCAAGGGCGAATCCTTTCTGTGGTGATCGCGGCGGCCGTCGTCGCGTTGATGATGGTTCCCAGCGGGAGCCTGATGCCCCTGGCCTCCGCCCCGCCGACACGCGATCCATCGGCCGTCCAATCTCCCCTCTCCCAGGCCGAAGCCTCGCTCACCCTGCCCGTTGGTCCGTCAGCCGTGTACGGCGCGTGTGCGGTCACGGCCGCTTCCCAGGTCAGCTGCGGCAGCGCGTTCGCTCCGCACCCGGCCGTTACCAGCTCAATTCCGCCGAAGACGTGGACGGACCTTTCCCCCTATGCCGGAACCGCTCCGGCCGCTCGATGGCTGGGCGCGATGGTCTACGATCCCGTCGACCACTACGTCCTGCTGTTCGGTGGGTACTCCCTCTCCGGGCTCTTCGCGGATACGTGGGCGTTCTCCCACGACACTTGGACCCAGCTTTCTCCCAGCAGCGCACCCTCCGGCCGCTACGCGGCCGCCATCGCGTGGGATGTCACGGACGGCTACGCGGTCCTGTTCGGCGGGACGACCGGCGCCACGACGTCCAACGGCGACTTCAACGACACCTGGACCTTCGTCGGCGGCCAATGGACCAACGTTACGCCGGTCTCGCCCACATCCTCCAACAATCCGCCGTCCCGCTGGCGGGAGGCGATGACCTGGGACGCCGCCGACGGGTACGTCCTCATGTTCGGCGGGACGAACGCCGGAGCGACGACGACGCCGTTCGCGGACACCTGGGCGTTCTCGAAGGGAGTGTGGAAGCAGCTCAACGTCTCTGGCAGTCCCCCCGGGCGGTTCCGCGCCTCGATGGCGTACGACGCCGTCGATGGCTATGCCGTCCTGTTCGGCGGCTGCACGTCGAGCTCGTGCCCTGACTCGTCGACCTGGACGTACAAGAACCTCACCTGGACCCAGCTCTCGCTGACCACCCACCCCAGTTCTCGCGTCTACTACGGGATCACCTACTCGACCGTGTACAACCGGGTGATCCTGTTCGGCGGCGACACGAGCACCGCCGGCCCGACGGGAGCGCAGTCGGACACTTGGAGCTTCACGAACGGAACGTGGACCTCGATCACGGCGAACCTGACCCGGTCGCCGGTCGCCGTCTCGTACATGATGATGTCGTTCGACCCCTTGGACAACATCACGATCATGTTCGGGGGCGAGTGGTCGAACAGCACGTACAGTCAGACGACCTGGGGCCTCGGGCCCTCGATCCTCGGGCTCGTGACGCCCTCGCCGGGGACGATCGACCTTACGCAATCGCTCCAGATCAACGCGACGCCGATCAGCTACGCCAACTACGTGTCCTTCGACTACACCCTGCTGCCACCCGGCTGCGTCACCCTGAACCAGTCGGTCCTGACGTGCCAACCGGCGAGCGCCGGTACGTTCCCGATCGCGGTTGTCCTCAACGACTCGTCAGGCACTCCGGTGAACGAGACGACGAACGTCACGGTCAACCCGCTCCCGACGGTCGCATCGTTCTCGGTGACGCCGACGACCGTGACCCGGGGGACTCCGGCTCACTTCATCGCGGCCGGCGCATCCGGGACGAAGCCGTACTCGTACCACTACTCGAACCTCCCGCCGGGGTGCTCGTCCTCGAACACCGCCACGTACACGTGCACGCCGGGATCGGGGGCGAGCGGTCCGTACACGGTGGTCGTCACGATCACGGACGTCGTCGGGAAGTTCGCCAACGGGACGACGTCCCTGTTCGTCAATCCCGTCCCGTCGATCACGTCGTTCGTCGCGCGGCCGGCGACCCTGGACGTAGGCCAGACCCTGACGCTCTACACGAACATCTCGGGCGGGACGGCCCCGTTCACATACGGCTACGTCGGACTTCCGAACGGGTGCAGCTCGGCCAACGCCTCGGTCGTCACCTGCATGCCCACGGCGCTGTCGACAGGTCCGAACGTCGTCACCGCTTCCGTCACGGACCTGTTCGGCTGGAACGCCAGCCAGCAGCTCACCGTGACCATCAGCATCGACCCATCCATCAGCGGCGCGACGATCACCCCCTCGCCGGTCGATGCCGGCACAAGCATCGAGATCCAGGTGAACGCCTCGGGCGGCACCGGGCAGCTCACCTACTCGTACACCACGCCTCCCCCGGGCTGCTCGGTCGGCAACCATTCGTCCATCACCTGCATCCCGAGTTCGCCCGGGACGTTCACGGTCACCGCGATCGTCACCGACGCGGTCGGATTCTCGGTCTCCAAGCCGATGACCGTCGTGGTGAACCCCGCGTACACCCTGGTCGCGCTCAACGCCACCCCCGCAGCGGTGGATGAGGGACAGAACGTGACGATCAACCTGGACGCTGTCGGCGGGACCGCACCGTTCACCTACACGTGGACCGGCCTCCCGACCGGCTGCGTCGGGACGGCCACCTCTCCCTCCCTCACCTGCGCTCCCCGGTCGACCGGCACGTTCACCGTCGCCGTGAGCGGCGCGGACCACTGGAAGGAGACGGCGAGTAGCGGCGTGCAGCTGATCGTCTACCCCGATCCGGCGATCACGTCGTTCACCGCCTCGGCGCCGAGCGTGACGGCCGGATCTCCGGTCACCCTCTCGGTGAGCCTCACGGGCGGGAGCGGCGCGTTCGCGTTCGTGTACCACGATCTACCGGCGGGGTGCACCAGCACCAATGGCTCAACGCTGACGTGCACCCCGACCTCGCCGAACTCCTACAACATCTCGGTGACGGCGACCGACTCCAATGGCAAGTCGGCGACCAGCTTCGTGCTGCTGACGGTGACGGCGGCGGCCACCTCGAACAGTGCCTCCTCGTTCGCCCTCTACGCCGGCCTCGGGGTCTTGGTCCTGGTGGTCATCTTGGCGATCGCGCTGGTGATGATGCGCCGCCGCAAGCCGCCCGCCGCCGCACCGGCAGCCCCCGAAAAATGGGCTGAGGACACCGAGTAGGCCGCGGGTCTCTCCGGTTCAGTGAAGGGTCGAAAGACCGCTGAGCTTGGAGGACAAAAAAGGAAAGGGTTGCGCCCGCCCCGCCGCCGGGAGGCGGCCGGACGGGCGCTTCGATCGCGAGGGGGTCGGGTCTAGTCGTCGCCGAAGTCGCCGCCGCCCATTCCGCCCATACCGCCCATGCCCCCCATGCCACCGGGGCCGCCTCCGCCGCCGCCCGGGGGCCCGCCGCCACCGGACTTCGAGGCGATGACGTCGTCGATGCGCAGGATCATCACCGCGGCGTCGGTCGCGGACTCGATCGCCTGGCGACCGACCCGGATCGGCTCGATGACGTTCTGGCTGAGCATGTCGTCGACCTTGCCGGTCGTGATGTTCACGCCGGCGTGCTTCTGGTTGGCCTTGTGGGCCTTCCTGAGGTCGATCAAGATGTCGATGGGATCCAGACCTGCGTTCTCCGCGAGCGTCCGCGGCACCGTCTCCAGCGCCTCGGCAAAGCTCTCGAAAGCGAGCTGCTCGCGGCCGCCGATCTTGGCGGCCTCGTCGCGCAGGCGCATGGCGATCTCCTCGGCCGCAGCCCCGCCGCCGACGACGATCTTGCCGTCCTCGACCGCCACGGCGACCACGTTGAGAGCGTCATCGAGCGACCGCTCGATCTCGTCCAGGACGTGCTCGGTGCCGCCGCGCATCAGGATCGATACGGCCTTGGCACCCTTGGCGCCCGTGACGAAGGTGAGGGAGTCCTCCCCGATCTTGCGCTCCTCGACGAGGCCGGCATGGCCGACGTCCTCCTTGGTCAACTCGCTGACCTTGGAGACGATGTTGGCTCCCGTCGCCTTGGCGAGCTTCTCCATGTCGGACTTCTTGACGCGGCGCACCGCGTAGATGCCCTCCTTGGCGAGGTAGTGCTGGGCCAGGTCGTCAATGCCCTTCTGGCAGAAGACGGCGGTAGCGCCGCTCTTCTTGACCTGCTCGACCATCCGCCGGAGCATGTTCTCCTCCTCCTGGAGGAACGCGCCGAGCTGGGACGGGTCGTTGATCTCGATCTTGGCGTCGATCTCGGTCTTCTTGATCTCGAGCGCGGCGTCCAACAGCGCGATCTTCGGCTCGGCGACGCGCGTGGGCATGCCGGTGTGGACCTTCTCCTTGTCCACGATGACGCCCTCGATCAGCGACGTGTCGGAGATCTGGCCGCCCTGCTTCTTGATCAACTGGATGTTGTCGAGGTCGACGTAGTGGCCCTTCTCCGTCTTCTCGGCGACGGCGACGACGGCCTTGACCGAGATGTCGGCGAGCAGCTCGCGGTTGAACGAGACGGACTTCGAGGCCATCGCGGTGTGGGCGACCTTCCTCAGCGTGTCCGCATCATCGATCTTGACAGGCATCGAGATTGACTCCAGGACCTCGAGCGCCTTCTGGGCGGCCAGC
This sequence comes from Thermoplasmata archaeon, assembly GCA_022750205.1. Lineage (GTDB taxonomy): Archaea > Thermoplasmatota > Thermoplasmata > Lutacidiplasmatales > UBA184 > Lutacidiplasma. Next base: position 20,655 of record JAKIWD010000017.1, read on the forward strand.
CGGTAGCCCTGAGAGATGATCGTGGGGTGGATGTTCTGCTCGATGAGCGCCTCGGCGCGCTTGAGCAGCTCGCCGGCCAGGACGACGGCGGTCGTGGTCCCGTCCCCGGCTTCCTGGTCCTGGGTCTTGGCGACCTCGACCAGCATCTTGGCGGCCGGGTGTTCGACGTCCATCTCCTTGAGGATGGTGACCCCGTCGTTCGTGACGACCACGTCGCCCATCGAATCAACGAGCATCTTGTCGAGCCCGCGCGGGCCGAGCGTCGAGCGGACCGCGTCGGCGATCGCCTTGGCGGCGGCGATGTTGTTGGCGAGCGCTCCCTTGCCCCGCTCGCGCTTCGTCCCTTCCTTCAGCACCAGAATCGGCGTTTGTCCTGTCAACATACCTTTCAACCCTCCGAGATGACTCTCGGGTGTTAGCCAAGGTAAAAATGGACTTGTATTTGAAACTAACCCAAGGTGCGGATCGCTCTGGCGCCCAAGAACCGATTCCGCCTCCCCGCCGCGTGAGCCCGACTGAGACCCGTCGACCGAGTGTGCGGTGCCGCCCAGGCGCTGAACGATTCCGGGCCTAGCCGCCGTAGCGTCGCTGACGCTCTTGGAACGCCCGGATCGCCCGGAGAAAGTCGAGCTTGGTCAAGCCCGGCCACATCACGTCGGCGAAGTACAGCTCGGCGTACGCGGCTTGCCAGAGCAGGAAGTTAGAGATCCGCTCCTCGCCGCTCGTTCGGAAGATGAGATCGGGATCGGGGAGGTTGGCAGTGTATAACCGGCTCGCCACCATCTGCTGGTCGATCTGGTCCGGCTCCAGCCGCCCTTCCTTGACCTCGCGGGCCAGGGCGCGCACGGCCGTGAGGATCTCCTCCCGGCCGCCGTAGGCGATCGCGACATTGTAGAAGTACGAATCGTAGTCGGCCGTCGCGCTCTCGGCGATCGCGATGGCTTCTTGGACCTTCACGGGCAGCGCTTCCCGGTTCCCGATCGCCCTAACCCGGATGTGGTGGCGGTGCACCCGGGCATCCGTGGCGATGTCCCGGAACCCCCGTTCGAACTGGTCCATCAGGGTGGTGAGCTCGCTGGGCGGGCGGCCGAGGTTCTCCGTCGAGAGGGCATAGACCGTCAGGATCCGCAGTTTGACCTCCAGGCACCAGTTGAGGAGCTCCTCGAGCTTCTCGCGGCCCTGCTCGTGGCCCTCTCGGATCAGGAGGCCATGGCCGGCGGCGAAGCGCCGGTTGCCGTCCATGATGATCGCGAGGTGGCGGGGGACCGGCGCACTGGTGATCTTCTGGAGCAATTGGCGCTCCGCCTCGTCGCGGTACGCCCCGGCGAGGACCTGGGAAAGGTACGGTGCGCGGCGGGGTGGCTTGGGATCCTCGGCCGGCACGACGCCTCCTACCTCCTGCGGACCGATAACGACTGGGGCGTCGGGAGCGGACGTCGGGTCGAAGGACCGACCCTCAGTGGGCGGGGAGTGGGGCGGGTCGCTCGTACATGTCGGCGCCCCCGAGCACCGCGTCGAGCGAACTGGCAAGATCGTGGGAGCACTTGACACCGAGCACGCGCTCCGTCTCGACTCGGCTGACCTCGAACTCCGGTTGGAGGAGCTCGATCGAACCCCGGGGGTTGGGAACGATGGAGATCTCCAGCTTGGCGGCGTCCGGATGCAGCGCTTGCCAGCGGGCGGCCACGCGGCCGGCGAGATCGAGCACGGTCGCCGTTTCGCCGCTCGCGACGTTGAAGGTGACCGGGGGGCCCGGACGCTTGACCGCGAGCAGGTATCGGACCGTGGCCTCCCAATGGGCCATCACGTCCATCAGGTGGATGTAATCGCGTCGTTGAGTGCCCGGGGCGTTGACGCGCAGGGCGCCCCGAGGCGCCTGCTCGGCGAAGGCGTTCAGCACGTTGCCCTTGGCGACCGGGTGCTCCTCGGCCGTGTAGCGACCGTACACGTTGCTCATCCGGAGGATCGCCATGGGTACGCCCGACCGGGTCGAGTATCCCCGGACGATCTCCTCGCACTGTGCCTTCTGGCGGGCGTACTCGTGGGTCGGCTTGGCGGGCGTCTGTTCGGTGATAGGCAGTGCGTCGGGCACCCCCACCACCGCAAAGCTGCTCGCGAACGCGAGCGGAATGCCCCGGCCTCCACACCATCGCGCGAGTGTGTTGGTCGATCCGAGATTGACCGCCGCGGAAGCCTCGGGCCGCTCCGCGCAGGCGACGACGCCCGACACGGCGGCGAGGTGGAGGACGACCTGACATCCGACGAGATGGTCGAGCCCGGCCGGTTCCCGCACGTCCGCGCGAAGGAGTTGCGCCGCCGGACGAACGACCTGCATGGGCCCGGTGAGATTGTCGAGACCCCGCACCTCGTAGCCTCGGTCCGCGAGATACTGTACCAAGGCCCCGCCTAGGAATCCGGCGGCGCCGGTGACCCCTACCCGTACCATCGGCGCGGGGACACCGGCGTGCCCTTAACCCCTTGTGCCGCCGGCGCGCGGAGGGGCCGCCAGAACAACTCTTATCGCGGAGGTGCGGCTCGTCGCCGCGGAGGGCCGGTGCGGTGCGGATCCTCCGGATCGATAGCTGGGACGGGACTCCCGGCGGGGCCCAGGACTACGTTCGGGAGATAACGGCCGAGCTCGCGCAACGCGGTCATCAAACGCAGGTCGTCCAGATCACCGACGGGACCCCACCCATCGGGCCGCCCGTTGGGAGCCACGTGGTCGCGGCGACGGGCCGGGCGACCCGTCTCCGGCAGGACGTCCTGCAGGATGCCCCGCTGGCCGCCCGGCTTCGCGCCCAGATCGAAGAGTTCTCCCCGGACCTGATCTCCCTGCACCACTTCGACGCGCGGTACGCCACGATCGCCCGAGTGCTGGGCGACCAGTCGATCCCGCTCGTCATGGCCGCCCACGACGCCGAGTTGGTGTGCCCGATCTCGACGTTGGTGCGTCCGGGAAACGTGATCTGCGAGGGCGGTGTCCGGGTCCGCTGTCTCTTCACCGGCTGTCACGTCGGCCTCGGCGGGCCGTACAATCTGCTCCAGACGCGCTCGTTCGACCGCACCTTGCGCGGCAAAATGCGCGCCTACCTGTGTCCGAGCCGGTCCTTGACGGACTATCTGGATTCCAATGGCTATCGCCCCGCGCTCCACCTTCCCTCGTTCGCACGGATACCGGAGCCGGTTCGGCGTGCGGCGCCGCCGCTCCCCGCGGCGGGCACGCCGCCGACCGTGGGATTCATCGGGCGTCTCGACTGGTACAAAGGTCTCCAAGATCTCGTGCCGGCGTTCGCGATCCTGCGCAAGAGCGTGCCCGATGCCCGACTCGACATCGCGGGCGATGGACCGTCCCGTCCCGGACTAGAGGCGCTGGCGGCTCGTCTTGGCGTGGATGGATCTGTCCAGTTTCGCGGGCGGCTCATCGGTCCGGAGAAGGAGGCGTGGTTCCAGAACGTGCACGTGCTCGCCGTCCCCTCGAACATGTGGGAGAACTTTCCCCTCGTCGCGCTCGAAGGGCTGGTGCGCGGCCGACCGGTAGTCGCCACCCAAATCGGGGGGATCCCGGACATCGTGGACGAGGGGGAGACCGGGTATCTCGTTCCGATCGGTGGGCCGACCCAGTTGGCCGCCCGGCTGAGCGAACTGCTCCGGGATAGCGCGCTGGCCAGCAAGATGGGTGAACTCGGCCGGGCGCGCGTGCTCGAACGATTCACTCCAGAGAAGCACGTCGAGCGACTGCTGGCGGTGTACGACGCCGTGCTCCGGGGAGAGCCGCTCGTCTCCCGCTCGCCCGCAGCCGGACTCGTGCCTGCCGGGTCGGCGGGACGGTCCGCGGCGACCGCCTGAGGAGAGGGCGACGCCCTGGTCGGGAGTTTCGGGGCGGCGGCGGGACCGCGCACCTCCTTCGAACCCGAGTCCCAGGCTCGACAGACCTAGATCCTAGACCGCTAGACTACCAGGGCAGCGCCCGAGGGTCGTAGCGAACGGCGTTCTTGAATCTTGCTCCGCCAATTTTCCGTCAGCGGAGCGACAGCGCCGACCTGCCCTGCAAGTGGACGGTGCGATTTAACTAGGACCGGCCGGCCATAGTCGGGCCCTGCCGAGGTCTGACGATGGGAGTCTTACTAGGTTGGTTCACGACGGTCGTCCTGGCGTTGAGCTTCCTGCTCGTCCTCCACCACATCGGCATGGACCTCGGGCCGATGATCGGTTCGTCGTTGCACGGCGTCGAGCGGTTCCTCGGACGCCCGCTGTAGGCGTCCTCAGCGCCGCGGGCCCAACTCGGCGAGCCGGCCGTAGAGCTCGACGTAGCGGCCGAGCATCGCATCGGTGGACCACTCCGGCGCGGCCGCCAGACCTTTGGCTCCCATCGCCCGGCCCGCGGTCGGGTCGGTCAACCCGCCCAGCGCCTCGGTGAATTCCGGCACCGACGTGACGGCGACTCCCCCGCCGGTCGCGGCGAGTTCGGGGATGGCCCCGCTCCGCCAGGCGACGAAGGGACGTCCGGCGGCGAGCGCCTCGGCGATGGCGACGCCGAACCCCTCGTACTCGCTCGCGCCGACGATCGCGTCTGCAGCGAAGTACGAGGCCACCACTTCCGACCGGGGTACCGCGCCGGGAATGTGCACCTCGACCCCCCTTGCGGCGGCCAAGGCCCGGCAATGCGCGGCGTCGTACGGCGATCCGGGAATGTCCCGGCCGAGCAAGACGAGGGCCCAGGTCTCCGCGAGCGGGGCGACGGCCTCGATCAGCCGATCGACCCGCTTGTTCTCGAAGAACCCGCCGGCGTAGACCGCCACGCGCGGGGCCCGGAACCCCCACTTTGCCCGGAGCTCCTCCGGTGGCGGGGGTCTCTGGCGAAACTCGCCCAAGTCTACGCCCAGAGAAATTCGTCGGAGCTTCTCGGCTGGAACTCCCCACCCGATGAGCTGGTCCCGCTCGTGGTCCGTGTCACAAACGTAGCAGTCGAAGGCACGGAGGATGCGCGGAAAGTAGCGCTCGAAGTACCAGCGGTCCCAGCGGCGCGGGTTGATCGCGTACTGATAGAACCCGTGGCCAGTGATCAACTGTCGCCACCGGAACCTACCGGCGAATGGGAAGTAGAAGTCGGCACACCAGATCCGGTTTCCCTGCACGTGAAAAACATCGGCCTGGGTCCGACGGAGCAACCGGAGATACCCGGCCGGGAACCGAACCCCCGCGAAACGGCGCGTCGTGAGTCGAACGATGTCGACCCCGTTCAGGACCTGCGACGCGGCCGTGCCGGGTTCGAGTTCGGTGATCAGCGTCGCCTCGTGACCTCGGGCGACCAGCCCTTCGGCGAGGAGCTGGGCGATCCGCTCCGTTCCACCGGGCACCGGATAGTACCGGTGGCTCGCGAACAGGACCCGCACGGCCCTCCGGAGGCCCGGCGCGGGATAGTCCTTACGAATTGACGGAATCGGGTGCCGCGTGTCGCCCGCGCGGGTCGGTTACACCGCACGCCCGCACTGGGTGCAGACCCGGCGCGCGATGTCGACCGGGCCCCCGCAGGCCGGACACGCCGGCGGGCCCATCCAACCCGAGGCTGGGCGGGGCGCGCGTTGGAAGATAAACGGCGGGCCTGGCGCGAACACGTCGCGGAGTGTGCC
>JAKIWD010000130.1 GCA_022750205.1 Thermoplasmata archaeon
CCCCTCCGGGGACGATCACGAAGCGGAATCCGGAGCGCGGCGCCTCAGCGTGAGGAGGAAGTGGTCGCCGAGCGATCGCCACGGCCACCTCCGCCCGACGAACGAGTCGATCGCCGCCAATTGTTCGAATCGGCCGCTCAACTTCTCGGCGTACGAGGTGAGGTCCGAAGGTGGGAGCCACACGGGGACCCCTTCGAGCCGCTCGGCCGTGAACCCGGGTGAGAACATATGTCGGATCTCCCCGGCTGAGTAGGCGTAGACGTCGATACAAAAGCGCGAGGCTCCGACGGGAATCGGGTTCCGTCGACGGCCAAACGCGCGACGTGGCTGGAGCGCCAGCAGGTAGCCCGCCACTTCGAACAAGCACCAGCGATTGTAGATCCCCAGGATCAGGCGCCCGCCGGGGCGCACGAGGTCGGCGAACGCGCCCGGAACCGCCCGGAGGTCCGGTTCGCAGTTCAACGCGCCGTAGGTGGAGTACGCTCCGTCGAACTTCTCCTCGGTCTTGGATTCCACGAGACGGCCCAGTTCCGCCGCCCGGAGTTTGCGGGCCGACAACTGCTCGCCGAGGCCCTCGCGCCGGGCTTTTTCCTGGACGACATCGAGCATCCGCTGGGAGACGTCGACCACGACGATCTCGTGACCGTCGCGGAGCAGCGGCAGCGTCTCCATCCCCGACCCGCAGCCCACCTCGAGGAGTCGGTGCGCCGAGGAGAACGTCGGGCGGAGCTGGGCGAGCGAGCGGTTTCGCAGCAGCATGTTCATCCGGTTGCCCGTGATGTGGCGATCGTACTCGTCGGCGACGTTATCGAACTCCGACTCGAGCCAGCCGTCATACCCTCCCGGACGCGGGCGCTGCTCGCCTCCCCGGGGGAGCAGGTCCACACGCAGGATGCGCGCCGGGTGCTCGTACCATCGCTGAAAGGCGGCATCCCCATACTTCGCGCGAAAGTGCTCCAAGACCGTGGTGCGGTCGGACGGCGACGCCAACAGCCGGATGTCCCCTCGCCTCCGTCCCTCGGGAAGCTCGACCTCGATCGAGCCCGTCCGCAGCGCGTCCACGGGCCACTGGGCCGATCGCTCGCGGGCGATGAGGAACAATGCCTCCCCCTCCGCGACGAACCCGAGCGGGATCACTCCCCGCGGGCCACGCAGTCGAAGGTGCTCGAGTTCGCCGTCCATCGTGGTGAACCCGGGTGCTGACGGGGGTGCGGCGCCCGTTACGACCCGGCGGACGAGTGGGCCGAGACTCGCTCGCGCTGGAGCGCGGCGACGATTGCCGGGATCTCGTAATCGAGGTTCTCCACGACCTTGTCTCCGACGGGCCGACGCTGGAGTACCAGGCCCCGTGAGGAAAGCAGGAAGAGGTACGAAGCTTCTTTCATGTCAACCCCGAAGCAGACACCGTGGTTCGAGACCAGGTACTTGAGGAACAGCCTTTCCGAGTAGATCTTCACGTGTCCTCCCGCGAGCCATCGCTTCGCCATTAATATCCGCGTCTGATTCTCCCCCCCACGGCGTGCCGACACGTCGTGCGCTCGATCGCTGGTTGGTAAGGTAACGAGGAATCAGTTCAGCGTCTGCCGGGTCCGGGGCCACTCTCGGTCCCGGAGCACGCTCACTGCGCGCGCGATCCTTCAAAGAGGCTCCGGGCTGCGCAGGGTGCACAGTCACACGGGCTGAACAGTTCACGCTATCCCTGCCGAGATCACTCAGCGTAGTGGTGGGAAATGCTATCCCGGTGCCTAGCAGTCGTCCAGCGCGACGACCCGGCCCGCCGGGCGAGCGCCGCCGTCGAATCAGCTATCGTTGGGGAGCTCTTGGAACGAACCGACTCGACTCGAATTCTCGAGGTAGGAACCGGAACTGGGCGTCTCTCGCCGGTGATCCGGTCACATGCCCGGGAATACCTGGGGGTCGACATCGACCGGATCTCACTGGGGATCGCGGCCAATTCTTGGGCAGGGAGACCGCGCGCGGAGCTGTTGCAATCCGATGCGAGGCGGCTGCCATTCCCCGCCCGGAGCTTCACCTCTGTCGTGTTGGTTCGGCTGCTTCACTGGTTCGCCGATCCGTCCCTCGTTCTCGCGGAGCTGCGGCGAGTGATTCGGCCGGGAGGTCACCTCATCCGCTCCGTCAATTCTCGCCCGAGCCTGGATACCCTATCCCTCGACGTTTGGTCCCATCTTCGAAGCCGTGGGCGACAGCTCTCGGTCACGTTTTCTCGGTCGCCATTCATCCCCATCCGATCTACCGAGCACCCGGGTTATGTAGGATCTCGAGCGTGGATTCGAGCACTGCTACGTGATTGCGGATTCGTTGAACTGGAAGTGCGGGGCGCCGGCTATGAGCGGTTCCCCCTCATTCGCAACCTCCCTCCCAATGTGTGCGTCCGCCTTTCGCCCCTGGTGGGTGGGCGGTGCTGGGTTCCGAGCGACATCTTTCTGCTGAGGTCCGGCCCCGCCCCATCAACGGTAGAATGAGCGGGATGGCCGCCCGGAGCGGCTAAGAGCTCCTACTCGCCGTAGAGAGCCGAATCGGTGGGGCATCCCCGAACTCGACCGGACCCCCCCGTCGTGAGGAACAGGCACACTTTCAAAGGGTGGCCGGTTCGTGGCCACCAATCCAGCCCCGGTGAACCATCGGATGACCCGCGCACAACGGATCGAGTGGATCGTCGTGATTCTCGTGGCCGTGGCTTGCCTGCTCGCCGTCTGGTCCCTCGTCGTCTCGGGCGGCTCAGGCACCCCCGATCGGACCGTGTCGGACGTGGATGTCACGCCGGCGCTCGGCCCGGTGTTCCACCCGGGCATCATCTTGGGCGCTGGGTCGAATGCGACGGACACGCTTCTCGCGGGGGTCGGGGTCTACACGATCGACCCCGAGTTCACCCTCCCTGTCCTGGCGGACCTGCGGGAGGGGCCCGCTGGGCCGACCGTCGAGAATCTGACCGCGCTGGTCAACCCCTATTTCTACGAGGGGGGGACCTACGCGCTCGGGTGGAACGGAAGCGGCTGGCTGGTCGGTGGGCAGGCCACCTGGGGGGGGAACAACGATGGCACCTTGGTAGCTCTCCACGGAGCACAAGTCACCAATTTCACCGCACTCATCTACCCGTACTTCGCCGGCGGGGGGATTTTCGCCTTGGGTTGGAACGGCACCTCTTGGCTTCTCGGAGGCAATTCGAGCACCGGGATCGCCCTGGTCGCGGTCCAAGGCACCCACGTCACGAACCTGACCCGCCTTGTCCCGGACCGGGACCCCCTCGGATGGTTCCAGTTGATCGTCTGGAATGGGAACGAGTGGATGCTCGGGGGAGAACAGATCCTGGGCACTCTGTCTGGGACGGTCTATCACGACCTACTGCCCAGTTCTCCGTTCGGGGAAACGGGGGTGTACTCCGGGGCTTGGAACGGATCGGCGTGGCTGGTCGGCGGTGGGGGTGGCCGGGCAGTACTCGTCCGTGACGATCAGGTGTTGCCCGGCCTCGGGCTGCCGAACGCGTTCGACCAAGCGGTGCTGCTGATCATCAACTATTCCGGTGGCTGGATCATCGGAGGCAAAGGGAGCACGGACACGGGCGGGACGGTTGCCGAGCTCGTGACGTGGACCGGTGAATCTGGGACCGCTGGGCTTTCCGACTACTCGTCGCAGGTGCCTTCCACCTTCCGGGGGGGAGAGATTCAAGGGGGCGGATGGGCGCCCGAACTCGGCGCCCGTGACGTCTTGCTTGTCGGCGAGGGCAGCTATGACCAAGACACGGGGTTCGGAGTCGGCGCGATGGCCCTCCTCAGCCTCCCCTAGCCGGCGTGCGACACCGAGCTCGGATCGTTGCGCGACAAAGCGAACCGCCCACCCCCTTCGGGAATGGAAGAGGCACTCCCTCCTATCGATGTACTGGTTGCCACCAGCAACTCCGCGGCCACCCTCGGGACGACGCTCGCGAGCGCCCGGCGATGCCTCCCGGTCCACCGCCTGATCGTGGTGGATCGACCCAGCAGCGACGCGACCGTCACGATTGCGCGCGGTTACGGGGCGGAAGTACACTCCGAGACCGTGGGACTGGGAAAGGCCCGTAATCTCGCTCTCGAGCTCGCGGAGACCGACCCGGTATTGTTCCTCGACAGCGATGTCGAGATCGTGAGGGAAGACTTCTACCGGCTCGCCCTAGCGGAGTTCCACCGGCCACGGACGGCGGCGGTCGTGGGGATGTCCGTCGGCCACTCCTTCCGTTATGGACTGCCTCTAGGATTGACACTTGTCGGACGCGGCTGGGCGCTCCGGGCGGGGATGCCGGACCGCGCGCTGGGGCGCGAGACGTACTACCTCCAACGAGCGGCCCGCCGTGATCACCTCGCCGTCCGTTACGTTCCCGACTCGATGAACCACTACGGGACCTACCGGCAGGTTCCGCACTGGCCGGAGTTCCAGGGGGCGGCCATCCGGCGATCGTCTAGATGGAACCCGCGCGAACTCGCCTACTCGCTCGTGGTCGTGCTCTTGATGCACATGAACAGCCGACGCCCCCGCAATGTCTTGTACACCCCGGTTTTCTGGCTAAAACTGGTGCGGGGGTTTCTCGACCCGGGGCGATGGGAACGGATAGATCGGTCCCGGGCCACACTGAGACCCAAAGTCTAGTGGGGAGGTCATTTGGGCTCGGCCCGAGCCGCCGGTTCGGCGGGCGGATACCTCGTCGGCCTCTCAAATCGGCTCGCGCAAGGGACTCGGAGCCTGCTCCGATCACTGGCCCCGCCGCGGGGCGGGGAACGAACCACCCTCGTGATCGTCCCTGAAGGTTGGCGCGCCAGCCGGTAGTTCTCCCAGGTTCGGGAAACCTCCACCGGCTTATACGGCGGAAGGGCTGAGTTCCCGGTCGGGCGCTATGACCCGTCCGGACGATGCCAACGACGATCCCGTAGAGCGCCGCATGGCGGCACTGCTGTCGGTCGCTTTTCACCATGGCACGGCCGTGCCACTCGACGACCTTCCCTCGCTTCTGCCCGCGGACGGCCCGGCGACGCTCAGCGAAGTGGAACGATGGGTGCGAGCGCATCCCGGCGTAGCTCGTCTCGACGGCACGAGCATCCTCGCGTCCGGGATCGATTCACCCGACAAGTCGACGACACGGGAACGCCGCCTCCGGGGGGAGAGTTACCTGAAGTCCGCGACCGCGCTGTTCTCCGGTCCGTTGGCTCCGAGCGGAATGCTGCTCCGGTGTGCGTGCGTGACCGGCTCTACCGCCTATCAGGAGCCGAGGGACGGGGATGATCTGGATATCATGATCGTCGCTCGGCGCGGGACCACTTGGCTCTGCCTACTTTCAGTGTTCCTTTGGCTACGGCTACGGCGCAACGTTCAGCCGCCGGACGGGGCGGAATGGTGCTTCAACTTCGTGCTCGACGAGTACGCCGCGACGGAGTCGTACGCCGTGCGGCAGGGATTCCTTTTCGCCCGCGAGGCCTTGACCGCTCGGACACTTTCGGGCGCCGATTTCTACCGAGAACTCCTCGAATCCTCGCCGTGGATGGCCGAAGAGCTGCCTCGACTCTACTCAGCACGCATGGCCCCAGACTCGGTGCGTCGTGCGCCGCGGGAGAAGGCCGCCATCACGCTTCGGGCCATCAGCGCCCTCGTCTACCCGATACTTGCGAGCTTTTTGCAGCTAAAGGGGCTGTATCAGAATGCACGCCTCCGTCGAGAGGGTCGAACGGCCGAGTCCTTC
>JAKIWD010000080.1 GCA_022750205.1 Thermoplasmata archaeon
CCAAGGGGCGCGGACGGGGCCGCGAGGTCCTGTCGGTGGTCCGGTCGACCGACCTGATCCTGTTCCTGATCGACCCCGAGCACACCGATTTCAAAGCCCTGATCAACGAGCTCGAGGGCGCCGGAGTCCGCGTCAACGGACGGCCCCCGAAGATCGTCCTGACCCAGGGGGAGCGCGGCGGGCTCGTGGTGTCGAGCACCGTCCGGCTGAGTCAGCTGGCCGGAGGGCTCGCGTTGGACATCGCCCGCGAGTTCGGCGTGCACAACGGGTCCATCGTCTTCCGCGAGGACGCGACCGCCGACCAGCTCATCGACGTCTTCGCCGGAAACCGGGTGTACATCAAAGCGATCCTCGCCGTGAACAAGGCCGACATGCTCACCGAGGTCGAACGCCGCCGGCTGACCGAGGTCCTCAAGCCGTTCCGGGTCCACTTCGTGTCGGCACGCAACGGGGAAGGGATGACCGAGATCATCGACGCGATCGGCCAGGCGTTGGCGTTCATTCGCATCTACGTGAAGCCGCCCGGACGGGAGCCCGACCGCGAGGAGCCGGTCATCCTGCGCAAGGGCGATCGGGTCGAGCAATTGCTCAACCGCCTGCCCACCGATCTGGCCAACGGGTTCAAGGCCGCGCAGGTGTGGGGACCGAGCGCCCGCTTCCCCGGGCAGACCGTCGGGCGGGAACATCACCTGGCCGACGAGGACGTCGTTACGGTCGTCGTCCAACGCGGGACGAAGGCCGGGAGCTAGGCGCTCGGGCGACGTCGTCGAACCAGCGCCGGGTGGCGAGGGTTTCGAAGAAGAAGTGGCCCTTGTGGAAGGGTTCGAGCGCTACGGCGCTCCCCGGTTCGCCGACGTCCGATAGTTCAGCGGTCGCCGTGCGCAGGTGGTCCCGCGGCGACGCCACCCGGCCCATGCTATAGGTCTTCAAGGCGAGCAGGAGCGCACCGGACCTCCGCAGGAACCAGCGGCCGTTCGTGATCGCGATCTCGACCTGATCCGGCTGAGGCACGTCCGCGTAGATGCCGTCCACCGGGGGGACCGCACCGAGATACGACCGCGGGTCTCGAGCGTCCGCGAGGAGCGGCACTAGATTCGGGAACCGTTCCGCAAGATCCAGCAGCCGGGCGAACGGACGCAGGCTCTTTTCGACGGCAAACACCGCACCCGATCGTCCGACCAGATCGGCGACGTGCGACGCGGTCGTGCCGCTGGCGGCTCCGAGGTACAGCCAGCGTTCCCCCTCTTCGGGGAGCCGACCGGCGTAGCCACGGGCGAGCGCCGCGCCCAACTTGCTGCGGGCCGGGTCGATCCGCCGGAACGTCACCCCGTCACGGACCGCGAGCCGCTCACCATAGACCGCGGGGGGGTCCGCCAACGCCTCGGTCCAGAACACGGCGTGGCGATCCTCTTCGGAAGTGCGAAGGCGCGTCGCACCCCGGACGGCTCGAAGTTCGGTGGCGCCCCTCATCCTCGCCCCATGAGCTCGCGGACCCGGCGATCCCGGCGGGCGATGAGCCGGTCGGCGATGTCTCCGTGCGTGTGCACGTCGGCCCGTGCGGCGATCGCTGCAAGGGCCGCGAGGCTTCGAGCGTACGCCCCGGCCCGTCCGGCCGGCAGCTCGCCGAGTCGCGGGGCGCGATACAGGTGTCCGTAGCGGGGGCCGCGCACCGGCGAGGGCCGACGTCGGCTGCCGAGCAGCTGGATCCGCGCGCCGCTCATCCGGGCCAGCGATTTGGTCCCCCCGGCGGTCGAGATCAGCCTCGCCGCGAGGGGATTACCGAGTAGCCGCGTCAAGTTCGGCGCGACGCGGGCCGAGAGGTCTTCGAGCTCCGCCCGGAGCAGGGCGTGGTGCCGTTCGAACTCGGCGCGGAACCCCCGTGCATGGTCTCGGTATCGCTGCCCCGGACCGTCGAGCTCCGGGAGGAGAAGCTGTTCGCTCGCCGCCGTCTCGCGGCCGAGAGCGCGCTCCAACCGTTCCTCCTCCCGGGCGAGGGAGATCAGGCTCTCTTCGGGGTCGGCGAGGGCGACGGTCAGCTGGGCCCGGGCCAGTCTCAGCTGGAACGTCCGCAGCGCGGCGATTGGCGTCGGAGGTAGCGCTTCGCGGGCCGAGCGAACCTCGGCGAGCGTGGCGAGGCGTGCGGGAACCCCCGCGGCGGACAGTGATGTTGCCTCGCGCGCGGACTCGCAGGCGACGGGCTCGGCGATCCGCGCCGCCTTCAGCCAACGGAGCACGGAAGCCGGACACTGCTCGCGGTCACGTTCGGAGAGCCACGTGACGACCTCGACGTCCTTGCCGATCTCGAGCGTGAGCGTGGGTTGGGTCGAGCGGGTCAGGTGGAACGCGCCGCCGCCCCGAACCAGGACGGCCGTCGCCAACGCCTAGTACTCTCCGAGAGATTTCTGGAAGCGTCGGCGCTCTTCGGGGACGTCGACGGGATAGCGGCCGGTCAGGCACCCCAGGCACAGGCTCCCCTCGGGGAGCCCGATCGATTCGACGAGCCCGGGCAGCGACAGGTAGTGGACGCTGTCGGCGCCGATCACCTCGGCGACCTCCGCGGGGGTGCGACCGGAGGCGACGAGCTCCTTGCGGCTCTTCATGTCGATGCCGAAGTAGCACGGAGCCACGATCGGCGGGCAGCCGATCCGCACGTCGACGCGGGTGGCGCCCGCACTGCGGACCATTCCGACGATCTCGCGCAGGGTCGTGCCCCGGACGATCGAATCGTCGAGCAGGACGATGCGACGATCTTTCAGGATTCCGGGCACGGGGTGGAGCTTGATGTGGACCTCCTCCTCGCGACGCTTCTGGTCGGGAAGGATGAAGGTCCGCTCGACGAACCGGTTCTTGATCAGCCCTTCCGCGTAGGGGATGCCGGACGCTTCGGAGTAGCCCAGCGCCTGGGGCCGGGAGGAGTCCGGGACCGGGATGACGAGATCTGCGGAGACCGGGCTCTCCTTGGCAAGGCGCTGGCCGATGCGGTGTCGGACCTCGTAGATCGATTCGCCTTCCATCACCGAGTCCGGCCGGGAGAAGTACACCCACTCGAACATGCAGTGGGCGCGTTCCCCGGTCGTGGCCGCGCGGCTGGAATGGACCTGGCCCTTGTCGATGACGAGCACTTCGCCGGGCAAAAGGTCGCGCACCAGCTTGCCGCCCATCAGCTCGATCGCCACGGACTCGCTCGCCACGGCGAAGCCCCCATCGAGCGTGCCGAGCACCAGCGGCCGGATCCCGAGCGGGTCGCGGAACGCAACGAGCTTGTTGCCCACGAGCATCACGACGGCGTAGCCGCCGACGACCTCCAGGCTCGCCCGGCGGATCGCCGTCTCCAGGTCCCGGGTCCTCCCGTACTCCACCGCGACCATCTGGGCCATGGTCTCGCTGTCGGCGTTGCCGAGGAACTCCACCCCTTGGGCCTGCAGGCGCCGTCGCACCCGCTCGTAGTTGACGATCTCGCCGTTGTGCGCGACGGCGGCGTCCTCGTCCCGCAACTTGACGAAGAGCGGCTGGGCGTTCTCGAGATCGCTGTGGCCCGTGGTCGGGTAGCGGACGTGACCGATCCCGACCGAACCGCGGAGCGATTCGAGCATCTCCCGGTCGAAGATCTCGTGCACGAGCCCCATTCCCTTGCGGAGATGGAGGGTCCCGTGGGAGCTCGTGGCGATCCCGGCGGAATCCTGCCCGCGATGCTGGAGCGCGCGCAGTCCGCGGTACAGCTGGGGCGCCGCCCCCTTGCCCGGGAGCGACACCCCGACGACGCCGCAGTACTCTCGAAGGGTCATGGCTCGGAGGAGTGCGGGTAGGCGAGCGCCTCCGCCCGAGCCACGCGGTTGCCGGGTCTTAAGGGCGACCTACTCGCTTACGCCGGCTCAACCGAAGAGAGCGGAGAGACCCTCGGCCGCCTCTTCCTCGGAGACGCCCTTCTCTTCCTTCTTCTCTTCCTCTTCCTTCTTGCCGCCCTTGCCTTCCTTCTTCTCGGGTGCGGCCGGTGCCGCGGCGGGCGCCGCGAACGTCTCGGCCTTGGCGAGCACCTCGGTCAGGTTGACACCCTCGAGCGAGGCGAGCAGTGCCTTGATCTGCGCGGCGTCGGGGGAGACCCCGGCGGCGGACAGGACCGAGCTCAGGCCCTTCTCATCGATCGGCTTTCCCGCGGCGTTCAGGAGCAATGCTCCGTAGACGTACTCCATTTCCCTCACTCCTTTTCGGATCGTTTGTTCAGTCGGACCGTTAGCCCGCCTTCCCCGCTAGCGCCCCGACGGCCTTGGCCTCGCGCAGGGCGCGCGCCAGGATCGGGGTGATCGTCTCGGGCGTCGGATAGCCCGCGGCGACAGCGAGGGTCAACGCCCGGCGATGGGCGCGCGTGATCAGGAGCGGCGTGGTCTCCTTCGACGGATAGGCGATCTCCAGGGCCACCCCGAGGGCGCGCCGGTGGGCGGCCGTGAATTCGGCGCGACGCGCATCGAGGTCGATCGCCAGCACCTCGGGCGCAAAGAACGTATCCCCGTCGACGACGGCCCGAAGTTCCAGACCGACCTGGAGGGGGAAGATGTCGAGTCGCGTGAGCATCCCGGCCACCTCGCGCGAGATCGGTTGGCCGGCCTTGACGATGAGCGTGTCCTTCTTCAGGACGACTTTGCCCTTCTCGATCGCCGCCGGGAATCCCGCGTGCTGGAGCTCGCCGACGATCGGGCCCGGCTTGAAGGAGGTCGTCGTGGCGGCGACGAGGATGTCGGCGGGGGCGATCTCCCCTCCCCGCGCCGGCGTGGGTTGACGCGTGCGGGACATCTCCAGATGGAGCGAGAACGGATTTCCCGTCGCGGTCAAGAGCGCCGTCTGGTCGTTGAGATGATCGAGAAGCGGCCGTAGGGACGGGCGGTCCTTGACCGCCGACTCGATGGCATGGCGGAGCACCGTGTTGGTCGCGACGAGCATCGGATGGCCGCGCTCGCGCAGCTGCCGTCGCATCGTTTGCAGGGCGGAGGCCGGTACGCCACGGATCCCCACGAGCGCGGCGAGCGGTTCTTTGACCAGGTTGGACTGGAGCGCAGCGACCCGGGCGAGCTTCTCGGGACGAACGGAACCACGACCGGGCATGCCGAACCTTCCTACCAGAGCCGGACCGCCGGCCCCATGGTGGTCTTGAGATAGACGGATTCAATGTTGAGGCGACCCCGCTCCAACTTCCCCATGATACGGTTGAGGACCGCGTCGACGTTCTGCGCGAGCTGCTCGGGGGGCATGGTGCGCATGCCGATCGCCGCGTGGAAGGTGCGGTTGCCCTTAGTCCGCACGCGGATGGAGCGCTTGAGCGCATTGATCGTGTTGGTCGGATCGCCACCGGGGGGAACGGGCTTGGGCATCTTGCCCCGCGGCCCCAGCACCACACCGAGGCGCTTACCGATCGTCGGCATGAGCGGGGCCTCGGCGAGGAAGAAATCGGTCTCCTCGACGAGCTTCTTCGCCCGTTTCTTGTCCTTGAGCAGCTCGTCGAGCTCCGCGGGGCCGATGCCGGCGACATCGGCGATCCCCCGCACCTTCTGGCACATCTCGGGAGTGCCGAACAAGGCCACGTGCACCGGTCGCCCACGCCCATTGGGCAGTGGGACGTCGTCCTCGATGCGGTTCTTCGGAACGGTCAAGTCGAGGTCCTTGAGGTTGATCGAGAGTTCCACGGTCTCCGTGTACTCGCGGGGGGGCGCCTTTTGGAGCACCTCGTTTACCGCCTCGATCGCTGCTCGGTCTGCCATCGGCCCACCTCGAAGTGGGGCCGCCGAGCAGGCATCTCTACATAAAGGTTCAGGCGAGCGAAGGTCCGAATTGGCGACCGGGCCGGAGGCTCCTGCGCTGAGGAGAAACCGGTGTCCCTCGCGCCCCTCCGAGGTCTCGTTGCCGACCGTAAGCATTTATATCAAACGGGGTTGGCGGGCGGGCAATGCACTATCCAAAGACCGTCTCGACCTACTGCCCGAAGTGCAAGACGCACACGGCGCACGATGTCGAGAAGGGCAAGAAGCGTCCTGCCTCCGAACTGAAGTGGGGGCAGCGCCGCTTCCGGCGCGCCACCTCTGGGTACGGTGGATTCCCTCGCCCCAAGCCCGAGGGCCGCGCCAAAGCGGTCCGCCGGGTCTATCTGAAGTACAAATGCAAGAAGTGCAAGTACACCGTCCAACCGGCCAGCTGGCGGGCCAGCCAGCTCGAGCTCGTGGAGAACAAGTGAGCGTTCCATGACTCCTCCCGCTCCGTTCTGGGTCGTCAAGTGCCCGGACTGCTCGGGCGAGCAGACGATCTTCAGCCGCCCGGCCACTACGGTGAACTGCTCCGTCTGCGGTGCCACCCTCGCTACTCCGACCGGCGGCAAGGCGGCGCTCCGCGGCGAGCTCGTCCGCGCGGCTTCTGGCTAGGGGGTCCCCTCCGATGCCGCTCCGGGGCGAGCTCCCGGAAGAAGGGGAACTGGTCGTCGGGACCGTCACCTCGATCCGAAACTTCGGCGCCTTCGTGACCTTGGATGAGTTCTCGAACAAGGAGGCGTTCATCCACCTCTCCGAGGTCGCTACCGGCTGGGTCAAGTACATCCGGGACCACATCCGCGAGGGCCAGAAGATCGTCGCGCGGGTGCTGCGCGTCGACCCGGCCAAGGGACAGGTCGATCTCTCGCTCAAGCGGATCAACGATCACCAACGCCGGGAGAAGATCCAGGGCTGGAAGAACGAGCAGCGGGCGATCAAGCTGCTCGGCCTGGTCGCCCCCATCCTGAAGGTCGAACCGACGGCGCTGGACGAGCTGTTCGGCGCTTCGTTGGTCGAACGGTACGGCAGCCTGTTCGCGGCCTTCGAGGCTGCGATCGCCGAGCCGAAGAAGTTCCTCAAGGAGCACGGACGCGCGCCGTGGGTCGCGGCGGTCGTCAAGATCGCCGAGGACAATCTCGTGCCGCCCCACGTGACGATCCGCGGAACGCTCGAGGTCAGCGACACGGCGCCGGACGGCGTCGAGCATGTCCGAGCGGCCCTGGCGGCGGCCGAGGCCGTCGACCCGGCGTCGATCATGGTGCAATACGTCGGGGCGCCCCGCTACCGCGTCGTCGTCTCGGGCGCCCAGTACAAGCACGCCGAGGAGCTCATGAAAAAGGCGACGGAAACGGCCCTCGCCTCCATCAAGCAGGCCGGCGGCCAAGGGACGTTCGCGCGCGCATGACCGAGTCGCTACTGCGCGTCTGCCGCGCGTGCTCCCGGTACACCACGCACGAAGCGTGTCCCTCGTGCGGGGGCCCTACTCGCACGCCCCATCCGGCTCGGTTCTCCCCCCAGGACCGTTGGGGCAAGTACCGCCGTGCGCTGATCGCGGCTACCCCTTCCACGGCCTAACCAGGAATCAAGATCGATGCATCGGATCAAAGTGGTCAACGACATCAGTGAGCTCGTCCCGGTCTTGCGCGCGGTCGACACGCCGGTCAAGTTGAAGCTGGTCCAGCGACTGGCGGACGCTTGGCTGACGAGCGAGGACGTCGAACAGGAGTTCGGCAAGGAAGGCGCCAAGGCCCTGAACTTCTTTGAGAAGCTCAAGCTCATCGACACGCGCTGGGTCGCCCGCGAGGGCCGCAAGGCCCCGGACAAGAGCTACCACTTCTACTACTCGACGATCAACATCAACACCACCGCACCCCTCCAGGAGGTCAGCGAGATCCTCGCCATCGCCAGCATGAATCCCAAGGACTACGAGAAGCTCGAGAAGCGGATCTACGATGCCGTCGGCGAGGCCGGCCGGTTCTTCTCCGACGTCGCCGAGGAGCTCGGGATGTCCCCGACCCGGCTCAAGGGCCTGGTCAAGCGCTCGGACAAGCTGGAGTACCGCGGTCACCGCATCGAGCGGTTCCATGCCCCGGCCTCGTCGTGAGCCACGCCGACCGGCGGTCACCGTACTCCGGCTCGGCCACCG
This sequence comes from Thermoplasmata archaeon, assembly GCA_022750205.1. Taxonomy (GTDB): domain Archaea; phylum Thermoplasmatota; class Thermoplasmata; order Lutacidiplasmatales; family UBA184; genus Lutacidiplasma. The sequence goes on from JAKIWD010000080.1 coordinate 7,936, forward strand.
TCCCGGCCGCGACCCACGGCTCACGACCCACGTGGCACTGGTCGCTCGTGCCCTGGGCGCCCAGCGCCTCTACCTAGAACCCCCCGACCCGGGGCTCGCCGCGCGGATCGACGCGGTCCGCCGTGCGTGGGGGGGCGCATTCGAGGTGGTCGGGGTCAAGGACTGGAAGCGAGTCGTCCGGGAGTTCCCGGGAACCATCGTCCACCTGACGATGTACGGACAGGCCCTGGAGCGCGTCGTCCCCCGCCTGCGTCGGGCCAAGGAGCTGCTGATCATCGTGGGGGGAGCGAAAGTTCCCGGCGACCTGTACCGGATGGCGTCCGTCAACGTGGCGGTCGGGCACCAGCCGCAGAGCGAGGTCGGCGCTCTCGCGTTGACGCTCGACCGGCTCCTCGGCGTGCCCGGCCCGGGCGCGTGGGCCGGCGCGCATCGGACCATCGTTCCGACTGCGAGGGGGAAACGGGTGCGGACCATCCCGAGCGAGGCCGGGGCGTGAGCGACGCGATCCCGTTGGCACCGATGCCGCTCGCCGCGAGAGCTCCGGGCAAGTGCATCCTGTTCGGCGAACATTCCGTTGTGCACGGCGGCCCCGAGCTCCTCCTCGCGATCGACCTCTACCTGCAGGTCGGCATGTCCGGCGCGCCGGAGTTCCAGCTCGCCGGAGACGCCGCCGCGGCCCGCGCGCATCCGTACCTGAACGAGGCGCGCCGGATGTACTGGGACGAAGCGTATGGCGGGGTCGAGGTCGAGCCGGTCTCTCGTATCCCGAGGGCCGCGGGACTCGGCTCCTCGGCCGCCTTCTGCGCCGCGGTAGTGTGCGGACTCTCCGCCGCGCGAGGCGGGGTGGAGCGCTCCCTCCTCGCGGAACGGAGCTTTGCGGTCGAGCGCGCGGCCCAGGGAGTCGGAAGCCCCGGCGATACTTCCGCCGTCGTGGGTGGCGGTTACGTGGCGATCAACGCCGGCGCCGGTGCGATCTTATGGGAGCTCACCGACGGCGAGCGGTCGTGGAGGGTTCGGCGCGTCGTTGATCCGGGCTGGTTGTGGCTGGTCGCCTATAGCGGCGTGCCTCGCAGCACCGCCGAGGCCGTGCGGAGCGTCAATCGTCGTCTGCAGGCGCCCGACGGCGCCGAACTGCTTGCCAAGTTCGCCGAGGTGGCGACGCTCGGGATCGAGGCGGTGGCCGCCGAACGCCGCGAGCAGATCGGACCGCTGCTGGACGAGAACCACCGCCTGCTTCGCGAGGTCGGCGTCTCCCACCCGAGGATCGAAACCCTGATCGACGCGATCCGGCCGATCGCCGAGGGCGCCAAGGTCACCGGGGCCGGCGCGGGCGGTTCGATCGTAGCCCTCCTGCGGCCCGGTCACGAGGTCGACGCCCTGCGTCGAACCCGCGCCGTGGGCGGTCGGGGCTACATCGTCCGGGCGAGCCCGAACGGCGCCCGGCTCGTGACGTCCGGCCGATAGCCCTAGTCGCTACTTTCGTGCCACGATCCGGATGATGGATCCGGGTTCGAGTGGATGGTCGGCCGACATGGCGCGGTGAGTGCGCCCGTCGATCGCTCGGATGAAGTGCTCCCCGAGGTCGGTGTGCACGCGATAGGCCACGGCACGGGCCGCGGTGCCGGTCGGCACCAGCAACGCATCGGGGAGGACCCGACCACGGGAATCGGTCCAGGCCGTCTCGTCCTCGACGGGGAATACGACCATGTAGTTCAGACGGCGGAACACCATCTCTTCGAGGGCAGCTTGAACCCCCGTCGATCCCCAACGATCGAGGATCGCCTGGATCTCGGCGAGGGCTTTCTGCTGGGGGGCCGACAGCCGTTTGGGGTCCGGGACCCGGAACGTCGCCTCACCCGGGGTGTACTCGATCAGGCCGGCGCGGCCGGCCCGGCGTAGGGTGAGCTCCGCCTCCGCCGACGTGGGGACCGCGTGGATCGGGGCGATCTTCTCCTCCAGCGCAGAGAGCCCCTCGCGGCTGGCCCGGTCGCACTTGTTGGCGACCACGAGCCGCGACTTGGAGACATCGAGGACGGCCGCCGCGAGCTGGCG
>JAKIWD010000191.1 GCA_022750205.1 Thermoplasmata archaeon
AACGAGCACGACGCCTACGCCCGGGGACGGATCCGTTCGCGGCTGGTGCCGGCACTGCGAGAGATCCACCCCGCCGCCGAGGAGAATGTGCTGGCGCTGGCGGCGATCCTGCGCGACGAGGCCGACGTGCTCGAGGCGGCGGTCGACGGCGTACTCAACGGCCGCGCCCAGATCTCGCTGGCGCGCCTGCGCGAGCTCCCGGAGGCGCTCCGCGCGCTCGTCGTGCAGCGGCTGGCCGACGGCGCCGCCGGCAGGCCGGCTCCGGGGACGGCGAGGCGGGCCGCGGAGATCGCGGCGCTTGCGGACCACGGGCGAGCCGCACTCGATCTCCCGCACGGCGTCCGGGCCGTGGCCGATGGCGGAATGGTGCGGTTCGAGCGGACCCCGCCGGTGGCGCGGGATCGCCCGGGCGACGCCAAAGGGGACGCGGAGCGTCCCCCTATAAATAGACTGCCCTCCCGGTGACCGACGACGACGCGATCGGGGAGGTTCTGGTCCCGGCTGAGGACCTCGCGCGCCGCGTCCGTGAGCTCGCGGCCGAGGTCTCGCGCGATTACGCCGGTAAGGACCTGGTCCTGATCGGCGTCCTCAAGGGTGCCGTGTTCTTCCTGTCGGACCTGATGCGCTACCTCGAAGTCCCGGTGGAGGTGGACTTCATGGCGGTCGCGTCGTACGGGTCCGCGACGAAATCCTCGGGCGTCGTCCGGATCCTCAAAGACCTCGACGCCTCGATCGAGGGGCGCGACGTGCTGATCGTCGAGGACATCGTCGACTCCGGCCTGACGCTGTCCTATCTGATGCGCAATCTGGCGGGCCGAAACCCCCGCTCACTGGAGGTCTGCGCCCTCCTTATCAAGCCCGAGCGCCGAAAAGTCGATCTAAAGACGAAATACGTGGGGTTCGAGATCCCCAACCGGTTTGCAATTGGTTATGGGCTGGACCACGGTGAGAGGTACCGCAACTTGCCCTACGTGGCGGCGTTGAAGGACTGAAACCGACGGTGCAACCCTCGCCGGTGGCCCAAACACAGGTGCTACGCTTGATTTTTCTCCGACCCGAGCCCTCGCGCGGGATGCGCGGATTTCTTTTATGAGCAGGTTCTTCAAGAGCGCGGCGTTTCCGATTTTGATCGTGGTGGTGCTCGCGTTCTTCGCGCAGAAGCTGATCGGCAGCTCGAGCCACCAGCCGAAGGAGACCTTCGGGGACCTCTTGACACAGCTCGACCAGGGCAACGTCAAGAGCATGTCGATCCACACGAAGGACAACACCGTCAACGTGACGACGACGAGCGGCGTCAAGTACACCGTCGGCTATCCGGACGACTACGCCTCGACGCTGATCACCGACGCCCAGAAGAGCATCCCCGGCGGCGGCAGCGGCCTCGACGTGCAGGGCAAGACTTCCAACGGCTGGCTCTCGCTGCTGACCTACATCCTGCCCTTCGTGATCTTCATCGGGTTCTGGATATTCCTGATGAACCAGGTCCAGGGCGGCGGCTCGAAGGTGATGTCGTTCGGGAAATCGCGGGCCAAGCGGATGTCGGTTGACTCCCCCAAGATCACGTTCCGTGACGTCGCGGGGGTCGACGAAGCCGTTGAGGAGTTGCACGAGATCAAGGAGTTCCTCGAGAACCCGAAGAAATTCCAGGCGCTGGGCGCCCGGATCCCGAAGGGCGTGCTCCTGTACGGACCGCCGGGAACCGGTAAGACGCTGCTCGCGCGGGCGGTGGCGGGTGAGGCCGGGGTCCCGTTCTTCTCTATCAGCGGATCCGACTTCGTCGAGATGTTCGTCGGAGTGGGCGCCAGCCGTGTCCGCGATCTGTTCGAGCAGGCCAAGCAGAACTCCCCCTGCATCATCTTCATGGACGAGATCGACGCGGTCGGCCGCCACCGCGGTGCCGGCCTCGGCGGCGGCCACGACGAGCGCGAGCAGACGCTGAATCAGCTCCTCGTGGAGATGGACGGGTTCGAGATGAAGGACAACATCATCTTGATCGCCGCCACCAACCGGCCCGACATCCTCGATCCGGCGTTGCTGCGCCCCGGGCGCTTCGACCG
>JAKIWD010000156.1 GCA_022750205.1 Thermoplasmata archaeon
CGGCCCCCGTTCGGAGGGCCGTCAGGGGGGAGGCGAACGATCAGGGGCACAGCGTGCATCGAGTTGTTCGCGACGCCGCGGAAGTTCCATTCGGCGCGCAAGGGCTGGGTATCCTCCCGTTCGTCCGTCGCCCGAGACCGAAGCACGAAGTACCCGGGACGAGGGAACTCGAGCGGGAGCTCCCATCGGACCCACGCATGCGGGGTCCGGGGCCCGACAAGGGTCGCGGTCTGCCAGCTCCCGGTTCCCCCGGCGTCTTCCGGAATTCCGACGGCGACCTCGACCTGGGCGATCGCGGCGTTTCCCGACCACGCCGCGCCTCGCACCACGACGGTGCCGGTCGGGACCGAGGCCCCTTGTTCTGGGGCGGTGATGACCGACTTGACCTGGAGGGTGGTAACGAGCTTGCGGAGGACGTTCGGGTCGTCGCCCTCATGGATGAACGTGTAAGGTCGCGTTCGGTAGTATCCCTTGAACGAGTGGTCGATTAGCGAGACGCGCGTGATCCACTTCACGGACGCCATGCCGTACCACCCCGGCACGATGGCGCGCACCGGAAATCCGTGGGCCACCGTGAGCGGTTCGCCGTTCATCTCGAAGGCGAGGATCGTATCGGGGTGCTCCGCCTTGACGATCGGGACGCTCATCGCGTAGGTCAGCTCCTCGGGGACCTCGGGTTCCCGGCCGTGGTCGGCTCCCTCGAACACCGCTTCGATCGCGCCCGGACGGATCCCCGACCTCGCGAGCACGTCCCCGAGCGAGACGCCGGTCCAGCGGGCGGTGCCGAGGGCACCCTGGGTCCACCGAACGCCCTCGGCAGGTGGGTAGACGGAGCTGCGTCCGTTGCCGGCGCACTCCATCGTCGTCACGACGGTGCGAGTCCGTTCGCGGCGGAGTTCGTCGAAGCCGATCTCGAGGCGTCGGTCGACCTCGCCGTCGACGACGAGCCGCCAGGAGTTCGGGTCGATCGTCGGGATCGGAAGGTGACTCCGGACGAAGAACCGCTCGGTCGGCGTGATCCACTCGTCCAGGTGGGACAGGGGCGTCTCGGCGCAGAGCGGGTCGCGCGTGACCACGTGGAGACCCGGAAACGGACGGGACCGCGGAGCTGGGTCGGGAGCGGCGCCGTTGTCCGCCCGTTTTCGTTCCGCGGTCGCGTCGTTCACGTCTGTCCGAAGCCGCCGGCCAATCGGGCGGAACGCTCCCAAATCGCACATCCATGCGGATTAGGGCATCGGCCCGGCGGTGAGTTCCGGTGGCCCCCCAAGCGCGTGCGAAGGGAGGAAATTCTGCGAAATACGATTCCTATATATTCACCGGAAAGAATCTTTAAGCCCCCCCGAAACTACGTGATGTGAGGGAATCTCCATGCCATTGGAGGGCCGCAAGCTACAGCTCGCCGGAGGCTCGACGTACCTCGTTTCTCTCCCGAAACGCTGGGTTCACAGCTCGGGACTCAAGGCGGGCGACACGATCTTCGTCGAGACCGAGGTGGACGGCTCCGTCTCCGTGCGCCGTCAGCCGCACGAGAAGCCCGCGGTGCTCCGCAAGGTGTTCGACGAGCGCGGGGAGGACACCCGCGATCATTTGCTCCGCAAGTTGATCGGCGCGTACATCTCCGGCTTCGGACTCATCGAGGTGCGCTTCCACCCGCCGCGGGGACCGTTCGTCCGCCGCGTCGCCCGCGAGTTCTGCCACCTCGTCATCGGCCCGGAAGTGATCGAGGAGACCCGCACGGCCCTCGTCATCCAGGACCTCTCGGATACGTCGGAGCTCAACTCGGAGAAGTGCCTCCGCCGGATGCACCTCATCGTCCGGGCGATGCTGGAGGATGCCATCCTCGCCCTGAAGTCGGGCGGCACTTCGCTCGCCCACGACGTTGCGCAGCGGGACCAGGATGTCGACCGCCTCTACTGGATGGTCGCGAAGCAGTACCACATGCTCCGTCCGTTCCCCGGCGACGCCGACGGTCGGGGCCAGGCCGCGGAAATCCAGAGTCATTGCCTCGTCGCGAAGCTCCTCGAGCGCGTCGGGGACCATGCGGAGCGGATCGCGGGCACCCTCGGGACCCTCGGCCCGGGCAAAGCGATCGATGGGAAATTGATGAAGGAGCTCGAGGAGGCGACCAACTCAGCCGTCTCCATCCTCGACAAGTCGTTCGGTGCCCTGATCGCCCGCGACGTCGAGGCCGCGAACGAGGCGATCGACCGGCAGACGGACCACCAGAAACTGATTGACCAACTCACGCACCATGTCGCGACCCGGAAGGGAGAGGAGCTCCTCGCCCTCGGAACGGTCGTCGACAGCCTCGGGAGGACCGTCCGCTACGCCGCCGACATCGCGGAGCAGGCGATCAACATGGCCGTCATTTCCGAGACGGACCGCCCGAAGCGCGTCGCCGTGACGGCCTGACGGGTTCGCCCAGCTCGAGCGCCGCCCCCGCGGCGATGCCGACTACCCGATCGTGACGGGGGTGGTGATGAGCACGGACGTCGACTGCGCGTTGAGGTCGATGAACGCGAGATCCCACGATCCCGGTGGAAGGCTGTCATCGAGCGTCCCCGCGTGGACCTCGCCGGACGCCCACTGGTATCCCGTCACGTTCACGCTGTGGACGAACTGCTGGTACTGGATGTTGGTCATCACATACGCCGTGATCCCGAAGGTGGTCGAGAACGCCACCCGGAGCGTCTGGGTCGAGGCGAGGGAGAATGAGACCGCCGACCACTGCCCTCCAAAGACGTCGTACGAGTGTCCCGAGGGCACCAGGACGGTCCCCGAGGGGGCCGGGGTGTGGGCTCGGCCCGGGAGAACGAAGACGGTCACAAAGACCGCTACCACGACGACCACGGCGACCACAATGAGCGCCAGGTAGACCGCCGAACGCTTCGAGCGCGCCCCTGCCTTGGGTGCGTCCCCCGGACCGTTCCAAGCCTTCATTCCGGCGGTGTCGGAATCCATCGGGAGGCGCGAGACGAGGGGAGGGTAATCAACATTCCCGAAAATTCGGCGCCACGCGAACGCGACTCCGCGGATTACGGAATCTCCGGAGGTGCCGCCCTCACGACGGGGGTACTCCGCGCTCGCCGGGCCCGGAGCGCGACACAGGCAGCGACCCCGCGGCGGAGGTCGGCGAAGCTACCGAGGCGCTGGCGACGGCCGCTTTGGTGGGGGACGCGGGGGTAGCGCTCGGTGGGACGGACTGGGCATGGGCGGGGTCATCGAAGATCGTGTCTTCCGACCAGGAGAACGATTCGTCCATGATGCGGTCGATCTCCTTCACCTTGCGCTCGACGAGGGCGGTCCGTAGGATCTCTTCATCGACACGGTACGACCGATGGGCAGCGCCGAACTCAAGGGCCGCATCCGTGAGCTCGAGCAGGCGGCGGGGATTCCCGAAGGCGATGAGGTTCAGTTTGGTGACGACGTCCTTGTCGAACGGGTAGAGCGGGTCTAGCCCCTCGACGAGACGCTTCGCAAGGAGCTTCTTGGCGATGAGTAAGGTAGCCTCGTCGGCCGAGAGTCGCGGGAGGACGACCGTCCGGTTGATGCGGCTCGTCAGCGGAGTCTGCTCGCGCGCGAGCTGGAGCATGAAGCTCGGGAACGCGCCGAACATGATCATGACCCCCGGCTTGATTCCGTCGATGATCTCCTGGAGGGTCTTGACGAACAGCACCCGCTCCTTGGTGGCGGCGAGATTGTGGAGATCGTTCAGCAGAAGGAACGCGGGGGC
>JAKIWD010000069.1 GCA_022750205.1 Thermoplasmata archaeon
ACTCCTGCAAGAGTTTATTCCCCTTTGTCGCCATTCTCCCCTCGAGCATACCCCGTCCGGGACGGGGGTGCGGCCGATGGGAGCTCCTAAATTCCTGATCGTCGAGGATTCGCCGGTCGTCCGCCTCGCCATCCGCCAGGCGTTGAAGAACAGCTCGGTCGACGACCGACTGATCTTCGATGCGGACACCGCCAGTAAGGCGATCGAGGTGTTCAACCAGGAGCGACCGGACGTCGCGTTCGTCGACATCAGCTTGCCGATCGGCAAAGCTTCTCGGCCGGGCGCTGAGGGATTCTTCGGCTTCCTCGCCGTTGCCCCGTCCGCCCTCGACGGCGGGTCCGCTGCGGCGCGCTACATGATGGCCCATCATCCGGCCCTGAAGCTCATCGTGTGCACGGGCAATCCTCCCGAGGACCCCCGGGTCCGGGAGTTGATCAAGGCCGGGGCGTTCCAGGTCCTCGAAAAGCCGCTGCGGGCCGAGCAGATCCGGGGCATCCTCGAGCGACTTCGAACCGAGGCCTGACCTCGCGTTCGGGACTAACCCCACCAGACAACGTACGTCGTCAGGCCCACGAACACGACCACCCACCACAGAGTGAGCTCGGTGCGCATCCAGAGCTTGAAGCGACGGAACCGGAACCGCTCGGGGATCCAGTTGGTCGCCGCGACCAGCACGATGTACACCCCTAGCGCCTCGGCCGAGAGCCCTGCTACGAGCATGATCGTGGGGTAGAGGTAGAACGGCTCGGAAATCTCCCCCGGGAGGCCGGGCAGCACATAGGCCAGGTAGTAGGGGACCATCGTGAGCAGCACGAAGGGGATGTTGACCAGGACCATCGAGCTCTGAATGTACATGTGCGCCCGGATGTGGCCTCGTCGGACGACCCACATCCCCACGACGAGCATGATGGCGATCGCGACCTCGACGACCGCCCCCACCTCGCCGAGCGTCTGGGGGTCGATCACGTCGCCGTTCCTGGGCCCGTGCCTAAGTGGACAGAGCGCCGGAGCGGCCGGCGTTCCGGACTCGCCGCGCTCATCAGGTTCCAGCCCCCAGGATCTCAGAAGTCTCGGGGTGGGATCAGGTCGAGAACGGTGCGCTTGCGCGTCTTGGCGTAGTACTCCTCCCAGAGGGCGCGGACCTCGTCCTCCTGGAGGGCGAGCGTGTAGACGGGAGAGACGAGCGGCATCACGTGCTGGACCTTCACGACGACGACCGATCGAATGCGGCGGACATCCGCGCCCTCGTCGCGGTACATTTCCAGGACTTTCCAATAGGTGATCCCGGCGTGGAGGATCTCCCCCGTGCCCCGGAATCGGTACCCGCGCCGTGACAACGGGTTGACGACATTGATCTCGGTGCGCGGGTTATGCGCAAGGTTCGCGACGGTGTGGGGCGACTCGACATCGGCGAACACGAGGTGTTCGTCGTCCAGTACAGTCAACGAACCTTTGGGCGAGACGTACGGAGCGCCCTCGGGAGACACGGTCGCGACGTACCCCAGCCGTTGGTCGCGCACGAACCGCTGGATCTCTGTCGTCAGGGGGCCCATGGCCGGGCATGTGGCGGTCCTACGCTTTTGAACTTACCCCCGACTACCATCCGCTGGAGGCGCACGGCGGCGCCGCCACAGCCCACGAGCGGTGGAAGTTCGGACGCGGAGAGCGGACGCTCAACCGTCCGAGCGAGGAGGGGGGATCCGGAACAGCCTCCGGGCGTTCGCCCCCAGTATGCGGGGGCGATCCCCGTCGTGGAGGCTCAGCCCCGCGACCACCTCCATCGACGTCGCGATCGACTGGAGCGGCCAATCAGAACCAAAGAGCACCCGGTCGACCTCTCCGATGGAGGCGATGGCGTGATCGAGGCGACCCTGGATTCGTCGGAGCATCTCGGGAAAGTAGTGCCTCCCGGGGTGGGAGAGCAGCCCCGAGGTGTCCGCGTAGACGTTCGGATTCTTGTACACCACCTCGGCGGCCTCCTCGATCCAAGGATTGCCGAAGTGGCAGAGCACCAGGGGAAGCTTCGGGAATCGCACCGCCACGTCATCGACCTCGATCGGACGGGCGAAGCGGAGGCGGGCCGACGGATGCAGCGTATCCCCCTGGTGGAGGAGGATCGCGATCCCCCGCTCGAGCGCCAGCTCATACACCGGGTCCAATCGCCGGTCGTGCGGGTAGAACGGACGGTACCCCGGGTACAACTTTATCGCGGAGACCTCGCTCGCCTCGCGCAGGGCCGCTAGCTCCCTCTCGAAGTGTCGTCGAGGTTGCGTCGGATCGATCGTCGCCGCGATCCGGAGCCGCCCACCACTCGTGCGTCGGGCCTCGGTGAGCTCGGCCAGACCTTCCGCCATTCCCGGGGTTTCGACCGGCGGGATCAGTAGTCCTCCCTGGACTCCCGCGAGATCCATCTCGTGGAGGAGCCCGACGAGGCTGTAGTTGACGCCGCCCCCGTAGGAGTGCGACGCGAGGTCGGGCCAGTACTGGCTCAGGTGAAGATGGACGTCGAACGGGGCCGCGGCCGCCGAACCCGCGCCGGGGTTGGGGTGGACCCCTCGGTCAGACCGATTCTTCGATCTCTCCGGCACGTGGGGCTCCCGTGAGCTGGGGGGCGATAGACCGGAGGACCTCGAGGTGGTGGTCCACGTCCGCGTCCGTATGCTGGACTGAGACGGTCCATTGTTCGTCCGGTCCGGTGCCCGACGGGATCACCCCTTGATTGAGGCAGAGGTAGTAGTACAGCATGGAGCGCTCGCCGTCGACGGTCAGGAAGGTCCGCCAATCCCGTACGTCATGGTCGGAAAAGAACACGGTTCCGGAAACGCCATCGGCCGCGACGCGCGCGATGACGTGAGCGTCGTCGAAGATCTCGCGATAGCCCCTCGCCAGCTTTTCGTTCAGCTGACTACACCGCTGGAGCGCCTCTTCGGTGAGGATCTCCTCGAGCGACACACGGCACGCGGTCATCGCGAGCGGGTTAGAGTTGTAGGTGCCAGCGTGAGCGACCTTGCGAGGTCCCACCTGGTCCAAGATGCCCGGACGGGCGGCGATCGCCGACAGCGGGATTCCACAGGCGATGGATTTGCCGAGCGTCATCATATCGGGCGTCACGCCGAGGCGACCCGCCCCACCGTGAAGGTATTTCGCGCCGGTTTTGACCTCGTCAAATATCAGGAGCGCCCCGACCTCGTCGCAGAGTGCTCGCAGCCCGGGGAAAAAGTCCGGATCCGGGAGGATGAACCCCATGTTCATCGGGATCGGCTCGACGATGATCGCGGCCACATCGTTCGGATACGCACGGACGATGTCCCGGACCGCCGCGAGGTTGTTGAACGGCGCGACGATCGTGCGACTGGTCACCTCGGCCAGGAGCCCGGGTCCCGCCGGGGCCGACCGCGGGCGGAGCGGGGGTCCGGCCGCCTCGAGCGGTGGCTTCACTCCGACGAGGAGCGAATCGTGGGAGCCATGGTATCCGCCCTCGAACTTCAGTACGTGAGTCCGCTTGGTGAACGCGCGAGCCATTCGGATGGCGTGGTGGGTCGCCTCCAGCCCGGTGGTGCTGAACCGAACCTGGTCCATCGAGTATCGTCGGCAGATCGTCTCCGCTACCGAGGGGGTCTCATCCCACTCGTAGCCATAGATCGACCCGTCTTCGAGCTGGCGCTGGAGGGCCGCGACGAGCCGGGGGTGAGCGTGCCCGCTCTGCAGTGAGCCGAAGGCCATGTTGAAGTCGAGGAATTCGTTCTCGTCAGCGTCCCAGAGCCGGGTCCCTTTCGCTCGCCGGACGTAGAATGGGTACGGCTCGAGGTAGCGGTAGTTGCTGTGCACGCCGAGCGGGGCGTGCTTGCGGGCGCGCTCCCAGAGCGCCCTGGACCGAGGGGTGCGCCGCTGATAGGCCGCGTAGGCGGCCGCCATCCGCTCCTCCACCGCTCGTTCCTGGGCGATCGCCCTCGGGTCGCTCCCCGTGAGACGCCCACGAGGGAGCGGTACAAATAACCCCGCTCGGTGGCTTGCCGCCATTCCCCTTTTGACCGCCCCCCCGGTGCTCGTCCCCCTCCATGTCGTCCGTGCGGACCCTCCAGAACTTTGTCGCAGGGGAGTGGGTCACCCCCTCGGCGACGGCGACCCTAGATGTCCCGGACCCCAGTAGTGGGGCCAGCCTCGGGCGCGTGCCGCTCTCCGAGGCGAGCGACATCGACCTTGCGGTCCGAGCCGCGCGCCGGGCGTACCCTGGCTGGGGGGCGGTGCCTGCGGTCGAGCGGGCTCGCTACGTGCGAGCCCTGGTCGCGTGCTTGGAGACGGACGCGCCCGGCCTCGCCGAGCTCCTCTCCTCGGAGAACGGGAAGTCGATCCCGGAAGCAGCGGCGTCGATCCGACGGGGGATCGAGGCGGCGGAGTTCGCGGCGAGCGCGCCCACTACGCTCCAGGGCGCTGTTCTCGAGGAGGTGGCGCGAGGGATCGACAGCGAGTGGATCCGAGAGCCCCTCGGCGTCGTGGTCGGGATCACGCCGTTCAACTTCCCGGCGATGATCCCGCTCTGGATGGGCCCGATCGCCCTCGCCTGCGGAAACACGTTCGTCCTGAAGCCGTCAGAAAAAGTCCCTTTCACCGCCGACGCACTCGCGCACCTCTTCGAGCGTGCCGAGTTCCCGGCGGGAACGTTCAACCTCGTCCACGGAGGCGTGGCCGCCGTCGAGGCCCTCCTCAACCATCCGCACGTCGACGCCGTCTCCTTCGTTGGGTCGGCCCCGGTCGCCGAGCACGTTTATCGGGCCGGCACCGCCACCGGCAAGCGGGTCCAGGCTCTGGCGGGAGCGAAGAACTTCCTGATCGTGATGCCGGACGCCGAGTTCGACAGCACCGTCGAAGCGATCCTGGCGAGCGCCTTCGGCCAAGCGGGAGAGCGGTGCCTCGCCGGAAGCATGGTCATCGCCGTCGGTTCGATCGCCGATCGGCTCGTCGCGTCGCTCTCCGATCGCGTGCGCAGCATGTCGGCCGCGCCCGAAGGGAATCCGGGCGTGGGTCCCGTTATCCGGGCAGAGCATCGAGAACGGGTCGAAGCCTGGGTCCGCACTGGCGTGGCAGAAGGAGCCGAGTTGGTGGCGAGAGGCAGCGCGTCCGACGGCCCGGGATTCTTCGTGGCGCCGGCGCTGTTCGACCGGGTGAGCCCGGAGATGTCCATCGCCCGCGAGGAGATCTTCGGTCCCGTTCTATCGGTGATCCGAGTCCCGACCCTCGCCGACGGCATCGCGGTGGCGAACCGGTCCCGATTTGGGAACGCCGCCGCGATCTTCACCCGTGACGGCGGTTCGGCCCGAGAGTTTCGTCGTCAAATCGGGGTGGGCATGGTCGGGATCAACGTCGGAGTGCCCGCCCCGCCCGCGTACTTTCCGTTCGTGGGGTGGAAGGGGTCGTTCTTCGGCGATCTGCATGCCGGCGGCCGTGACGCGGTCGAATTCTACACGCGAAAGAAGGTCGTCACCACGCGCTGGTTTTGGCGCTCGCCTGACAAGCTTCGGCGCACAACCAGCGGAGCGTTGATATCGCCACGGGGGCTCCTCCTCTCGGTCACAGGCGCTCATGACCGATTCTTGGCGCAGCTACCCGGACGCCCCTCGGATCCTTGTCCCGCCCCCGGGGCCGAAATCCCGGCAGCTCCTCGCCGGTCAGGCGCGCTTGGAGACGGACGCGGTCGTCTACTCGCGCTACTTCCCGATGGCGATCTCGGCCGCCCAAGGCTCGACCATCGAGGATGCGGACGGCAACCGCTTCATCGACTGGGTCGCGGGGGTCTCGGTCCTCAATCTGGGACACCGCCACCGGCGGCTGACGACAGCCCTCGCTCGACAGGCCGATCGAGTGTGGCATTCGCTGGAACTCCCCACCGAGGCCCGGGTCGAGTTCCTCGAGGAACTGGTGGGCTCTCTCCCCGGGACGCTGCGCAATCACGCGCGCGTACTCTTCACCGTGACCGGCGGGGACGCCGTCGAGACCGCGGTCAACCTCGCCGAGAATGCCACCGGGCGATCGGGGACCGTGACGTTCTCCGGCGCGTACCACGGCGTGCACGGCGGGGCGGTGAACCTGACGAGCGGCCGCCGGTACCGGGCCACCAGCGCGTTCCGGGGAGGCAACGTGGTCCGGGTCCCTTTCCCGAACCCCTACCGTCCGGTCCTCGGGAACGCCGAGAGCGCGGCGGGAGTGATCGACTACCTCGAACACCTCGCTTCTGAGCCGCATTCCGGAGTTGACGAACTCGCCGCGGTGCTGGTCGAACCGGTCCTCGGGGAGGGCGGATATGTCGTGCCTCCCGACGATTTCCTCCCATTGCTGCGGGAGTTTTGTGACAAGCACGGGATCCTCCTCATCGCCGACGAGATCCAGACCGGGCTCGGGCGGACCGGCAAGATGTGGGCCGTCGAGCACTCTGGCGTCACCCCCGACATTCTCTGCATCGCGAAGTCGATCGGCGGGGGGATCCCGCTCTCGCTGGTCGCGTACCGCGACGACCTCGTCAAGGACCTTCCGAAGGGGTTCCACTTGGGCACCTTCCGCGGCAATCCACTCGCCCTCGCCGTGGGAGTGGAGGTGCTTCGGGAACTTCGCGAAACCGATTGCATCGCTCGGAGCGCACGGAAGGGCGCCAAGCTGATCGAACGCTTCCGTGGCCTCGCGGATTCCCACACATCGATCGGAGACGTTCGGGGCAAGGGCTTCATGATCGGCGTCGAATTCGTCCGGGACCGCCGGACCAAGGAGGCGTGGGGAGACCGCGGGCGCGCCATGCGGGAGGAGCTGTTTCGCCGCGGACTTCTGATGCATACGTGTGGCAGCTATGACCAAGTCCTGAGGTTCATGGCGCCCCTGACGACGGAGGACGAGTTGCTCGAGCGGGGTATGGGGGTGTTCGCCGACTCCCTGGACGAGCTCGACGGGATCCACGGAGCACCCCGTCCGGTGGGCCCGGCGGTCGGACACCTTCCCTTCCCGAACCCGAAGCTGGCGACGAGCGATCCGCGGCTTCCGCCGCCGCACGTGCCCCTACCGGGAGGACCACCTCCGGGTCCCCGGCTCGGACCCGGAGAATGATCCGCGTTCCGACGTTCCCCGATGCGGGCGGGTCTCGGGGGCAACGCGGGGGCATCCGTGCCTCGTACGGTCGACCCACCGTCGGCAGGGTTTTCTTACCCTAGTTCTTGTCCGGGACAGGTGCGTCGTTGTTCCGTTCAACCGCGCTCAACTGGAAGGGCCCCGGCACCTCCCGTCGCCGCCTTTGCCGTGCATTCCTAATTGTCGGGCTGGTCGTGGTCGCCCAATCCGCGGCGGCCCTTCCCCCGCTTCCCGGCTCTCATGCGCACGGAGTTGGGATCGCGGGGGTTCGGTCCGAGGCGCTGGGCGTCCCCGCCCTCACGACGAACACGAGCACCCTCGATGTCGGCCAGGCCCTGAACGCGGCGGTCAACACTTCCACCATCACCGGAGGCTCCGGCAACGCATCGAATCTCACGTTTCAGTGGGCCGGACTGCCGACAAACTGCACGACCGAGAACGCGTCGAACTACACGTGTTTCCCCACCGCGACCGGAACCTTCTCCCTCTCGGCGAGCGTGACGGACTTCTCCGATGGTCAGTCCGGGACCGCGACCGCCGTCTCGATCACCGTCAACACCGATCCCACGGTAACCTCGATCACCTCGAGCGCGCCCAGCGTCAGCGTGAATCAGACGGTGACGTTTACCGTCGTGGCGGGGGGCGGCACGGCTCCGCTGACCTACGTGTTCAAGGGCCTTCCCGCGGGGTGTGCCGGCAACACCTCGATCGTCGCCTGTAAGCCCACCGTCGCCCAGGAGTACAACGTCTCGGTCACGGTCCTGGACGCGGTCGGGTTCGCTTCGAACGCGGTCTACGCGGTAGTCCAAGTCACGCCCGCGTCGACCCCGGTGTCGAGCGGCACGCTCACGACGACCGACTGGGGCGTCATTGTCGCGATTCTCGTCGTCGGGTTCGCCATCACCGGCCTACTGTTGGTCCGCGCGCGCCAACGGGAGAAGGTCGAGTATCTGGCGAGCGCTGCCCCCACCAGGGTCACGGCTCGCCAGAGCCCTCCTCCGCCCCCGGACGACGCTCGTCCCCCGCCACCCCCTGGCATGTAGGGGCTGGGTCTAGCCGTAGTTGATCGACACGAGCTTGACGTCCGTCATCTCATGCATCGCGGACCGCAGTCCCTCTCGGCCGATGCCGCTCTCCTTGACCCCACCGAACGGGAGCGCATCCCATCGCAGGGTGGTCGGGTCATTGATGTGCACCCCACCCGCGCGGACGGCCCGCGCGAACCGGAAAGCGCTGCGAAGGTCATTGGTGAAGATCGACGCCTGGAGGCCGTAGACGCTCGCGTTGGCCATCCGTATGGCGTCATCGAGATCCCCGAACCGCAGGATCGGAGCGATCGGGCCGAACGGCTCCTCGCGCGCCACATGGGCCTCGGGTCCGACTCCGTCCAACACCGTCGGCCGATAGAACCAGCCGGAACCCAGTTCCGGCGCCCGCACTCCGCCGGTCAGGACCTTGGCCGACCGATCCCGCGCGTCGGCGACCAGCCGGTCGAGTCGGTCGAGCGTCTCGGGCCCGATGACCGGCCCGACCTGAGTTTCCTCCGATAGGGCTGGACCGAGCCGGAGCTTCCCGACCGTCTCCGCCAGCTGCTTGCCGAACCGGTCGGCGACACCCTCGGCCACGAACAGGCGCTTAGACGCCGTTCAGACCTGGCCGGAGAAGGCGAACGCACCGCGAGTCGCCGCCGCGACCGCCAGGTCGAGGGGAGCGTCCTCCAGGACCACGAACGGGTCCATCCCCCCCATCTCCAAGAGGACCCGCTTTGCGTGGCGGCCGGCACGTTCGGCGATCCCTTTCCCGACCGCGGTCGACCCGGTGAAGGTGACGAGCCGGGTCGCCGGGTGGTCGATCAAGGCGTCGCCGACCGCCCCTCCGGGGCCCGGCACGACGTTCAGCACCCCGGGGGGGACCCCGGCGGCAGCGGCGACCTGGGCAAGCCGCAGGGCGGTCAACGGACACGCGGACGCAGGCTTGACCACGACGGTGTTGCCCGCGCCGAGGGCCGGCGCGACCTTGTGGGAGAGTAAGTTGAGGGGGAAGTTGAACGGGCTGATCGCGACCACCACACCGATCGGCTCCCGTACGGTGAACAGGAGGCGGTGCTCGTTGCCCGGCGGGTACGGGTACGCGTCCGCGGGAAAAGACTCCCCGGAGAGCTGGCGCGCCTCCTCCGCGGCCAATCGGTATACCCCGACCGCGCGGGCCACTTCGACACGCGCGTCCTGGATCGGTTTGCCGACCTCGCGCGCGATCAACACGGCGAACCCTTCGCGGTCCGCCTCGATCCGATCGGCCAAGTTGCGCAACAGCCGCGCGCGTTCGTGGATCGGCGTAGCCGCCCAGGGACCTTGGGCCGTCGCCGCGGCGTCGACCGCCTGCCGTGCGTCGTCGGCACCGCCCCGGATCACCTGCGCGAAGGCCGATCCTGTGGAGGGATCGTGCACCTCTTGCCACTCGCCGCTCGCGCTCGGTAGCCAGGCGCCGCCGACGAACATTCGTCCTTCGTAGGTGGAAGGCGTACCGCTCACGGTGGGGTCGCCTCCCCGGGCGAGTTCCTAGCTCGGATCGCCATAGGTGAGGTAGTGCCAGCCTTTGCGCGCCTGCCCGGTCAGGTCGAAATAGACGTTCTTGACCGCGGTGTAATCGTAGAGCGAGTCGACCCCGAGGTCCTTGCCGAATCCGGATTGTTTGAACCCTCCATGCGGCGCCTCCGACGCCAGGGGAAGATGGTCGTTCACCCAGACGTCGCCGAAGCGCAGGGAGTTGGCCGCTCGCCACGCGACGTGGACGTCACGGGTCCACACGGAGGCGGCGAGGCCGTACTCGACGCCGTTGGCGATCTCCAATGCCTCCCCGAACTTGTCGAACTCGATGACGTCGAGGACCGGCCCGAAGATCTCCTTCTGGGCGACCTGCATGTCCGGGTGCACTTCGTCAAAGAGCGTCGGGAGGACGAACGCACCGGACCGGTGGTGCGGGTCCGCCATTCCTCCGGCCCGAAGCTTGGCGCCCTCTCGTTGACCGACGGCGATCCACTCGAGTACCCGCTTCTGGTGAGTTCGGTGTACGAGCGGTCCGAGATCGGTCGTCCGGGACATGGGGTCCCCGGCCCGGATGGTCTTGATGCGTCCCAAGAGACCCTTGACGAACTTGTCGCGAACCTTCCGGTGCACGATGAGCCGGGTGGCCGCGGTGCAGTCCTGGCCACCGTTGACGAATCCGGCGACGACCGCGCCTTCGATGGCCGCTTCGATGTCCGCGTCCGCGAAGACCACGAACGGCGCCTTACCCCCAAGTTCCAACTGCACCCGTTTGACGGTGCCGCTGGCCGACCCCATCACCTGTCGGCCGGTCGCGGTGTCCCCCGTCAGCGAGACCAGGTCGACCTTCGGGTTCCGGCACAGCTCGTCGCCGACCTCGGCTCCGGGGCCGGTCACGACGTTTAACGCACCGGCCGGCAACCCCGCGTCGACGAAGGCCCGGCCGAGCTCCAGCGACGTGAGGGGGGTCCAGCTGGCCGGTTTTAGCACGACGGTGTTACCGGTGACGAGTGCCGGACCGATCTTCCAGACGGCCATCATGAACGGATAGTTCCACGGAGTGATCGAGCCCACGACACCCACCGGTTCCCGGCGGAGGACGGTGGTCCCCTCCCCGGTGAACTCTCCGGGATTCCGGGAATCCAGCGTACGGCACGCTCCGGCATAGAAGACCAGATTGTCGATCGAGAACGGGATGTCCCCGTCCGCGGCCTGCTTGATCGTCTTTCCTTGGCTGCGGGATTCGAGCTCGGCGATCGCCGTCGCGCGCGATCGGAGGATGTCGGCCGCCTTCAGGAAAACCTCGGCCCTGCCCCGCGGAGGCAGACGGGGCCACGCGCCGTGGTCGAAGGCATCGCGGGCCGCATCGATGGCCCTACGCATGTCGTCGCGGTTCCCGAGGGGAACCTCGGCAACTCGCTTGCCACTGTACGGGCTTACGACGGCGAGCATGCTTCCCGAGGCGCCGGCGGTCCACTCCCCGTTGATCAGCATCTTCGCGTCCATCGGCCGCCCCGACCCGGGAGACGCCGGACCGTAGAAGATAGTGTCGTCAGGGTCGTCCGGCGGCCCCGCCCACGAGCGCGGGGCGCGAGCATTTATCAACCGCATCGGCCTCTCCGCGGCGAGGCTCTTCGCCTGAGGGGTGAGAACCGCGAGTCCTCGTGGCCTGCGCATTTCAGCCATCGTCGTCGCCCTGCTCACGGTGGCGGCTGCCGGTACGACCTACGCGACCTTCGCTCGTTCCACCTCCGCCTGCGCG
>JAKIWD010000125.1 GCA_022750205.1 Thermoplasmata archaeon
CGACGATGTCGCGGCCGAGGTCGGTGATCCTCCGTGCGTTCTCGTTGAGGAGCAGGCGGGTCTGGGTGGCGACCCGGTAGGTGTCCGCCACGTCCTTGAGGACCTGTCGGGAACCCTCGGCGAACGTCTCGACGGAGTCTCCGACCGGCTTCCACTTCTCGGTGAGGTCCTCCGTGAGCCGGTTCTTCAGGCTCTCGTCGATGCGCGTGACCCCCTTGTCGAAGGCGAGATCGACGCGTTCCCCGAACCCCTGAGAAACTCCGGCGATCTGTTCACGCAGCTGCGCGCCGCCGCTGCGCTCGAGCTCCTCGACCCGGTCCAACCGGTCCTCCATCGCCTGGAGCCGCGCCAACAGATTGGCGTACGCGGTCCCCACCAGGGTGTCCACGTGCGCTTGCATCGACTCGGTGGCCCGCAGCATCAGGTGGAGGACCCAATGCTCCCGCCCCTTCGTCTCCGCGAGGGGACCCCGGTCGATCCGGTCCCGCGCCTCGCGGTTCTCAATGAGCTGCTGGAGCTCCTTGAGTACCTCGACGCGCAGTGTGGGGGTCCCGCCCGACGGCGGTGGCCGACCGCTCATTATATACCGAGTATGCGGGGGCCCCTATTAGAGACGTTCTGCGTGGGTCGAGCGTCACCGTCAGACGGCGGTGCCAGATGACGCGGTCGGGTCTCACGCGCACCGCGTGAGCCTCGATACGAACGCCGGCGCGCGCCGCGCTCCGAAGGGCATGGGCGAACGCCGGATCGAGCGCCTCGTTCGGGGCGAACGAGTCGGTGTCGTCACGCTGGACGACGAAGAGCACTCCCGCCCGGATGCCCCGGCGGCGGGCGCGGGCGAGCTCGAGGACGTGGCGGGTCCCCCGTACTGTGGGGGCATCGGGGAACAGCGCGAAGGAGCCGACCTTCAGGTTCGAGCACTTGACCTCCAGAAGCGCCCGCGGCGCGCCGCGGTCAGGGCCGGCGGCGAAGTCCAGACGGCTGGACCCCCACACCGCTTCGGACCGCCACGGTCCGGGCCCGAACCGAGGAAGGAGACCTTCGGCCAGTGCCTGGCGGCCGATCCGGTTCCCCACCCGGGAGTCGATCGAGACCAGTGACCGGCCGTGTCGCACCGATACCAGATCGTAATGCGTTCGACGCCCGACGGCGCCGGCGGGGATCGCGTATCCCCGCGTGAGTCCGGGGAGGAGCAGCTCTTCCATGCGACCGGGATTCGGGACGTGCGCGAGGAACGCCGGACCCCCCGAGAGGTCCCGCACCCGCGCGACATACCGGTTGGGACGCGCGAGGAAGCGGACGGCCCGTACGGGTGCGGGATACCGAACGGTGGGCGTCACCGGGGCTTGCCGTTGGACAGGTCGAACCCGGGCCCGAGGAGCTCTTGGGCCACGAGTAGGCGCCGGATCTCGGATGTGCCGGCCCCGATCTCCAGCAGCTTGGCGTCGCGGGCCAGCCGCTCGAGGGGATAGTCGCGCATGTAGCCGTAGCCGCCGTAGATCTGGATGGCATCGAGCGCCACCCGCGTCGAGGCCTCGCTCGCGAAGGTCAGTGCCGTCGCGCTCTGTCGCGCGGTGAGGAGGTCGCTTTGGACCGAGAAGAGGGCGCGGTAGAGCAGGAGCCGCGACGCTTCGAGCTGGAAGTGCATGTTCGCCAGCTTCTCCTGGATGAGCTGGAACTGGCCGATCTTCTGGCCGAACTGCTCGCGCTGCCGCGCATATCGGAGCGAGAGCTCCAGACACTCGGTCATGATGCCGACCGGGATCGCCGCGAGAACGGCCCGTTCGACATTCAGCCCGCTCATCATCACCGCGACGCCCCCGTTCTCCCTCCCGAGCAAGTTTTCGACGGGCACCTGGCAGTCCCGGAACGCGAGCTCGCCGGTCGGCGAACCGCGCATCCCCATCTTGTCGAGACTGCGGGAGACCGTGAACCCCGGTGTGTCCCGCGTGACCACGAAGGCGCTGATGCCGCCCGAGCCGCGCCCCGGGGCGGTCTTCGCGTAGACGAGCAGCGTGTCGGCGATCGGGCCGTTCGTGATGAACTGTTTGGAACCGTTCAGTACGTAGTGCGCGCCGTGGCGTTCGGCCCGGGTCCGCAGGGAGACGGCGTCGCTGCCCGCCTCCGGCTCGGTCAGCGCCATCGCTCCCACGGCCGCTCCGCTCGCCAGCCCGGGGAGGAACGCGGCCCGTTGGACGTCGGTGGCGTTGCGCGCGAGGTTGTCGGCGCAGAGGTTGGAGTGGGCCCCGACGGAGAGCGCGAGCGCGGGGCTCACCCGCGCGATCTGCTCGAGCACGACCGCCTGGGCGAGGTAACTCAGGCCCAGCCCGCCGGCGCTCTCGGGGAGCGTGATGCCGAGGAATCCCTGCTCGCCGAGCTTGTGGAAGACATCGCGGGGAAAGTAGTCCTCCCGGTCCATCTTGTCCGCGATGGGGGCGATCTCCTTGCGGGCGAACCGCTCGGCCGCCTCACCCAGCGCGCGTTCGGCTTCCGGGACCTCGAAGTCCACGACGTCCCCTAACGCCGGGGGAAATAAGGCCAGCCGGGCTATGGGCCCGCCCGCAAGAGCCCCAGGTGTGTCCGCCATCCGGGGGCGGTCGTCGGAAAGTCGGTCCGGTAGTGAGCCCCCCGGCTTTCGACGCGGCTCAAGGCCGCCCGCGTCACGAGCAGGGCGGTGATCACGGCGTTGGCGCCGGTCCCGGGTAGCACGTCGCCGTCGGAGGGCTCGGTCGCCAGCGCGGTGCGTTCCAGTTCTCCCGCGGCTTGGGCGAGGACGATCCCGTTGCGCACGATCCCCACGCGTTCCCACAACAGATCCCGAACCCGCTCGATGACCGCCGGGTCGGCCCCCTCGCCGCGACCCTGGATCGCCGCGATGACCACTTTCCGGCGCGGTCGGGCCGGTCCGCCGGGCCCCGGTTGCTCCAGCGCGCGGACCACGCGTTCGCCGAAGACCAGACCTTCCAGGAGGGAGTTGCTGGCGAGCCGATTGGCCCCGTGCACGCCCGTCGAGGCGACCTCGCCGCAGGCGAGGAGTCCCGGCAACGACGAACGGCCGTCCAGGTCGGTGGCCACGCCGCCGATCATGAAGTGGGCCACGGGCGTCACCGGGATGCGGTCCCGGGACGGATCTAGACCGTGCTGGGCGAGGAACCGACAAATGGACGGAAACCGGGTGTAGAGCAGGTCGCGCGGAAGCGCCGTCGCGTCCAGGTAGACGCAGCGATCTCCCGATCGACGCAGTTCCGCGGCGATCGCCCGGCTCGCGACGTCGCGCGGCGCCAGCTCCCCGTCCGGATGGTACCGAGCCATGAACCGTTCCCCGGCGGCGTTGAGCAGGAGCGCACCCTCTCCCCGCAGGGCTTCGGTGATCAGATGGCGGGGCGAGCCAGGGAGTGCGAGGGCCGTGGGGTGGAACTGGATGAACTCCATGTCGCGTACCAGTGCGCCGGCCCGCCAGGCGATGGCCACCCCCTCGCCCGTCGCGACCGAAGGGTTGGTCGTCTCCCGGTAGAGGCTGCCGGCCCCGCCGGTCGCGAGCACGACCGGGCGGTCCTCCACGATCTCAACGCCTGAACCGTCGTCGCGGCTCAGCGTGACACGAGGGAGACCCCCCGGCCCGCGCTCGAGGCGGCGCAGGACGGTGCGCTCGCGCGCCTCGATCCCGGCGTCCCCGACACGGCGCCGGAGGGTCTCCTCGATCTGCAAGCCGGTGGCATCCCCACCGGCATGGACGATCCGTGCCCGCGAATGGGCCGCCTCGCGGCCGAGGGCGATCTGGCCCTCGACCGTGTCGAACGGAACCCCATACCGGACCAGGTCCGCGATCCGCGCCGGGGCGTCCTCGGTCAGTCGCCGGGCCGCGGCCCGGTCGACCAATCCGGCGCCGGCACGTAGGGTATCCCGAAGGTGCAGCGCGGGGCTGTCGTCGGCGCCCAATGCCGCGGCGATCCCTCCCTGGGCGTAGCGCGTGTTCGACTCCTCGAGCCGCGACTTCGTCACCATGATCGGCCGCAGACCCGCTTCTTGGGCGCGGAGCGCGACGTACAGGCCGGCGATCCCGCTCCCGACGACCAACGGACCCGTCCGGACGACGTCCACGGCGCACCATCGGCCTCGGCGTCAAAACGGTGCCGCGCCCGGCGGACGCCAATCCGTTAAGCATCGGGCACCATCGCGGAGCATGTCACGCGCCGTCGAGCCGGATTGGCGCGCCACGGTCCGTCTCCAGCTGAGAGAGGAGTTGCTCCAGGGGCGTCCGTCCGCGACGGGCGGCGTCATCGAGCCACGCACCGTCCGCGTGACCGAGCTGCTCGATCTGAGGAGTGCGTACTATCGGCGTCGCCACCCGCTACCCCCTTCGGAGGAGCAACGGCTGCGGTTAGAGGATGGACGCGAGCTGCATGCCCAGCTCGGGGCACTCCTCGCCTCCGGCGATGACAACCTGGAGGTCCGGGTCCGGCGCGAGGGCATCGTCGGGCAGATCGACCTGGTCGAGGACGTCCCGATCGAGCTGAAGACGACGGGGTCGCTCCCCGAGCTGGGGTCCCTTGCGGGCGCTCGCCCCCAGTACGTCGAGCAGCTCGCGATGTACTGCGCACTTACCCAGAATCCACGGGGGCGGTTGTGGGTGGTGCGGACCGAGGCCGGCGCCGCGATCGAGGGGGTCGCGGTCGACGTGGAGTTTCGCGATATCGAGGCGATCTGGGGCGAGATGCTCCGGCGCGCGGACCAGCTGCGCCTCTCCGAAGCGAGCGCGAGCCCCGCCGGGCTACCGCGATGCCCTTGGTTCGAGCGGGGATGCGAGTTCCGGGCCGCTGCGATCTGCGCCTGCTCGGGAACGGAGGAGCCGCTCCCTGCCCTCGGGGATCGGCACCTGGTTCGATTCGCGGCGGACGACGCGCGCACGGCGGGTCTGCAGGCGGCGGTACGGGCGGCGCCGAACCCCCGCGAGACGGTGGTCCGGAAGTACGCGGATCTGCTGTTCCCCCGGCGTACCTACTTCCAGCGGACATCGCCCTCGCCGGAGGGGCCCCCACCAAGCTGGCAGCGATCGGCCGCTCGGGACGAGCTGTACCGTGACATCGTCGAGTGGATCGAGTCGGGCGCTCTCGGCACCGTAACTCGGCGTCGGGCGCTCCACGGGCCGATCGCCGAGCCTGTGCCCTGCCTCAGTGGGGCGCCGTACCTGATCAAGATCAGTCGCTCCGCTCGCCGGGGAACTCCAAGCGGGTTATTGTCCGCCCAGCCCCACTACTTCCTCGAGCTCGGGCTGCGTTGCGCCGCCGTCGGCGCCGGGCGGGGGTGGTTGATCCTTGGTTACGAGCTCTCGCCGACGTTCGCCGAGGCGGTGTGGCCGCTCGAGGTCACGTTCGATCCACTGGCCCTCGTCGCGGATGTCGGGCGGTCGCGCGAACAGGCGCTGCGAGAGGCCCTCTCCTCCGCGCGATCCGGCGAACTCGTGGCATGCCCCGGCTGGATGTTCCGCGACTGCGCCTACAAGGACCGGTGCGCCTGCGACGCGCCGGAGTCGCCGCCGAACCGGTAGATCACTGCGCGTCCTACCGGGCGAAAGCCGATCGAATCATAGAGAGTCCGGGCCGCCGAGTTCGCCTCGCTCACCCAGAGGCGCACGGCGCTGTGGCCGAGGCCCGCGAGCGACCGGGCGCCCCATTTTAGCAGGTAGCGCGCCACCCCCTGCCGCCGTGCTTCGGGCCGAACGACCAGGTCCAGGTACACCGCGCGGCGCGGGTTCTGCTCAGAGGTGAGCAGGAAAGCGGCAAGGCGTCCCTCGCCGTCCACAAGCGCGGTCGATGCCTCGTTCAGGTAGCGGCCCAGCCGACCCTCCAAGATCTCCCGTAGAACGCGGGCATCCTCTTCCGGCGAGTCGGCGACCAGGGACGCATCGGGCGTGTGCTGGAACCCGTGCCAATCGAACTCCGCGAGCTCGGCGA
>JAKIWD010000100.1 GCA_022750205.1 Thermoplasmata archaeon
AAACACAGCAGGAAACCGATGACGAAACCCCCGAAGAAATCGAACGGTAAACTAAGGAAGGCGAGGACAACGATGAGGATCCCCCAGGCGACGTGCAGCCGGGGAAGGACGAACAGCAGGACCGAAAGGGCGAGGATCAAGAGCGCGATCGGGAGGCCCACGAACAGGATGTGACCGGCCGACCCGAAGAACGCCGAGAGGATCGCGCCGACCGCGGCCTCGAGCAGCCCCCCGAGCAGGATGAAGATCCCGCCGATGAACGAAAGGATCGCGCCCGCTCGCGGGACCGCGTTCGACACGGGGCGGGGAGGGGAGGACCGGAGATAAGAAAGTGGCGGCGGCGGCTCGCTACGGGAGGTGCGTGCGCAGCCACGCCGCCAAGCGGCGGGGAGGGACGACGCCCGCGGGCGTGATGAACGCGGTCACGTACCGGGCTGGCGTCACGTCGAACGCCGGATTCCGAGCGGCGCTGCTCGAAGGCATGTGGGCGGGGCCCACTCTTCCGCGCACCTCCTCGGGGTCGCGCTCCTCGATAGGGATCGTGGAGCCGTTCGCCCGCTTCGGGTCGAAGGTGCTCCAGGGAGCCGCGACGTAGAACGGGATACCGTTCTCCCGGGCGACGACGGCCTTTTCGTAGGTCCCGATCTTGTTCGCAACGTCGCCATTTCGGGCGATCCGATCCGCGCCGACGATCACCGCGTCGACCGCCCCCGTGCGCATGAAGTGGCCCGCCGCGTTGTCGACGATCACCGCATGCGGGATCCCCTCCTCGGCGAGTTCCCAAGCCGTCAGTCGCGACCCTTGGAGGAGCGGCCGGGTCTCGTCGACCCACACGAAGAGCGACGCCCCCCGATCGTGAGCGACGCGCAAGGGAGCGAGCGCCGTTCCCCACTGGACGGTCGCCAGCGCCCCCGCGTTGCAGTGGGTTAAGACGCGGGGGGTATGGGCGAACAGGCGAGCGCCCGCTTCCCCGATCTGGCGGCATTCCTCCACGACTCGCGCGCAATACTGTTCCGCGGCCGTTTCGGTCTCTTCCCCTGCTACCCACGCCCGTCGAACGACCTCCACGCCCACCGAGAGATCGTGGGCCGTCGGTCGGGTGGCCAGCAGCAAGCGCGCACTCGCCGCCCGAGTGCGCCCGCGCGTTCGAGACGCTAGTGCCATCCCGTACGCGCCGGCGACGCCGATGCAGGGTGCTCCGCGCACCGTGAGCGTCCGGATCGCTCGCGCGACCGCTTCCGGAGTTCGCAAGTGCCGTACTCGGCGGCGGCCGGGCAACGCTCGCTGGTCGATGACATGGAGCACCCCGGGCGTGTACCATAGTGCGCGAACGGCGGTCATCTAGCGGGCGTCAAAGGTGTGCAGGAGGTCGAGCCACCCGGCGTCGAGCCGCTTGTTCGTCCGGATCGCGTCGTCGAGGGGGACGCCGCGCACCTCTTCTCCGCGCAGGACGGCGACCTGGCCGAACTGTCCGGCCAAGGCGAGGTCGACCGCTTTCACCCCGAGTCGCGTGGCGAGCAGCCGGTCGAAAAGTGTCGGAGGTCCCCCGCGCTGGATATGGCCGATCTGGGCCGACCGGGTCTCGACCCCCGTGACGGTCTCGATCCGTTTGGCGAGCGCGGCCCCCACGCCCCGCTCCCGGAGCAGTTCGTGCCCGAACTCGTCCTGCGCGCCGGTTGAGCCCTTGGAGCCTCCCAGGTCGATCCCCTCGGAGACCACCACGAGCGCGAACCCGCGCTCGCGGACGGCGGCCCGGATGCTTGCCATCACGGCCGCCTCGTCGTACGGCTCCTCGGGCACGAGGGTCCGGTCGGCGGCGGCGCCGAGGCCGGTTGCCATCGCGACCCACCCGGCGGCCCGACCCATGACCTCGAGCACGATCACCCGCGAATGACTGGCGGCGGTGTCCCGGAGCCGCTCAACTGCGTCAACGGCCACCGTCGCTGCGGAGTCGAACCCGAACGTCCAGTCGGTCCCACCCACGTCGTTGTCCATGGTCTTGGGGACGCCGACGACCGGTCGGTTGCGCCGATGGAGCTCGCGCGCGGCGCGCAAGGTGTCGTCGCCCCCGATCGCGATCAGCGCGTCGAGGTGATGCCGGTCGAGCGTCGCGAGGACGCGCGTCGCGTCCTCCTCCTTGGCGAAGGGGTTGGTCCGAGAAGTACCGAGCATCGTGCCGCCGCGCGTGATCGCGTCGGAGAGATCCGTCGGGAGCAGGGGCCGAACCCGGTCGTCACGGACGCCCTTCCATCCGTCGAGGAAACCGAGCACTTCGTGGCCCTGTACATGGGCGCGGTATACCACCCCGCGTATGGCGGCGTTGAGCCCGGGGCAGTCGCCCCCGCCGGTAAGAACCCCGAATCTCACGCGGGCACCTCAAGGTACCCGCGCGGGGCGGTCGTGAGGAACCGGTACCCCTTCTCCGTCACGAGGATGTCGTCCTCGATCCGGACCCCCCCGCGCCCGGGGAGGTAGATGCCCGGTTCGACGGTAATGGTCATACCGATCTCGAGCGGCTCGTCGATGAGGTGGTTCATCGAGAATCCGTCGTGGACCGCGAGACCGATGGAATGGCCCAGCCCGTGGGTGAAGCGTCCCTTCCAGGGTGAGTCGTCGATCACCTGTTGGGCCGCGAGGTGGACCTGCTTGGCCGGTACGCCGGCCCGGACGACCGCGAGCGCGGCGCTCTGGGCCTTCTCGACGGTCTCGTGAACCCGCTTGAGCTCGGCGTCCTCGGTCCCGAAGTGGAACGAACGGGTGATGTCGCTCGCGTAGCGACGGTAGTACGCCCCGAAATCGCACACGATGGAGGCCCCAGGTTCGAGCTTGCGGTCTTCCGGTGCGAAGTGGGGCTCGGCGCCGTGGGATCCGAAGGCCGCGATCGTCGAGAAGCTGCGACCGGAGGCTCCGTGTTTCATCATGCGATATTCGATCTCGGCGGCGAGCTCGAGCTCGGTGATCCCGGTCTTGAGCATCCCGGGGATCTCCCGGGCGACGCTCGAACCGATCCCGCCGGCCCTCTCTAGCCGCTCGATCTCGATCGAGTCCTTGATCATCCGGGCGCGACGGATCGCGGCGCTCGCATCGACCCACGCGGTGCCCGGAGCGATCTTCTCGAGCCGCAGAAACCCTTCATGCGTGAGCTCCCGGAAGTGGAGTCCGACCGGCCCGGACTTGGGAAGGAGGTCGCGTACGGTCGACTCCCACTCCTCGCGTCGCTGCGGGACGTGGACCTCGATCGCCGGGTCGCGCTTGGCCGCCTGGCGCGCGCTCTCTTCCTCGAGCGGCGTGCTCAGGACGTGCGTCGTGCCGTCGGGCAGGGCGATCGCGAACGAGCCCTCGAACAGCCCGCCCGGGACGTCGAACACGTAGAAGAAGCTCGCATCCAGGTGCGGATCGGTCGCGTTCGACAGGACGAGCGCCTCGGCCTTGGGCGTCAGCGCATGGAAGATCTTCTGCACGCGGGCCTTCATCGGCGCTCGCAACCCGCGGGTAGGTTTCAACGTTTTCGCTGTGGAACACGGGGAGTCCACCCCGACCGGGGGCTCCGGGTCGGTACGAGGAGATAGGGGCTATGTGCGCGGCCCCGGGGGCGTCCGCAGGTCCTTCCAGGAAAGGCGGAGCTCCCGCGCGGCCTTGACCTCGTCAACGCGTCCGACGGCCAGCGATTGCGGTGCCGCGTGCAGGTTCTCCGGCGTATCGTGGACCGCCCGGTCGAACGCGTCGACGAACAGATCGAGCTCGCGTCGGCTCTCCGTTTCGGGGAACTCGATCATCAGCGACTCTTCCACGAGCGAGGGGAAGTAGACGGTCGGCGCGTGCACCCCCTCGTCTAAGAGGCGTTTGGCGAGGTCGAGGGTGCGCACGCCGTGGGCCCGCAGCGGCGAGCCCGACAGGACGAACTCGTGCTTGACGAGCGTCCGGAACGGCCGGGGCAGGAAGGCCCCGAGCTTCTTTCCCAGGTAGTTCGAGTTCAGCACCGCCCGACGGGAGATGTGCCGGAGCCCCTCCTCCCCGTGGGCGAGGATGAACGCATAGGCCCGCAGGTCGAGGCCGAAGTTGCCGTAGGCCGTCTTGAGCTTCCCGATCGACTTCGGCTGGTCGTAATCGAGGCGGAACTTGCGGCCCTCCTTGACGATGCGAGGGACCGGCAGGTAGGGCGCGAGTCGGTCGCCGGCGGCCAGCACGCCCGCCCCCGGTCCGCCGCCGCCGTGGGGCGTGGCGAAGGTCTTGTGGAGGTTCAGGTGGGCGATGTCGAACCCCATTCGCCCCGGGTTGGTGATCCCGAGGATCGCGTTGAGGTTCGCTCCATCATAGTAGAGGACCCCGCCGGCGTCGTGGACCGTGCGGGCGATCTCGAGGATATCGGATTCGAACAGACCGGCGGTGTTCGGGTTGGTGAGCATGAACGCCGCCGTGCGGTCCGACACGGCACCCCGCAGCGCATCGAGGTCGACGCATCCGTCCTTCGAGGGGATCTCCCGCGCCGTGAACCCGGCCATGGCGGCGGACGCTGGGTTGGTGCCGTGGGCCGTGTCCGGTAGCAGGACCTCGGTCCGCCGCTCCAGCTCGCCGCGGTCACGGAGGTACGCCCGGGTCATCAGGAGGGCCGCGTACTCGCCGTGCGCGCCCGCGGCGGCCTGGAGCGACACCTCGCTCAGCCCGGTGATCCGCACGAGCGCCCGCTCCAGGCGCCACAGAAGCTCCAGGGCACCTTGGACCGTGGCCTCGGGCTGGTACGGATGCAGGTTGCCGGCCCCGGGGCGGCGGGCGAGCATTTCGGAGACTTTCGGATTGTACTTCATCGTGCACGAGCCGAGCGGGTAGGCGTGCGTGTCGATGCCGAAGTTCATCTGGGAAAGTCGGGTGTAGTGGCGGACGACCTCGAGCTCGCTGAGCTCGGGCCACGCCACGGCGGACTTGCGGCGGAACCGTTCCGGAATGCCGGGGATCGGCGCGGGCCCCGGAGCGTGTGCCGGCGGAGGCGCGAGCTCCCAGACGAGGGGTTCATCCCATCGGGCCTGCCGGTACGTCATCGGCCCGCCCTCGCGGAGACCATGGCGCCCGCGGCGGCCTTCGCATACTTCTGGATCGCCTTGTCATCGGTCTCGTCAGTCGCGGCGGTGAGGAAGAATTCTCCACCCAGCGTCGTTCGTCCCGGTCGCGGGTCGGCGAGGAGGTGACCGGCGAGCACTTTCTTGCGGCGCATCCGGTCGAGGAACTCTGCGGCCGTTCCGGCCTTGACCCCGACGGTGAACTCGTCGAGATACGGCGCATCGAAGTGGGGCGCGGACAGCCCCTCGACCCGTCCCAGCGCCGTCGCGAGCGTGCGGGCGCGTTCGGTGAGACGCGTCTGGAGGGTGGCGAGTCCGGCCGGCCCGACCGTCGTGGCGTACACGACGAACGCGAGGGCGAGGAGCGACTGGTTCGTGCAGATGTTCGAAGTGGCGCGGGAGCGCCGGATGTGCTGTTCCCGGGTCTGGAGGGTCAAGGTGTACGCCGGACGTCCCGCGGCGTCGCTCGTGGCCCCGACGATCCTTCCGGGGGCGAATCGCAGGTGTTCTCGCCGGCACGCGAACAGGCCCAGGAGCGGTCCCCCGAAGGAGGGGGAGATCCCGAACCCCTGGCCCTCCCCAACGACCACGTCGGCGCCCCACTCCCCCGGAGGCGCCAGGACCGTGAGGGCGAGCGGGTCGGCGACGACGACGAGCGGTACCTTTCCCAGGATCGACTTGAGGTCGAGCAGTCCCTCGTCGACATGGCCAAAGCCGTTGGGAAGGTCGGCGAGCAGGCCGAACACGTCGCCGGCGGCCGTCTGGGTCCGGACCCACTCGAGGTCCAGACGGCCGGTGCGGGGATCGAACGGGATCTCGTCGAGGCGGATCCCGATGCCCTCGCCGTAGTTCGCCAGGACGCTCTTTTCCTCCCAGGGGAGGCTCGCGGGGATGAGGAAGCGGCGGCCCTCATGGATGCGCCGTGCGAGGAGCATCGCCTCCCCGGCGGCCGTCGATCCGTCGTAGAGCGACGCGTTGGCGGCATCGAGTCCGGTCAGTTCGACCCACAGGCTCTGGAACTCGAACAGCGACTGGAGGACACCCTGGCTGGCCTCGGGTTGGTAGGGCGTGTACGAGGTGAAGAACTCGCTGCGAGACAGCATCGCATCGACCGCCGCGGGTACGTACCGGGAGGAGATCCGGCCCCCCAGGAAGGAGGCGAACTTCCCGAGCGGGCGGTTCCGGTCGAGGATCTTGTCGACCTCCCGGACGACCTCGGCCTCCTCGCGGGGGGCCGCGAGGCCCATGCGACCGAGGCGCACCTTCCGCGGGACGTCGGTGAAGAGTTCCTCGATGTCGTGGAGCCCCAGCTCCTGGAGCATCGCGGCCTCATCGGCGGCGTCACCGGGAATCCAGCGGACCACTTACGACACCGGAGGACGCGCGAGCCCGGGCACCCATAAAGCCATTGGGTGCCCGGTGTGGCGATGTCGTCCACCCCGAGGGGAAGGAGCACCGGATGCCGACGAAAGGACGCGAGGACCGAGGAGCGGCGCGCGCGCACGACCGCAACGCTCCGCCGTCATCCGCCATCCTGGACGCCGCCTTCCGCAAGGCCTACCGGGCGCAGCCCCACGGCCAGAGCCAGCTCGACCGCTCCCGACGGCGCGCCCAGCTCAAGATCATCCGCTCGACGGCCGTCGTGCTCCGCCACCTCAAACTGCGCCTCAAACCGTTCGCGGCTCCCGGGCTCTCCGAGCTGCAGCGTGCGCTGGTCGACCAGTCGTTCGGTGCGGGTAAACTGGGCCGATCGCTCCAACGGCTGCGCCACGCCGACGAGCGGATCCGGGGCCTCTCACAGGACATGCAGCGCGCGCTGCGCAACTCCTCGACGACCGACGAGTACGCCGTCATCGTCCGCCAGTGCTACGGCCGGCTCGCGAGCTTCGTCCGCGAGGTGGACCCGGACCTGCGCCTGCTCCGGGACATCGAGTACTTCCTCGAGCAACGACCCCGGCTCGGCAAGGAGACCCCGACGATCGCGATCGCCGGGTTCCCGAACGTCGGCAAGTCCTCGCTCGTGGCGCGGCTCTCGACGGCCAAGCCCAAGGTCGCGGATTACCCGTTCACGACGTTGTCGTTAGCGGTCGGGCACGCGGACCTAGGGTTCGACCGACTGCAGGTCGTCGATACGCCCGGCGTGCTGGGTCGCCGCCGCCAGGCCAATCCCGCCGAGGCGGAGGCGGAGGCCGCCGTCCGTCATGGCGTCGATGCCGTCGTGTTCGTATTCGACCCGACGGAGAGTTGCGGGTACCCGATGGCCGATCAGGAACGACTGCTCGCGCGCTGGCGAGAAGAGTTCCCCCAGTTACCGATCCTCGAGATCGAGACCAAGTCCGACCTTCCCGCGACGCGCACCAGCCGATTGCAGGTGTCGGCCAAGAGCGGAGCGGGCCTGGACGAACTGCGCGCCCGGATCCAGGCGCTGCTTGTGCGATTCCGTCCGCCGCTGCCCCCGATGGAAGTGGCGGTCGAGGCCGACCCGTTCGCGCCGGACGAATGAGATCGCCTAGTGCCGCGTCTAGTGGGAGAGTTCGGGATTCCTGAACTCTAACGCAAGTACTTTCCCGGAGGGTGTGTTGCCCCCTCCTCGATGCTCCGCGTTCGCGACCTCTCCGATGAGGAGGGCCACGCTCTCAGCCGACTGG
>JAKIWD010000140.1 GCA_022750205.1 Thermoplasmata archaeon
ACCCTTGAGGATCTGGACGGTCTCCTCGGTGGTCGGCTGGTCAACCGTGATCTTCTGGAAGCGGCGCTCGAGCGCGGAGTCGCGCTCGAGGTACTTGCGGTACTCCTCGAGCGTCGTCGCGCCGATCGTCTGGAGCTCGCCACGGGCCAGTGCCGGCTTGAGAATCGAGGCCGCGTCGATCGCGCCCTCGGCGGCGCCGGCGCCGACCAGGTTGTGGAGCTCGTCGATGAACAGGATGATGTCGCCGCGCTGGGTGATCTCCTTCATCACCTTCTTCAGGCGCTCCTCGAACTCGCCGCGGTACTTGGAGCCCGCGACCAGGGCGGCGAGATCGAGCGTGTAGATCTGCTTGCCCTTCAGCAATTCGGGGACATCGGCGTTCGTGATCCGCTGCGCGAGACCCTCAACGACGGCGGTCTTGCCCACGCCGGGCTCGCCGACGAGCACCGGGTTGTTCTTGGTCCGCCGGGAGAGGATCTGGAGGACCCGGCGGATCTCGTCGTCGCGCCCGATGACCGGGTCGAGCTTGCGCTGCCGGGCGAGGTCGGTCAGGTCCCGGCCGTACTTCTCGAGCGATTTGTACTGGGGGGATTCCTCGCGGTGCTCGACCTTCTGGTGCGTGGCGCCGCGCAGGCTCTTCAGCGCGACCTGGACACCGGCCTTGGTCGCGCCGAGATCCTCCAGGATGTCCCGGGCGGGAGAGCGGACGGCGAAGAGCCCGACGAGCAGCGGTTCGAGGGCGGTGTACCGGTCCCCGCGCTTGTTCGACTCCGCCTCGGCGGCGTCGAGGACGGCCGAAAGCGTCCGCGAGATGTACTGGTCGGCGGGCGCCACGTGGTCGGCGGTGGGCAACTTCGACACCTGTTCTTCCAGTCGGGTCTTGAGCGTGTCGATCGGCACGTGCAGCTCTCCGAGCAGGTCGGTGGTCGGACCCTGCGGGTCGCTGAGCAGGGCGACGAGGAGGTGCTCGGGTTCGACGGCCAAATGGCGGAGCTCCGCGGCACGGGCGAACGCCTTTTCCAAGGCCGACCGGGCGGCGTCGGTCAGCCGTTCGAGTCGCATCGGTCGTTCGAGCGGCCATACCGATATAAGCGGATGCCCCGTCCTCGGTGTCGGTGAGCGACCTTCGCGTCGAACTCGCCGGCATTTCTCTCCGGAACCCGTTCCTTCTCGCCTCCGGGATCTGGGGGGAGAGCGGCGCCTCGCTGGCCGGTGCGTGGGGGCACGGGGCGGGCGGCGTCATCACCAAATCGATCGGATCGGCGCCGCGACCGGGCTACCCCAACCCGACGGTGGAGAGCTACGAGCGGTGGGGGTTCCTCAACGCGATGGGCCTTCCGAACCCGGGCATCGACGAGTACCCGCAGGAGATCACCCTCGCGCAGGCGGCGGGCGCGACGGTGATCGGCTCGATCTTCGCCCACGACGCGGCGGAGTTCGCCGAGCTCGCGGTCAAGATGGCCGCGACGGGGGTGGTCGGGCTCGAGCTGAACCTGAGCTGCCCGCACGCCGAGGGGTTGGGGAGCGAGGTCGGCGGGGACCCGGAATCGGTGGAGGCGATCACCCGCGCCGTGGTACGGGCGGTCCGCCTGCCGGTCATCGCCAAGATCACGCCGAACTCGAAGGACCCGGCCGGGCTCGCCGAAGCCGCGGAGCGGGGAGGGGCGGCGGCGATCAGCGCGATCAACACGTTGCGCGCCCTGGCGATCAACGTCCCGCTCCGTCGCCCGACGCTCTCCCACGGGCTGGGGGGGCTCAGCGGCGCCGCGATCAAGCCGGTCGGACTTGCGTGCGTCTGGCAGATCTACGAGCGTGTCGACATCCCGCTCATCGGTGTGGGAGGGATCATGAACGCCGAGGACGCCCTGGAATACGTCATGGCCGGGGCCTCGGCGGTCGAGGTCGGTACCGCCGTCGCGTTCGATGGGATCAAGGTCTTCGGGCGTCTGGTCAAGGACCTCACCGATCGACTGGATGAGCTGGGGCTGACGAGTCTCGTTGACGCGGTCGGTGTCGCCCACTCGGCCTAGGCCGTCCGACCCCCGGGGGTAGGGAGGTCCGGGCGAGGATCTCGTTCAGAGGATTCTGGACGGTTCGGGCGGATTCATACGAAGTCGGGGCGGATCCTCAGCATCTCCGTTGGCGCGCTATTCCTCGGCGGTGGCCCGGTCCGGGTGGCGTTCATCGGGGAGCCGTCCCAGAAATCCCGATGCCCTACCGGGTCTCCCTGCCCGGGGGAGCGAGGGTCTTGGCTCGATCCGGGGTTGTATATCACCCTCATCACGGCCACGAGCGGTTTCGGGTCACTGGTCACTCACGGCGCACCCGGGTCGGGTCGAAGGCGCGACAGGCCTCCCTCTCCGGACGGCTACGAGGGAAAGAGACAAAGCGACCCACCGCTAGCTCGCTGCGTGCGGTCGATCTGTCGGGTCGAGTCTCGCACCGTCGAGACCCCCAGTACGGTCACCCTTCGGTTCAAGTACGCACCGAGCGCGGTTCCAGGGCAGTTCGTCATGCTCTGGATCCCCGGCGATGACGAGATCCCGATGTCGCTCTCCTACGTCGACGGCCCCCTCAAAGGGGTCACCGTCAAGGCGATGGGCTCGACGAGCCGTCGGGTTCAGTCGATCCAGGTGGGGGACCAGATCGGGATTCGCGGGCCGTACGGCAACGTGTTCGATCCATCCCCCCAGCGGATACTGGTGGTGGCCGGGGGCTCCGGCGCTGCGGTCCTCGCGCCGGGCGCGGACGCCGCGCACGCGCGGGGCGGGCTGTTGACGGTCGCGCTGGGCGCCACGACCGCCGGCGAGCTGCTCTTCGAAGAGCGGTTCCGGGCCCTGGGCGCCGAGGTCCACGTCGCGACGGACGACGGGAGCCTCGGGTTCCACGGATACGTGACGAACGTGGCCGAGCGCCTGCTCCAGTCCCATCCGTTCGACGCCGTCTGGACCTGCGGCCCCGAGGTCATGATGCGCAAGGTCGTCGTGGCGGCGGACGCCCGCGGCGTCCCGACCGTCCTCGCCATGGAACGCCACATGAAGTGCGCGCTCGGACTGTGCGATGCCTGTGCGATCGGGCCGTACCACGTGTGCGTCGACGGCCCGCTCTTTCCTGGCGCCCAGATCGCCGGTCTGCCGGAGTTCGGCGGGTTCCAGCGCGACGCGAGCGGCCGCCGCGTCCATCGCGGGTGATAGCCCCTCCGCGTCGCCGGAACGGCATGCGGAACGACTGTTTCCAGGCCCCAGATAGACAGGCTTTATCATAGGGCCGAATTACGAGGCCGCGGAGGTTGTGATGAAGGTCATTGTCGTGAGCGGCGGCGTGATCTCCGGCCTGGGGAAGGGGATCACGACCTCCTCGCTCGGTCGCCTCCTCAAGGCCCGCGGGATCCCCGTCACCATCGTGAAGATCGACCCCTACCTCAACGTCGACGCCGGGACGATGAACCCGTACCAGCACGGCGAGGTGTTCGTGCTCGACGACGGGACCGAGGCCGACCTCGACCTCGGCAACTACGAGCGGTTCCTCGGCCAGAGCCTCGTCGGCACGCACAACCTGACGACGGGGAAGATCTACCGCGCCGTCATCGAGAAGGAACGCCGGGGCGACTACCTCGGCAACACCGTCCAGATCATCCCTCACATCACCGGCGAGATCAAGCGGTCGATCCGCGAGGTCTCCGAGGCGTCCGGCGCCGAGGTCGTCCTCGTCGAGGTGGGTGGCACCGTCGGGGACATCGAGTCGATGCCGTTCCTCGAGGCGCTCCGCGAGCTGTACTACGAGCTCGGTCCCGGCCACATGGCGTTCGTCCACACGACGCTGGTTCCGGTGGTGGGTCCGGTGGGCGAAGCCAAGACCAAGCCGACTCAGCACTCGGTCCGAGAGCTGCGGGCGATCGGCATCCGGCCCACCATGATCATCGCGCGGGGCCCGGCCCCGCTGGCCCCGGAGATCAAGGCGAAGATCTCGCTGTTCTGCGACGTCCCGCCCGAGGCGGTCATCTCGGTGCCGGACCAGTCCGTCATCTACGAGGTTCCGCTCGTGCTCGAGGCCCAGGGCGTCGGTGAGCATCTCTGCCGCCAGCTCGGGTTGACCGAGCGGGAGCCCGACCACGTGGCGTGGAAGGCGTTCCTCGGCACCCACCGCCGGGAGACCGGTTCGATCGAGGTCGCCGTCGTCGGCAAGTACACCGAACTGCGCGATGCGTACCTGTCGCACATCGAGGCGTTCCATCACTGCCAGGGTCACCTGGGGTGCCGCATCAATCTTCAATGGTACGACGCCGAGGACCTCCCGCGCAATCCGGCCGCGCTCGCGCGACTCCAACGTTCCGACGGGCTGCTCGTCCCCGGGGGGTTCGGAGCGCGCGGGGTCGAGGGCAAGATGGTGGCGATCGAGATCGCCCGGTCCCAACGGATGCCGTTCCTCGGGGTCTGCTACGGCTTCCAGATGGCCGCCGTGGAGTTCGCGCGCCACGAGCTCTCCCTCAAGACCGCGAACACCACCGAGGTCGACCCGCACACGACCGAGCCGGTCGTCTGCCTCCTCGAGGAGCAGAAAGGGATCTCCACCCTCGGTGCCACGATGCGCCTGGGCGCTCAACGCGTCGTGCTCGAGCCCGGCTCGCAGGTCGCCCGGATCTACGGGCGGACCGAGATCTGGGAGCGCCACCGTCACCGCTACGAGATCAACCCGGACTATCTCGACCGGTTCGCTGCGCACGGCCTGACCGTCGCCGGGCGCTCCGTCGACGGCCGGGTGGAGGTCCTCGAGCTCGCCGGCCACCCGTGCTTCCTCGCCGTGCAGTATCACCCGGAGTTTC
>JAKIWD010000085.1 GCA_022750205.1 Thermoplasmata archaeon
CCAGTCGGCTGAGAGCGTGGCCCTCCTCATCGGAGAGGTCGCGAACGCGGAGCATCGAGGAGGGGGCAACACACCCTCCGGGAAAGTACTTGCGTTAGAGTTCAGGAATCCCGAACTCTCCCACTAGACGCGGCACTAGGCCGCGCGCGCTCGCTTAATCGAAGATCTGCAGGCCTTCCTGCAGGTGCGAGATCTCGACGGGAGTCGTCGGGAGCCCGACGAGCAGCCCCCGCGAGTTCGCGACGATGCAGGCGCCAACGATCGGGACGCCGAAGTTGGCGGTGGAGCGGTGGACCGGGACCTTCAGCGCCGCCTCGATCGCGGCGACCTCGCGCTCCGTTGCCTTCGGATGAACGACCACGCCCCGGTTCGTCGCGATACCGGCCATCCCCACGGTGCCGAGGCCCGCGACGGTGCCGCGCTGGGCGGGCACGTGGAGCGCTCTCCCGATCCGGTCGACGGCTTCATCCGAGAACTCCGGATGGACGAGCGCACCCTGGTCGTTCGCCAGCACGTTGTTCCCCATCGCGTTGTGGCGTGCGCGGACCACCGTGAGCGGGGCGAGGGTCTCCAGATGCGCGCGCTCGACATCGTCGACCTCGTCGCCGACGACGGCGCCGCGCGAGTTCATCGCCACGAACGCCCCCACGACTTCGGAATCGTGGACGGTGCTGCGGACCGTCGGCACGCTGAACCAGCGCTCGAGATCACGCTGCAGGGAGGCGGGCGTGGAGGGGGGAATGAGCGCGGCCTTGTCGCCGATGCGCAGGTAGACCCCGAGGTACGGACTTCCCGAGAAGAGGGTTCGGCTGACCGGCAACCAGTCGCTCCCGGAACAGGGTGTTACGCCCCTTCCATCAGATCGACCTCAATGAGGCCGTCCTCGAAACGGATCGCCTTGACGCGTACCTTGGAAGGGGGGTGTTGGATCCCGCGCCGCCAGATGAACTCGTTCAGGCGGGGGTCGATCCAGACGTCTTCCTCGGCCCCTTTCATGTGGCGCGAGATGAAACGGCGGACCGTCAAGAGCGCGTGGCCGCTCCGTCGGCGGCGGGAAGGCTGATGCATGCTCGCGCGCAAGGGGACGACGAACTCCCGCTCCAACTCCTCGGCCCGGCCACCGGAACCCCGCTTCGCCATCGCTCGTTCCTACAGGTGGAGGTGGCCGCGCTTCCAGCTGCGGCGCTTCGGGTGGCGCGTGACGGTGCGGTTCGTCCGCTGGATGACCCAGGCCGGGACGCGCCGGTTGCTGCGGACGGCCCGGAACAATCGGACCTTTCGCGCGAGGCTCTTGCGCCGATTTGCCATGAGTTGACCGCCTCCCCCTGTTCACCGCCGGGTGATATGCGTTTCGCGTCGCTCGGGCATGATCCGCTCCAGCAGGAGCCGCAACGTCGCGTCGTCCACCTGCCGGTTCAGCCGCCCGGTCGCCGCGAGATTGATGACCTGCTGCTCGACGGCGTTCGCGACGTCGGGCTTGGCGAGGCGAATGCGGCCGAGCCGCTCCCGAGCTTCGGGCGTGAGCAGGCGTCGGAGGACCTCGGCACGTTCGGACTCCCGACGGTCGGTCTCGGCCTGCTGCGCCGCCTGCGCGTACGGGTTCGCCTGCTGGGAGGCCTGCATCTCCTGGAGCTGCTGGACGCGCCGCTTGCGCAATTCGGCAAGCTCCGGGTCTCCCTCGTACGCCATCGTCGGACCTCGGGGCGATCGGTTCAGAGATACTTCTGGAGTTCCGGGCGCGTCTGAGCGAGCTCTTTGAGGCTGTCCCGGGAGAGCGCGTCGAGCAACTTCTGTCCTTCGGCGCTCACGCGGCGCCCGCGCTTCTTCATCGGTTGGACCAAGCCGGACTTCTCCAGCTGCTGGACGATCTCGCGCAGGACGGCGCGAGAACCCGAACGGGCGTGGTACGGCGAGCTGCCGCGGTCCCGCTTCCCGCCGTACTCCGCCGCGAGACGAGAGACGCCGGTCGCACCGAGGAGCGAGATCTTGCGCAGGACCGACGCGCTGCGCATGTACCACCAATCGATCTGCGACGGGGCGCGCTGCTTGTGGACGCCGGTCTTGACGTAGGAAGCCCATTCGGGAGGGCTGACCGCCTGTCGGG
Organism: Thermoplasmata archaeon; assembly: GCA_022750205.1. Taxonomy (GTDB): domain Archaea; phylum Thermoplasmatota; class Thermoplasmata; order Lutacidiplasmatales; family UBA184; genus Lutacidiplasma. The sequence continues at coordinate 2,105 of JAKIWD010000085.1, forward strand.
TCTTGAGCGCGGAAGCGAGTCGGGGGAGCAGAACCGCCGGGGGAACATCGACCGGATGAGGCATGCGCGCGGCGCCCACCTAGACGCGATATATAAAGAGAGAGCTTCGGGTCCTCGAAGGAACCGAGCACCGTGGTCGGAAACCTGCACCACAACTCCTCGACCGCCGCGATCGTGCTCGCCGCCGGGGCCTCGAACCGGTACGGTGGCTTTCCGAAGGCGTGCCTCGCGATCGGAGACGAAACGGCGGTGCGGCGCGTCGTTCGGATCTGCGACGAATCCGGCGCAGACCCGGTCATCGTCGTCACCGGTCCCCATGACCCGGAGATCCGCCGGGCCCTGGTCGGCTCGACGGCGCGGATCGTGCGCAACGAGCGCTGGGTGGCGGGGCGAACTGGGTCGCTGCAGACCGGAATCCAACTGCTCGAGGGCCCGACGGATGTCCTCGTCTGGCCGATCGATCATCCGTTCGTCGAGCGCGCGACGCTCGAGCGGCTGACCGACGCGCGGGCGCAAGATCCCCTCGCGGTGTGGTTCCTCCCGATGTTCGCCGGTCAGGGCGGCCACCCGATCCTGTTGCGACGGGAAGTACTACCCGCGCTTGCAATGCTGGGTCCCGACGCTCCGCTGCGCGGGTTGATCTCGGGGTTCGGACCTCAGGTTCGACGGGTCGCGGTCGGGGACGCTGGCGTGGTTGCGAACGTGGACGACCCCGAGAGCTATCGACACTTCTCCGCCCAATGGAGGCACACGTGGACCGGCGCCTGACGAAAGAGGCGCTCCGGCTGATGGAGGCGCACGTCGCGTTCGTCCGATGCACCGTCGTACAGGCCGTCGGCTCCGTCCCGGGGAAGGTCGGTGCCTCGATGCTGGTGCGGCCCGACGGAACGACGCTCGGTACGATCGGAGGTGCGGCGCTCGAAGAGCAAGTGAAGACGCTGGCGCGTGCGGCACTGGATAGTCATCGAGGAGACCTGCGTCACTTCGAGCTCTCGACCTGGAAGCCCGGCGGGATCCCCAGCCTGTGCGGAGGGTCCGTCGACATTGCGTTGGAGTACGTACCGGCCCTACCGAACCTGTTGATCTGGGGAGGGGGCCACGTCGCGCACGCGTTGACTCAGCTGTTGCCGACGCTCGAGTACGATTACTCGATCGCGGACGACCGAGAGGAATGGGTCAGCCGGGAGCGCTTCCCGTCGGCGGACGAGCGCATCGTTGTTCCGGCCGCGGAGCTATTCGATCGTGTCGAGCCGGGCCGGTTCACCCACCTCTACCTTCTCGGGTATGATGCCCTGAAGGACGGCGAGGTCCTTCGCGCGGCGGTCGACCGGTTCCCGAACTACATCGGGCTCATCGCGAGCCAAGCGAAACGGGCCCATCTGTTCGCCAAACTGCGCGGGGATGGGGTATCCGAGCTGGCCCTCTCTCGTGTCCATTCGCCGGTCGGGTTGGCCATCGGCGCTGAGCGGCCCGCGGAGATCGCGGTCAGCATCGTCGCCGAGATCGTTCGCGAGCTTCACCCGGAGAAACCTATTAGGCGCGGTGTCGGCTCGCGCGCCCGTTCTGAGACGGCGCATGCCTCCGACACCGCTCGTTAGGACGAGGATCAACGGGCAGTCCGTCGAGATCGCCGCCCCCGCGGAGCGGATCCTTCTCGACCTGCTCCGCGAAGACCTCAACCTGACGGGCACCAAGCGCGGATGTGACCTTGGGACGTGCGGGTGCTGTACGGTCTTGATCGACGGGCGGCCCACGCTGAGCTGCCTCACCCTCGCGCATGGGGCTAGCGGACGGGAGGTCACCACGATCGAGGGTCTCTCCCCGGCCAGCGGGCTATCGCCCGTCCAGCGAGCGTTCGTCGAACACGGAGCGACGCAGTGCGGATTCTGCACGCCGGGGTTCATCGTGAGCGCGACCGCGCTCCTGCGAGACCATCCCCATCCCACCCGCGACGAAGTGGTGGAGGCGATCGCCGGCAACCTGTGCCGGTGCACGGGGTACACGAAGATCATCGAGGCGATCCTCGCCGCCTCCGCGGGGGCCTGAGCGTGGCGGCCGCCCCCCCTCCCCCGAGCTACCGACTGTTGGGGGGGAGGATCCCGTACGTAGAGGGACCGCTCAAGGTGACGGGCCGAGCGGAGTACACCGACGACATCAAGCGGCCGGGGATGCTCGTGGGCCGTCTGTTGCGGAGCCCGTTCGCCCACGCGCGGATCCGATCGATCGACGTCAGCGCCGCCCGCGAGATCCCCGGCGTCTTTGCGATCCTGACCGGGGACCGGTACCCGACGCCGTTCGGCGTGCTTCCGATCACCCACGATGAGACGGCGATCGCGGTCGACAAGGCGCGGTACATCGGGGATATCGTCGCGGCCGTGGCGGCCCGGGACGAGCGGACGGCCGAGCGGGCGATGGCCGCGATCCGGGTCGACTACGAGCCGCTGCCCGAGCATACGGACCCGCGGAGCGGGCTCGTCAAGGTGGTCGAGCCTATCCACGCCCGGGGGTTGAACGGTTCCAACATCCAAAAGGAGGTCGTCCAACATTTTGGGGACGTGGATGCCGCCTTCGCCCAGGCCGCCGCCAGCGTTCGCGTACGGGCCAATTTCGCCGGCGTCACCCACGCCTTCACCGAGCCGATGGCGACGATCGCCGAGTCGACCCCCGACGGCCGCCTGACGGTCACGAGCTCGACCCAGGTCCCCCACTACCTCCACCGCTCGCTGAGCGAAGTGCTGGGGATCCCGATGCACCGCATCCGCGTGATCAAGCCCGAGGTCGGCGGCGGATTCGGGGGCAAGTCCGACCCCCTGCCTCACGAGATCGCCTGCGCCGCCCTCGCTCTCGAGACCGGTCGCCCGGTGAAGGTGCTCTTCGACCGGGAGGACGTCTTCCTCACGAACCACGGGCGCCACCCGACGCAGAACGAGATACGGATCGCCGCCGACGCGGACGGCCACCTGTTGGCGTACGATCTGGAAGCCGTGATCGAGGGTGGAGCGTGGAGCTCGTTCGGCACCGTGACGACCTACTACAACGGCGTGTTCGCGATGGGACCGTACCGGGTCCCGAACTTCCGCTATCGGGGCCGACGAGTGTACACCAATCGTCCGCCGAACGGCGCGATGCGCGCCCACGGCGGCACGAACGTTCGTTATGCGATCGAGGTCGCCCTCGACGAGCTCGCCGAACAGCTGAAGATCGACCCGGCCGAACTGCGGCGCCGCAATGCGCTCGCGCCGCACTCCACTACGATCTCCCAGTTCCGGATCACCTCGACCTCCTTCCTTCAATGCCTCGATGCGTCGACCGGTCGCAGCGGTTTTGCGGAAAAGCTGCGGCGCCTGCCCTACGGGCACGGCGTGGGTCTGGGATGCGGCTTCTACATCTCCGGCTCGAACAGCCCGATCCACTTCACCCCGAAGATGCCGCAGTGCACGGTCCATCTGAAGGTCGACATGGACGGGGGGATCGCCGTCCACTGCATGCAGGCGGACATCGGTCAAGGATCGAACACGCTGCTCGCGGCGATCGTGGCGGAGGTGCTCGGGGTCGACCTGGTCCGCGTTCACGTCCAGCGCGTCGACTCCGACGTCAGTCCGGTCGACCTGGGGAGCTATTCGAGCCGGGTGACGTTCATGATGGGGAACGCCGCTCGCCAGGCCGCCGAGAGGCTGCGGGACCAGCTCCTCGCGGCTGCGGCGGAGATCACGGGGTACCCCGCCGACCAATTCGTCGTCGGCCTCGAGCGCTACGAGGTCGCCCACCGGCCGAACGTGGGCGTCACCTTCGAGGCGGCCCTGGAGAAGGCAATGGAACGCGGGGGAGCCCTGCTCGCCTCGGGCTCGTACACCACTCCACCGATGGGCGGGACGTACAAGGGGGCGCGGGCCGGAACCTCCCCGGCGTACTCGTTCGCCGCCTACGTAGCGCAGGTGGAGGTCGACGTCGAGACCGGGGTCTATCACGTCGAGAAGGTCTGGGCGGCGTTCGACTGTGGCCGGCCCCTGAACCGACTGGCGGTCGAGGGCCAGATCGAAGGGTCGATCCACATGGGCTTGGGCCAGCTCATGGGCGAATCTATGAACTACCGTGGCGCCCGCCTGCTGAATCCTTCTCTTCTCGAGTACAAGATCCCCATGCCCCAGCAGATGCCCGAGGTGGAGGTGCTGCTGGTGGGCGAGGACGACCCGGAGGGACCGTTCGGCGCGAAGGAGGCCGGGGAGGGGCCTCTCGTGGCGACGCTCCCGGCGGTGGCCAACGCGCTGTACGATGCCATCGGCGTGCGATTCTACGATCTCCCGATCACGCCCGACAAGGTCGTGCGGGGGATCGAGCGACGTCGCACGGAAGGGCGGGGCTGGAAGGGAGTGGACTGATGCACCTCGACCCGTTCGAGCTCCACCGGCCCCAGACGGTGGACGAGACGGTGGCGCTCGCTACTTCGCTGGGCCCGGCGCACTTCGATTACCTGGCGGGGGGCACCGACCTACTGCCGAACTACAAGATGCATCTCAACCTCAAGCCCAACCTCGTCGCCCTCTGGGACGTGGCTGAGCTCTCCGAGCACTCGCTGGAGCTCATCGGGGGCATGACGAGGCTGGCGGACCTCGAGGTCGACGCGACGTTCACCCGGACGTACCCGGGTGTCGCCGAGGCCGTCCGGCAGGTGGCGACCCCGCTCGTGCGCGCGAGTGCCACCGTCGCCGGCAACCTGCTCGTGGAAACGCGCTGTTTCTTCTTCAACCAGAGCTTTCCCTGGCGGCAGAGCCTGGGGTTCTGCCTGAAGGCGGACGGGGACCGATGCCACGTCGTTCCCCAGAAGGAACGGTGTTACGCGACGTTCTCGGGTGACCTCGCACCGACCCTGCTCGTCCTCGACGCCGAGGTGGAGGTCGCAGGTCCCGGCGGCCGACGACGTCTGCCGCTCGCGTCGCTGTACGATGCCGGTGGGGATGGGATCCAGCGGCACCATCTCGCCGCCGGCGATCTGCTCGTCGGCGTGCACCTCCCCCCCGGGGCGAGGGGCCTTCCGGCGACCTATCGAAAGCTGCGGATCCGACCCTCGTTCGACTTCCCGGAGCTCGGCGTCGCACTGGCACTGCGGCTGGACGAGGGCCGGGTGGTGGAACTGCGGCTGGCGCTTGGCGGGCTCGAAACGTACCCCCGGCGCATGGACGATCTCACGGCGCCGCTGGTCGGCCAAGCGCTGACGAGCGATCGGATCCGCCAGCTGGCCGACGCGACGGTGCGCGCGGTCCGTCCGGTCCACAATACGTTTCTCGACCCGGGATATCGCAAGAAGATGACCGGCGTTTTCGTGCGGCGGGCGCTCGAGCAGTTGTCTGCCGGGAGGGCCGCATGAACGGCGGGGTCGAGTTCGCCTTGTTGCCGATCGAGACGCTCCTCGAACACGAGGAGATCCGTCCCCCGCACGTCGAGCGACTCCGGCACGAGATGCTCGCGTCCGGCGTCGTGGAGGTCCCCATACTGGTCGCGCGCGGCTCGCTCGTCATCCTCAACGGCCATCACCGCTTCGCGGCCCTGAAGGCGCTCGGGGCAAGCCGGATCCCGGCGTACCTCATCGACTACGAGGGAGCGTCCGTGCACCTGGAGCGCTGGCAGCCTGGTCCGGCCATCACCAAGCGAGACGTGCTCGACATCGCCCGGCGCGGCGGCCGTTTTCCCCCCAAGACCACCAAGCATCTCGTTAAGGTGGAACTTCCCGCTCGTCCGACGCGGCTCGAGGACCTCGGGGTCGCGACCCCGCCGGGGCCCCGCCCGACGAACCACTAGATCGGGTCGCGGTCCGAGGGTCGGGCCGCCTCCGACGCAGGGGGGACCGGGTACGGCAGCGTCCAATCTCCCTCGGCGAACCGGCGGATCGCCTCGGAGAGCAGCCGAGTTTCGACCGGCCGCAGGCGATCCCGTAACCGGTCGATAGTGTCTCCGGGTTGCACCGGGACGGCCTCCTGGAGGAGGATCGGGCCTGCGTCGAGCGCATCGGTGACCAAGTGGACGGTGGCGCCGGATTCCGCCTCTCCGTCAGCGAGGACCGCACGGTGGACATGTGCCCCGTACATCCCCGGGCCGCCATACTTTGGCAACAGCGATGGGTGCACGTTCAGGATCCGTCCGTTCCAGCGGCGAACGAGCTCCGGCGGAACGATTCCGAGGAATCCCGCGAGTACGACCAGCTCGACCCCCCTATCGTGGAGTAGCGCATCGATCTCGGATGACCAGAGACCCGGGTCTACCCCGTGGAGCGGCCGCACCGCGGTCGGGAGACCGCGATGCCGAGCCCGTTCGATTCCGGGCGCGTGGGGGCGATCGGACAGCACGAGCGCGATACGAGCCGGGAGGTGCCCTCCAGCAGACTGGTCGGCGAGCGCGTCGCACGTGGTGCCCTCGCCCGAGAGGAATACCGCGAGGCTGAGCACGCGTGCCATCGGGGAAAGTACGGCCGTCGCGCTAGAAGAGCATGGCGGAAGGGAGTCTCACTGCGTCGCCCCCGATCACGCCAGTTCGTCCAACGCGAGGGCCGACCGTTCCGTGGACCGCCCACCTGTTGGGTCCTTGGGGGTGCCGCAGGCCTCCCGCGGTCGGTGGGCGACAGGAGGTCGAGGCGTCCAGCTCGGATGCACCAGAACGAGTGCCGGCGGGGCGCTCCGGGTCCAAACTCGCGGAGCCCGCAGGGGCCAAGGGCCGTCCGGGGGAGCGCTGCGCGCCGGGGGACCTAGAGCATGACGCGCAAGCCGAGCTTCTCGGTGAGTTCCTTGTAGCGGTTGCGGATCGTGACCTCGGTGACGCCGGCGACCTCGGCGACCTCCCGTTGGGTCCGGCGCTCGCCGCACTGGACGGAGGAGATGTAGATCGCGGCGGCCGCGACCCCCGTCGGTCCCCGGCCACTGGTGAGCTCGCGCTCCGTCGCTTCCTTGAGGATCTCGTTGGCCCGGGTCTGGATCTCTCCCTTGAGCTTGAGCTCGCTGCAGAAACGCTGGATGTAATCCTGCGGCCGGGTGGGCATGAGCTTGAGCTTGAGCTCGCGGGTCATGAACCGGTACGTGCGGCCGATCTCCTTGCGCCCGATGCGCGACTTGCTCGCGATCTCGTCGAGCGTCCGCGGGACGTTGCACTGCCGGCACGAACCGTAGAGCGAGGCGG
>JAKIWD010000038.1 GCA_022750205.1 Thermoplasmata archaeon
AGGTGGACAGCTATTGTCCACTGGAAGGGACCGCCGGCGGGGCCGGGGTCGGCACGGTCTGGTGGAGCTGGCGATTGGGGTCCCCCGAGTTCCCGTATCCTTCCGCCGCACCGCTGGCGCAGCCGACCTCGCCGGGGGCGGTGACCCAGCTCGCCGCGAGGGCCTTGTCCAACTCGTTGACGGTCACCTGGGCGCCCCCGACCACGGGTAAGTATCCCTTGGTGAACTACACCGTGCTCTGGACCGTCGGCGGTTCTTCGGCGTTCTCGTCCGCCTCGGTCCCCGCCTCTGCGAGCCGCTTCGTGATCAACGGGCTCCCGCCTTCCACGCCGATCAGTTACCAGGTCTGGGCGTGGAACCTCCACTGGCACAGCTCGGGCGGCACCGGCGCCATCGACACACTCGCCCGGCCGAAGCTGATCACCAACTTCACCACCGACCCGTCGACGCTGGACCTGGAGATGCCCCTGACGGTCCTGACCAGCGTGGTGAGCAACCTAACCGACCCGGTAGTGTCGTACGCGGGTCTACCCGCCGGATGCTCTTCCGAGAACGCGACCATACTTATCTGCCAGCCGACCCAAGCCGGGGTCTTCCAATTGGAGGTCACCGTCGTCAACCCGCTCAATGAGTCCGACATCGCCTACACCAACGTCACGATCAACCCAGAACTCTCTCCCGTCCAGGTGAGCGGCCCGACGCAGTGGGACGCGAACACCCCGGTCAACCTGTCGGTCTCCGTCAGCGGCACCGGCACCCCGCCGTACACCTACGCCTGGAGGTTCGACGACGGCTCCAACGCCTCGGGCGCGGCGGTCCAGCACGTCTTCACATCGGCGGGATTCCACGTGATCGACGCCTCGGCGACCGACAAGTTCGGCGAGGTCCAGAACGGTTCGCTGCTCGTCACCATCCATCCCGCGCTCGCCGTCTCCCTCTCGGCGGCACCGCAGCCGGTGGCCGCGGGGGCACCCGTGAACGTCTCGGCCACGGTCGGGCTCACCGGTACGGCCCCGTACCTCTACCACTGGTCGCCGGTCAGCAACGCCGCCAACGCCGCGTACCAGACTTTCGTCTTCGCCACTCCCGGCACCGACCTCGTGTCGGTCTCCGTGGTCGACTCTGCCGGGGCCACCTCGACGGCGATGGTGGGGATCTCGGTCGTCATCGCGCCCCTCGTCGCGTACCTCACCGCTTCCTCGGGCGGCGTCTCGGACGTGGGTGTTCCCTTCGCCCTCACGCTCGCTGCGTCCGGCGGCACCCCGCCCTACGCGGTGGCGCTCTCCGGCGCTCCATTCAGCTGTTCGAGCTCCGATGAGACCCACTGGGAGTGCGACCCCACCCTCTCCGGAACGTTCGAGGTGGAGGCATCGCTGCGCGACGCCGCCGGGCTCACCGGCGCGGCCGCGGTCCTCGTCAACATCCACCCCCGTCCCGTCGCCTCCCTCGTCGCGAGCGTCCCGATCCCGGTGCATCCGGGGGATTCGGTCGACTGGCTCGTGGCGGTGACCGGCGGGACCCCGCCGTTCACCTTCACGTTCACCGAACTGCCGCCCGGTTGCAGCCCCGCGTTCGCGGGCCTAGCCAACCTGACGTGCGTGCCGATGGAGTCCGGCTCGTTCCCGGTGGCGGTCTCCGTCACCGACGCCTTTGGCGTCGTGGCGAACGCCTCGACGATCCTCGTGGTCATCTCCATTCCGACGATCCCCCAGGGTCTCCGTCCGTCCCCGCTCAACAGTGGCCCGGCCCCCATTACGCTCGTCGGGTGGCTGGTCCCGCTGGCCTCCGCGGGCGGCACGGCGCTCGGCCTCGGATGGGCACTTCGCCCCCCTCGACCGCCGGCCCCGGCCGGGAAAAGTGTTCCTCCGATCCCGCCCCCACGCGAGCCGCACCGTTAAACTCGGGCGGGCGGGGGCCAGAGCCGGCGAGACGCCACGCGCAGCATGATCTCCGACGGACCGTGGGCGATCCGTCCGCTCCGTACGTCGCGCCACCGCCGTTCGTGCGCGAGCGACGAGGAGTAGCCGGCGCCACCGTGGAACTGGATGGCGTGATCGATCGCGGTGAGGGCGGCCTCGACCGAGAGCCACTTGGCGAGCGCCGACTCGGCGCCGACCTCTTCGCCTGCTCCGAGTCGGGAGAGGACGGAATTCGTGTAGAGCCACGCGGCGTCGAGGCGCGCCCAATCCTCGGCCAATGGGAACGCCACGGCCTGCTGGGTGGCGAGGGGCCGGCCGAACGCCACGCGTTGCCCGACGTCCTCGATCGTTTCCTCCCACGAGGCACGCGCAACCCCGAGGTAGATCGCCGCCAGGAGCAGGCGTTCCCGCGTGAGTTCGCTCTGGAGATACTCGAACGCCTTGCCTTCCTCCCCGATCCGGTGGGCGACCGGGACGACGACATCCTCGTACGTCACCTCCCCGCGACCCATCCAGCGCTCCCCGAGATCCGGGATCGCCCGCCGTGTTATTCCCGGCAGATCCTGGGGGACCAGCACGGCGGTGATCTGGCGGGCCGGAGCGCCGGAGACGTGCACGTAGACGATCGCGGCGTCGGCGATCGTTGCGAACGCCGCCTGACTCTTTATCCCAGTCAACCGGTACGAGTCGCCGCGGCGGGACGCTTCCATCGCCAGCGCGGAGGCGTCCGACCCGGCCGAGGGTTCGGTGACATGGTTCCCGATCAGGAGCTCGCCGCTTACGAGCGGGCGGAAGTATCGATCGATCAGCTCTCGGGATCCGTGTTCCAGCAGCACGCTCGAGAACTCTGGTTGGAGCGAAAGCTTGGCGAACGCAGTTCCCCCATGGAACCCCAGATGGTAGAGCGCCAACGCCGTCTGGGGCAACGAGTAACCGCGGCCGCCCACCGAGGTGGGCAGGTGCAGGCCGAGCCAGCCACGCGCCCCCATCTCGCGAAACTCCGCACGCGGGAAACTCGCGGTGCGGTCGATTTCGGCCGCACGAGATCCGAGGTGGGATCCCTCGGCGAACTGGGCGACCTCCTGGGCGATCGGATCCGTCGCACCGGGCCGCTCCGGGCGATTCATCGGCCGTGCCGCCGGTACTCGGCCGCGGGGTACTGCGAGCGATCGAGCTTCGGGGGTCGGGCGCCCAGCGTCCCCTCTGCGTACAGCGAGTGGCACCGCTCCCTGGAGTATCCGAGGATATCCACGAGCACGCGCTCGTTGTCCTGGCCGAGCCATGGGGCACCCCGCCAGACGCCGCCGGGGGTCCCCCCGAACTTCGGGGCGACGCCCGCGCCCTTGACCGGACCCGCCACCGGATCCTCCCACTCGAGGAACATGCCCCGTTCTGCGTAGTGTCGGTCGCCGGCGATTGCCCGTGCGTCGTAGACCTTTGAGATCGCTACATCGCTCGTGCGTCCGACGGTTTCTAGTTCCTCGCAGGTACGGTCCCGGCAGTACGCCGCGATCGCCGCGTCGACCTCCGCTCGATGTTCCATTCGCCACGCATAGTCGAGCCAGCTCGAGTTCTCGACGCCGAGGAGGCGTTGCAGCCCCCGCAACGACTCGAGGGTAGGGGCCGCCACGACCACCCAGCCGTCCTGCGCGCGGTGGACATCATACGGGTGTAGACGCGCGTGGGCGGTGCCGAACCGGCCCCGCACGACGCCGCGGGTGAAGAAGTCGAGGGCGAGGTTCTCGAGCAGGGTGAAGAACACCTCGTACTGCGCGACGTCGACCGCCTGACCGACCCCCGTCCGCTGGGCGTCGATATACCCCATCAGCGACGCCGTCGCCGTCGCGAGCCCTGTGACCGTGTCGTTCAGGGCCGTGCCGGCGCGCATCGGAGGTTCGGGGTCCGGTTGGCCCTGGAGTGAAAGGTACCCGCTGTAGGCCTGACCGATCAGGTCGTAGCTCGGGCGGTTCAGCCGATCCGGATCGCCCGTCCGCCCGTATCCGGAAACGTGCACGATGGTCAAGCGCCGGTTGGCCTCCCACAGGGCGGCGTCGGTCAGACCGAGCCGATCGTACGTCCCGGGTCGGGATGATTCGACCCAGATGTCCGCCTGGCGCGCCAGGTCGAGGAAGACCGCGCGACCGGAGGGGGTGCGGATGTCCAGCCCCACCGAGAGCTTGTTCCGCGAGTACTGGATCCACGATTCGGACACCGCCTCCTCTGGCGGCGCTCCCTCGGGCAGCACGGGGGGCAGGGTTCGGGTCGGGTCGGCATAGGGATAGTCGAACGGAGGGCCCTCGACGTGGATGACCTGGGCTCCGAACTCCCCGAGGTAGGTGGAGGCCCACGGCCCGGCAACGAATCGGGCGGAGTCCAGCACCGTCACCCGGCTCAGGGGGCCGAACTCCGGCACCACGCGCACCGTCGCCGGGGCATCGGGCATCGGTCGAGCGGGCGGGCCCCTCTCTTAAAACGCGGGGTTCACGGCGGAACCTCCCCGTCCAAATAGGCCCCCGCGTCCCGACAGCGATGTCCGAGGCTCCCTGGGACCGTTTCGAGGGCGAGGCTTTCCGTCGCGAGCTCACGCGCTACAAGATGGCCAACCACCCGTTCAAGACCCACCCGTTCTTCGCGCAGCTCGAGCAAGGGAAGGCGCCCCGCCCCCTGGTGATGCGCTGGGTCGGGCAGTTCTACCCGTGGCTCGCCTGCGTGCCGCTCGCGATGGCCGAGCGATTCTCGCGCTGCTCGTGGGAGTCCAAGTACGACCGATTCCGGACGATGATCCTGGACCAGTTGGTCGAGGAGGCCGGTGACCCCAAAGGCAAGGCCCCCGGCCACCCCGAACTTTGGCTGAGGTTCTGCGAGGGGCTGGGCGTCCCCCGCGCGACGATCCAGGCGACCCCGCTCCTGCCGAGCACCCTGGTCGCGATGGACGACTTCCTCTACATCAACCGGGAGGTGCCGTTCTACATCTCGGCCGCCGGTTCCTCGGAGCCGCCCAACGTCGAGCTCTGCCAGCGGCTGCTCCCGGCGTTCCGGACGCACTATCACGTCGAGGAGGGACATCTGGAGTACTACACGCTCCACGTGACCGCCGACGAAGAGCACAGCCGATTCGTCGGCGAGATGGTCGCCGCGTTCGCGTCTACGCCCGAGATCCGCCGCGAGATGTGGGACGCGATGCTCCGGGGGTTCGGGCTCCACCGGCTGCTCGTCGACGGCGTCCTCGCCGCGGAGAACGCCGCCGGGAACTAGTGGCGGTCGGCACCGGAGAGTTTCCGGAGGGAGATCGCGCGAGATGCCCCATCGCCACCCGGCCACGTTCCAGATGGGTCCGGTACCGGGCGCTATCGTTCCGGGCGATGAGCTCCCGCAACTCCCGTGCCGCCTGGGCGAAACGCCGGGCGACCCGCGGCGAATGGGGGTTGAGGGAGATCAGGTCCCACGAGAGTTCTGGATTTTCTTCGAGCGAAGTTCGCGTGACGTCGGCCTGTCGCCGGAACGAGGGCGGCGCGAGCAGGTTCCGACGAGGAGTCGCTCCGACGCCCCCCACCAGGCTACCCAGGAAACCGAGGCCCGCCAGTCTCGGAAGCACCTGGAGCTCCGCCATCCATCGGTCGTGCTGGTCCAAATCCATCGGCACCAGCTTCACACCGATACCCGCGAGCAGTGCACGCGCCGCACGGTTCGCGCTCGGGACTCCGCAGTCCATGAGGAGAACGACCCGTCCCGACGCGTCGAAGGTGGCGGGCCCGAACATCGGATGAAGGCTGGTGACGCGGAGCCCCCGTGCCGTGGCCCGCCGAATCCAAGGGCGGATCGGCGCCTTGACAGAAAGCAGGTCAAGGATCACCGCAGGAACGCGATGTTCGACCAGGGACGCGTAGACCGGCGCCGCGCGCCGGATCGGCGTGGCGATGATGACCACATCCGCCCCGGCGGTCGATCGGAGGAGGTCGCTGGAGGTCACGGCGCCCGGAGGCAGTGGGGTCGAACTCGCGAGCGGGTCGACGATGGTCACCGTGTGGCCCACCGCCAGGAGCGATCGAGCGAACCATCGGCCCATCGCGCCCGCACCCCCCACGATGACGACCGATCGGGGTGCACGGCGCTGCCTCGGCCGGGGCGCGTGGCTCTGTTGCGTACGAACGGATTCATCCACGAGCCACTGCGCGAGACGTTCGGCCCGTCGGGGAGGGACTCCGTGCCGCTCCAGCCCCGAGCGCCATCGGGCCAGGACCGTTCGTTCGACCTCGAGGTCGCGAACGGGCAAGCCCCTTCGGCGTTTTTCTACCCCGATCGACCGGGCCAGCTCAAGCCGTCGTCCGATGGCACCCTGCAGGTCCCCGTCGACCTGGGCCAGTCGGCGACGCAGGCGCTGGATCTCGACCGGCGCCACGGCCCGTTCGACGCGACGGCCGGCTATATCACCCCCGGGCGACGGCGCACCGGTCAGACCAGTCTGCGACTCTCTGGGGCCCCCCGCGGGTCGTTTCCGCCCCTTTGCCGGTGCCCTAATGCCCTATTCGAGAACGCGCGGTGGCTTTAAACGAGCAAGTCCACGGTTTCGGGACGATGTACGGAAAAGACCTGCGGTTGCGGCGCATCTTCCCGGGCGGCGGGCGCCATCTCTTTTCGGTACCGTTGGACCACTCGGTCTCGATGGGTCCGATCGACGGCCTGGAGGCGACCGCGCCGGTGGTCGAAGAGTTGCAAGGGGCCGGCGCCGACCTGTTCATCGTGACGAAGGGGGCTGTACGGGAGGTGGCTCCCGTCCTCTCTCGTTCGAGCCTGCTGGGGGTACACATCTCGGCGTCCACTTCCCTGGGGTCGAGCTCCAACCACAAGGTCCTCGTCGGCACCGCGGACTAGGCGGTCTCTCTCGGCGCCGACCTACTCTCGGTGCAGGTCAACTTCGGCGCCCCGGAAGAGGCCGCGATGCTTTCCGACCTCGGCGTCGCCGTCGACCAGGCGCGCGCGCTCGGGCTGCCGCTGATGTGCATGTCCTACGTCAAGAGGGCGACGCCCGTTACGGTCGAGGACCTCCGGCACGCGGCGCGGGCGACCGCCGACCTCGGCGCCGACATCGTGAAGACGAGCTACCCCGGCACCGAGGAGGGCTTCCGGGCGGTGGTGCGGTCCACTCCCGTGCCCGTCCTGATCGGGGGCGGAGTCCGCACCGACGACGAGCCCGCTTTTCTCCATCTTGTCCAACAGTCAATCGCCGCCGGCGGGGCCGGCATCTGCATCGGCCGGAATCTGTTCCAGCGGCAACCTGTGGGCCCGCTCGCGCGCCGTCTCGCGGCCATTCTCCACCCTACGGGGTGACGACGACGTGAACCGGGAGCGCATCGTACTCGGCCTTCCAACGGACACTGCGTCCGCCGGAGAACTGATCCACCGCGCCGAGCGGAGAGGATTTCACCGGTTCCTGCGCGACGGGCAACCGACCGTGACGGAGCGAGGGTCCACCTCGACCTATGGCCGCACGGGCGACCACGTGCTCCGTCCCCCGGGTGAGCCGGGGGGCTCCATCCCGATCGTCACCGTTCGGGGACCCGAGGATATCGAGGCGGCGACCGAGGTCGGCCGTGCCCACGGTGCGGTCGCCGTCGTCTGGACGGCGGAGCGAGTCATTCCATTGGAGAATCTGCTCGCAGCGGCTCGAGGTGGATTCCAGGTCTGGGTGTTCGTAGAACATCGACGGGACCTCGCCGCGATGCTCGGGGCGCTGGAGCACGGGGCCGATCGGCTCGTCGTCCCGGTCACGGGACCGGCCGATATCGATTCCCTCGAGGCGGAGCTGGACGAGGGCCCGACCCAGCCCATCCCGTGGGAGCTCGTCGTGCTGCGGCGGGTCGAACCGGCCGGATTGGGCGACCGCGTCATCGTCGACACGACGTCCCTGCTGCGTCCGACCGAGGGCCTCCTCGTCGGGAGCGCCGCCGCATTCCTGTTCCACGTCGCGAGCGAGGCGCTGGGTTCCCGATTCACCCGCCCCCGCCCGTTCCGCGTCAACGCCGGCGCCGCCCACTCCTACACCCTGCTCGCCGATGGGACCACACGCTATCTCTCGGAACTTGCACCCGGGGACGCGGTGGCCGCCGTCGAACCGAACGGCACGGCCCGGAGCGTCCGGGTCGGCCGCATCAAGATCGAGCGGCGACCGCTCGCACTGATCGAGGCCGAACGGGGGGACCGTCGCTACACCGTCTTCCTGCAGGACGCCGAGACCGTGCGGCTCAGCGCGGAGACGGAGCGTGTCGCCACCGTGCAGCTTTCGGCCGGCCGCAAGGTGTTCGGTGCCGCGTTCCCGGCCGCCCGCCATCTGGGGACGGTGGTCGACGAGACCATCGAGGAACGTTGATGGTCCCCGACCGGCCGTTGGTGATCGCCACGCTGACCTCGTGTCGCGCCGCCGACGCCCGAGCCGAGGTCCTCGCGGTGCGCGAGGCCGGGGCGGACGCCGCCGAGGTCCGGTTCGATCGATGGGACGCCGCAGAGCGCGATCGCATGCACGAGCTCTTCCCGTCCCCAATTCCCCTGATCGCCACCCTGCGTTCGCGCGCGGAAGGCGGGGATGGCCCCGATGACCCTCCCGCTCGGAGCCTCTGGGTGTCGCAGGTCGAGCAGCGGCCGTTCGCGTGGATCGACCTGGAGGCGGCCCGAGACCCGTCCCCCGTGACTCGATCCGCCTCGGCGGCGAGGGTGATCTCCTCCTCCCACTTAGCGCCGGGGGCCTCCCCTGTCGAGGTTCGCCGCCTGCTCAACGTCTCCCGCATGTCGGGAGGGATCGCCAAGGTGGTCCTCCCGGCATCGATGGCCTCGGCGTGTCACGACCTCCTCCCGATCGCCCGCTCGACGCGGCAACCCTACGTGGTGCACTCGACCGGTCCCTCTGGACCGCTCTTGCGCGCGTGGTCGCGACGCCTCGGCATGGCGGCAGTCTACGGCGCTCCGCCGGCCCACGCCCGCCGGGGTCAACCCGCCGTCGAGGCCAGCCAAATCCCGGTCGACCGCTTGCGGCGGTTCCTCGATCCGACGATCCAGCCACCGTTGTTCGCCGTCGTGGGAAAACCGGTCGCCCACAGCCGATCGCCCGACCTGCACCACCACTGGATGGAGGCGTCGAAGAACATCGGGCTGTACCTCGCGCTCGAGATCGAATCCGACGCAGAGCTCGCGGAGGTTCTCCCGTCCCTCCAGGAGGGTGGATTCCGGGGCCTGAACGTGACCCACCCGTTCAAGGATGCCGCATTCCGCGCGGCGGGGGTCCGGACCGAGGCAGCCAACAGCTGCGGTTGCGCCAATACCCTCACGTTCCGGCCCGAAGGGCTCCACGCCGACAACACCGATCTCGTCGCCGTACGGCGGCGGATGGACGAGCTGGTGAAAGGCGGCGGATGGGACGGGAAGGAGCTGCTCGTGGTCGGCAGTGGCGGTGCTGCGCGAGCGGCCCTGGCCGCGGGTCGGGATGTGGGAGCTCGTTCGATCCTCCTCGCCCGGAATGGTGCCCGAGCCCGCGATCTCGCTGGTGAGTTCGGTGCCTCGCCCGCACCCGATCGCCCCGACCATGTGGCGACGCTGGTGATCCATGCCACCACCGCCGGACGCGATGGCGGAACGCTGGCCGTGCCGCTCTTGGCGTGGTTAGGCCCAGGCAGCTACCTGCTCGATTTCGTCTACGCCCCCGTTGATCGCGGCGTGGAACGACTCGCCCGATCCGCCGGAGTAGACTACGAGGACGGGGCGCGACTCCTGACCTACTCCGCCGCCGCCAGCTTCGAGCGCTGGTGGGGCCTCACGCTGCCGCCGGCGTTGATCGAATCCGGTCTCGGGGAGATCTCACCGTGAACGGCGTCGGACGAGGCAGCGGGGCCATCACCTTTCTCAATGCCCTGTTCACGGGCACCGGCTCGGCGGCGGGGATCGCCCTCTACGCGGATGCCGAGATCGAGCTGGAGCTGGCAGCCGAAACCTCGGTGGGGTTCCGGGACCCGAGCTCGGACACCCCACTGACCCGCACCACGGTCGAGGAGGCGCTGCGCGGATGGGCCGGAGCCCGCCACTGGACGGCGCACGTGGGCCTCGATTCGTCGATCCCCGTCGCGCGGGGACTGAAGAGCTCCTCCGGTGTCGGCGTAGCCCTCGCACGGGCCGTCGCCAGCGCCCTCTCTCACCCCGCCTCCAACGAAGAAGTCGCACGCGTGGCCGCGGACGTCGCGCAGCGGGTCGGGCTCAGCGCCACCGGTGCGTTCGACGACTGCCTCGCCGCTGCGGAGCCCGGCATCCATGTGACGGACAACCCACGCCGACGCCGGCTCCGAACGGATCCGGTCGATCCGACGTGGAAGGTACTCGTCGCCGTCCCGGCGGACCGCCACGCACCCTCGCCCAATTATCACGAGCGGTTCCGCGCCGAGGCCTCCGCCGCCAGCGAGGCCGAAGCGGCGTCGGTCCGAGGGGACCCGCTCGCGGCGATGGAAAGCAACTCGGCTCTGGTCGAGCGGTTGATGGGGTACGATTTCGTGACCCTGCGAGCTCGCCTGCTCGAAGCCGGCGCGATCGGGTGCGGGGTTGCCGGAATGGGCCCGGCGTTCGCGGTGCTCACTTCTGCCGAGAGGTTGGCACCCGTGCGAGCGGAGCTCGAGCGCTCGACACCGTCCGTCCTCGTGACAGATTTCACGAGCTCCCCCGGGGGACCCGGAGCGGAGCACCCATGACGAAGATGAAAATCCGGCCGTCCCGCCTGGACGGGCGACTGGACGCACCCCCATCGAAGAGTTACACGCATCGTGCGCTCATCGCCGGATTCCTCGCCGGCCGGCGCTACCGCGTCCGCCGCCCCCTCCATGCCGCCGACACCGTAGCCACCCGCAGGGGCCTGGTCGCGCTGGGGGCCCGGGTGATCACCCGGCGCGAAGAGTGGGCGCTCGCCCCGCCGCCGGCCGGGACCCGGATGCGGTCGCCCGCTCGGATCCGGTGCGACGAGTCCGGGACCACCCTGCGTTTCCTCACTGCGGTCGCTGCACGGGTCAACACGCCCGTTGTGTTCGACGGCGCCGGCGGGCTCGCTGTCCGTCCGATGCAGGGGCTGGTCGATGCGCTGCGCCATTCCAGTGTCCGCGTAGACCTTCCCGCGCGAGGGAGTCTCCCGCTCACGGTCACCGGACCCATTCGATCGGGTCAAGTGGTCGTCGACGGTTCCGTCAGCTCGCAGTACATCTCCGCCCTCCTTCTCGTACTGCCGACACTGGACGGAGCCTCGAGTCTCCGAGTCCGTGGCACTGCGGTTTCAGTCCCGTACATCGAGGCGACGCTCGCCGTCCTCCGATATCACGGGATCACGGTCCGCGGACCGATGGGGGATTGGGCCATCCCCGGCAATCAAGCGTATCACGCGTCGAGGTTCGATGTGCCGGGGGACGCTTCCTCGGCCGCGTACCTATGGGCCGGAGCGGCCGTTTCGGGCGGTAGGGCAGAGGTGCGTGGCGTTCCGGCACAATGGCCGCAAGCGGACCGACGCATCCTGGACGTCCTCCGTCGATCCGGGGCTCGCGTCCACGAGACCGCGGGCGGAGTCACGGTCGAAGGACCCCTGGTGGCGGGAATCGACGCGGACCTCACGGGATCACCGGATCTATACCCCCTGCTCGGCGCCCTCGCCGCGTGCATTCCTGCCACCTCGAACCTCCGCGGCGGCGCCCACGTCGTCTTCAAGGAGTCCAATCGTCGGCGAGCGACGATCGAGCTCGTCCGCGCCCTCGGTGCGACCGCGCGGCCGACTGCGGATGGGCTCCGCATCCGCGGTGTCGCGTCGCCCCGCCGCTTGAAGGGTCTTGGCAGCGACGATCATCGCATGGTCATGAGCGCGGCCGTCGCCGCGCTGGTCGCCGACGGCACCTCCACCCTCGACAACGCGTCGGCCGTCGCGAAATCCTTCCCGGACTTCTGGGCGGCGTTCGCGAAGCTGGGGGCGGGAGTGGGGGTGGCTCGATGATGCGCTGGGGCGATCGATTGCGGGTCTCCATCTTCGGCTCGAGCCACGGACCCGAAGTGGGTGTCACGGTCGAGGGCCTGCCCGTGGGCACGATCGTTGACGTCTCGCGCATCCAGGCCGAGCTCGATCGCCGCCGGCCCGTCGGTCGACGGCTGGCGACCAAGCGTCACGAGGAGGATCTCCTGATCCTGGACTCCGGCGTCACCGATGGGCGGATCGATGGGACGGTGTTCCGCGCGCACGTCGCCAACCAGGACGTGCGTCGGGAGCCGTATGAACGCAGCCGTGACACCCCCCGGCCCGGGCACGCCGATTACCCGGCCCGGATGCGCTACGGCGCCGACGCGGATCTCTCCGGCGGAGGGATCTTCTCCGGTCGCATGACCGTGGGCTTGGTCATCGCGGGCACGCTGGCCCGTGGTCTTTGGGAGGCGAAGGGCGTCGAGTTCCTCTCGTTCTGTCGGTCGATCGATGGCGTCGACGCCACGGTGCCCGAGACGAGCGCGCTGGCCGAGTTGCGCGCGGCAGCGGCCCGCAACGAGGTCGGATGCCCCGACGCCGAGTCGGCGACGCGGATGGCCGTCGCGATCGAGGAGGCGCGCCGGGACGGGGACAGCGTGGGGGGGGTCATCGAGACGAGAATCACGGGCCTTCCGGTCGGGGTCGGAGAACCGTTCTTCGACTCGGTCGAGGGGGCGATCGCCCACCTCGCTTTCGCGATACCTGCCGTCAAGGCGATCGAGTTTGGTCGCGGTTTTGGCGCCGCACGCATTCGCGGGAGCGAGCACAACGACCCGTTCATCCTCGACGGCGCCCGGGTCACCACTCGCTCCAACAACGCCGGAGGGATCCTCGGAGGGCTGACGGTGGGCACGCCGATCGTGTTCCGGGTCGCGGTCAAGCCGACGTCCTCCATCGCGCGGGCCCAGGACACGGTGGACCTCTCCAGCCATCAAGCCGCGAACCTCCGCGTCACTGGCCGGCACGACCCCTGCATCGTCCCCCGTGCGATTCCCGTTGTCGAGGCGATCTCGGCGATCGCCCTGGCCGAACTCGGTCTCCGGGGAGGATTCCTGTCGTGAATCGCCGGATCCCGTGCGCCGTGCTGGGGGCCGGCGGGTACATCGGTCAACACTTCGTCCGCCTGCTCGCCGAACATCCAGAGTTCGAACTCACCTGGCTGGGGGGCGGAGAACGTTCCTCCGGCCGCGCGTTGTCGGACCTGTGGCAGCTCGAGGAGGCTCCCCCGCCGGCGTTCGCCGGCGCGGTCCTACGTCCGACGACGCCGGCCCGACTCGCGAAGGCGGGCGTGGAGCTCGTCTTCGGTGGCCTCCCGAGCGGCGTCGCCGGTCCGATCGAAACCGAGTGCGTGCGCCGCGGTCTCGCGGTCTTCTCCAACGCCGCCGATCACCGCATGGATCCCAGAGTCCCTCTGCTCGTCCCCGAAGTGAATCCCGGCCACCTCGCGCTCCTCGACGGTCGTCGGGCGGGGGTCGGACCCCTCGTGACCAACGCGAACTGCAGCACGACCGGACTCGTCCTCGGTCTGGCCCCGGTCCTTCCGTTGTTGAGGCCCACTCGTCTCCACGTGGCCACCTATCAGGCGCTCTCGGGGGCCGGATACCCGGGCGTGGCCTCGCTGTCGATCGCCGACAACGTCGTGCCGCACATCTCCCACGAGGAAGAAAAGCTCGAGACCGAAACCCGCCGGATACTGGGCACGCTGCGTGGGGGTCGCGTCCGCGATCGATCCCTGTCCGTGCTCGCCCATTGCGCGCGCGTCGGGGTCCGTGAAGGACATCTCGAGGCGGTGACCATCGAGGCGAGCCGCTCTCCGTCCCTCGTCGAACTCGAACGCGCGTGGAAGCAGTTCGATCCTCTGGCCAAGGCGGGGCTCCCGACGGCGCCCCACCCTCCGGTGGAGCTCCGCCGCGAGGCAGACCGCCCTCAGCCGGTGCGGGACCGCTGGGCGGGGAGTTCGACACGCAGCCGAGGGATGGCCGCCGTCGTCGGTCGAGTCCGCTGGGAGCCCCCCTTCCTGCGCCTCTTCCTGCTCAGCCACAACGCCGTCCGGGGCGGAGCGGGCGGCTCGGTGTTGAACGCGGAGCTGGCGCTGGCCCGCGGGTACCTCGGGCACGGACGCGCCGGGGGGGCGCGATGAGGCGACGCCCGATCGTGGTCAAGTTCGGAGGGGAGTCGCTCGCCGACCCGGATCGGGTGCGGAAGGCGATCGAAGCGCTCCAGAAGGAAGGACGACCGGTGGTCGTCATCGTCTCCGCACGCGCGGGAGTTACCGATCTGCTCCGTACGTTGATTAAGGACGGGAACGGTCGACCCGCTCCCGAGTCCGTGGCCCAGACGCTGGACCGGGCGCACCCCGGGCTCCCGCGCGCCGGGCGTCGCTCGCTCTCCGAGATCGTTCGCTTGGCGAAAACGGTCCCGCCGTATCACGCTCCCCCGCCAGCGGTCGGCGACGAGCTCCTCAGCCAGGGGGAACGCCTCGCCGCGCATTGGTTCGCCGCGCACCTCTCGGCGAGCGGCTTCCCCGCCGAAGCCATCGAGGCGGATCACCTCGGTCTCCTCACCGAGAACAGCTACGGAGGTTCCCGAATCCTGCTCGCGCGATCGCAACGGAGCGTGCGCACGGGCCTGACCAAGCGCATCTCGGTCGGAGTGATCCCCGTTGTCACTGGATTCTTCGGCCGCAGCCTAGAAGGACGGGTGGCCACCCTCGGTCGGGGGGGTTCGGACTACTCGGCCAGCGCGATCGGCGCCCTCCTCCACGCCGAACGGGTGGAGCTGATCAAAGCCCACGTTGCGATTTCGACCGCGGACCCACGGATCGTCCGGTCGGCGCGCCGGGTCGAGCGCCTGTCCTACGACGAGGCCGAGGAAGTCGCCCAGTTCGGCGCCCGAGTGCTCCATCCGGTAACGATCGAGCCGGTACGGGCGGTGGGTGTCGAGCTGACCGTCCGGTCCCTCGCCGACGCGTCCCACTGCACGACGATCGGCCCCCGGCCCGGTGAACGCCACCGGCTCGTCACGCGCCTGGGACCCCTACGGCTGATCAGCGTGCGGATCGCCGGAGGAAGCCAGCGTCCGGGCGTCATCGCGGAGATCAGCCGGCGTCTCGTCGACGCCCACGTCACCCTCGCGGCCGTGGTCACCACCGAGGCGGTGCTGGGACTCCTCGTCGACCCGGGAGAGGCCCAGCGGGCGCGGCGGGCGCTCGTCTCCTTCGCCCCGTCCGCGGGCGCCGTGCTCGGGCGGCCGGCACCCGTATCGCTCGTCTCGGTCGTCGGCGAGGGCGTGCTGCGCGAAGTGCGGCGGGTCCCTCCGAACCTGCTCCGTCGGTCGGCGGGGCTGCTGGCGACTGCGCGATCGATATCGATCGTCGTGCCAGACGAGCTCAGCGCGCTCGCGGTCCGCGGCCTCCACCGCGCATTTGTCGAGCCGCGCCGGGGTAGTCGAACTCGCCGGAGCCCGAGTCCTTAAGTCCGCCGAGCGCGGTGGGCGCCTGTTCCGAGGGAACCCACCGGTGAAGACCTTCGTCAAGCTCACCGGACTGACCGATGCGGCCACCGTAGCCCTGGTGCCGGACGGCGGGGCGGCCGGCTTCGTCATCGGCGTGCCGACGTCACCGGTGAACCTGGAACTCGACGTCGCCGCCACGTTGCTCGACTCGGTCCCCAAGGAGGCCGAGGCATGGGCCGTCGTCGTCGCGCCATCCGCCGACCTGGTCCACCGGCTGTTCGACGAGGTCGGGGTCGATCGAATCCAGGTCTACGGCCTGGTTCCCGAAGGATTGGAGTTCCTGGAGATCCACCATATCGTGCCGAGCCTGCCCATCCCCCCGCCCGGTTCCGGCGGCGCGGAACCGACGGTCCCACCGGCGGAGGACTATCCTCGCCTGCATCTCGACGCGGTCGCCGACGCGTTGACGAACGGGAGTGCGGGCCTCCTGGACTGGGAGATGTGCTCCCGTCTGGTCGAAGGCCAGCCCGGACGCAAGCTCGTCCTGGCCGGTGGCCTCACCGCCGCCAATGTGCGCGAGGCACTGGCCACGGTTCGACCGTGGGGGATCGACGTATCGCACTCGATCGAATCGTCCCCGGGGCACAAGGATGCCACGAAGATCCAAGAGTTCCTCGCGGCGGTGTTGGCCACCGAGGCGTTGCCCCAGTAGCGATGTTCTAGCGCGGGCGAGAGCCCTGACTTCTAGGGTCGGACCCGCTCGAGCGTGAGGTAGTTCACCTCGCCGGAACTCGTCACGGAAGCGACCAGGAACTCCTTGCGGACGCCCTGCGCCACGCGCACGGCACCCGCGACCTCCGGCCAGGCCGCCACGTGGTCGTCGGGGACCGCTTGGATGAGATATCGGGCGTGCGCGTTCTCCGGGCTCCGCGGGTAGGCCCGGAAGTGGGCGCCGTACTTGAATCCGGTTTTCACCACGAGGTGCCGGGAGCGGAGCGAGCGGTAGGCGGCGAGGCGCTCGCGGAACTTCGGGTCGAGGCGGCCCACGATCTTCGTGAACCGGTCCGGTGACACCGTCCGCCGACTCCGGGCGTCGCGCAGGGTCAATTGTCCGGTCTCCAGGAGATACCCGGCCTCCAACAGACTGATCTCCAGTCGGTCGCCGATCCGGCTCCCGTAGGCCAGTCCCCGCCCGAGGGATTCTACGGCCGCGGGCTCAAAGAGCGTGACCCGATCGTGGGCCAGCCAGCCTTCGGTCGGTGTCGGCAGCGGCTTGGGTTCGAGCGAGCCGGTCGGTGAGGGACGGCGAAGCCGGTAGTACGTGAGGTCCGATTCTTCGTCCACCAGCGCGAGCAGGAGCGACTTCTTGGCGGCCTGCGCGCGTTCGGCCAGGGAGAACAGCTGCGCCATCTCGAGGGGTACCCGCTCGGAGAAGATCGCGACCCAGTAGCGCGATGGGGTCTTGTGCAGTACCCCGCCCCGAGGCAGCACGGCGAACTCCGCCGGGGGCGGTGTCGCCCGCACCACGTACCCGCGTTGTCGGAGATCGCGATAGACGATGTACCGCACCCCGAAGCCGTGTTCGACACGGGCCGCCTGGCGATACACTTCGGCCCACGGAACGGCGCGACCGCGCGAGTCCTCTACGGCCAGTCGGGCCATCTCGGCGAGGTAGACCGCCTCGAACCGGTCGAGCGTCAGCCCCGCGGAAGCTACAGTACCGAAGTAGCCGCGTCCGTACACGGTCCCGGCCTCGGCGGCGTCGGCGACGAGCACCGTCGCGTCGTCCCGGAGCCGACCGCTCACGCCGATGCCCCGCGCAATTCCGCCAGGGTCGTGAGCGACTCGAGGCGGACGCCGAGCGCCGCGAGTCGTTCGGTGGCCCCCGCGCCCCGGTCGACCACGCAGAGCACGCGATCGACGCGCGCGCCGGCGCCCCGGACGATCTCGATGGTGTCCACCACGGACCCGCCGGTGGTCGTCACGTCCTCGATGATCAGCACGCGCGCGTGGGCCGGTAGGTCTCCCTCGTACCGCTGTTGGGTCCCGTGGGTCTTGGCGGCTTTTCGTACGACGACATAGGGCAGTCCGGTCTCGAGCGCGGTGGCCACTACCAACGGGACGGCGCCGAGCTCCATACCCGCCAAGCGCTCGGCATCCCCCACGCGGTGCGCCAGTGATCGGCCGAGGAGCCGCAGACGCGCCGGGTCGGTCCACGCGCGTTTGATGTCCACGTAGACGTCGGATTTCGCGCCCGACGCCAGGGTGAAATCCCCGAACCTAACCGCCCCCGAGGCGAGCAGCGCTTCCCTCAGCGCCGTCGATTCTGCCATCGTTCGTTCCTTACCAGGGCACCCGCTTGAGCCCGACCCAATACCCGACCCAATTGAACGCGGTGTGCAACCCCAACGTGAACACCAGTAGCCAGAAAAGCGCTTCCAACGAGAAGAACGCCGGCACGAAGGTGGCAGGAAAGACGGCCAATCCGACGAGCACCGGGACCGCGACGAGG
>JAKIWD010000010.1 GCA_022750205.1 Thermoplasmata archaeon
ACCCGCCGAGGCAGCTACCGCCGGGTCGCGCTGGTCGTCTTGGGCGCGGTCGCCTTCGCCGGGATCATGGTCCTGAGCGGGGCTGGCCCCGCCCAGTTGACCGGACGCGGTGCGACCCCGACCCGCAGCTTGGGCGGGGTCCTCACCGTGGCCGGAAGTTCGGCCGGCCCGGCCGCGACGCTGGTCACGCTACCCTCCAGCACGACGACCGCCGCCGTGACCGATGCCCTCCAACTCGGCATTACCGCGGCCCCGGGCGCGATCTGTGCATCGGGCACCAGCTCCTGCGGCGCGGGGACCGATACGGCCCGGGTCACGTTGACCGCCGATGCGGGCGGCGCCGGGCAGCTCTCGTGGCCCGCGGTGCAGGTCGCCTTCGTCGTGGAAACCACGCTCTACGACGGCGTGTTCGATCCGAGCAATACCGGGGATGAGCCCGGTTACGACCCCTGCGCCGCCCCGGCCGGTTCTCTCAACACGGCCTGCGAGGAGTCGAACGGCGTCCCGTACTTCACCGTCAACGCCCAGCTGATCGCCAACTCGATCGCCGCGGCGAACCCGCACACCACGGTCTCGTTCGCGATGGTCGACTACTTCGCCACGCAAAGCGACTGGAACGACGGCGATGGGGTCGAGTACCACGTCGACATCCCCACCTTCGTCCCCTCCTCGACGTTCGGCCAGGCGGTCACACTCACCTTCCGCCAGGAGGTCCTCCTGGGCCACCTCTACTACGAGGACTCCGACTTCGCCGACAACATCCTGAGCTCGAGCTCGATCACCGCCCTGTACGGCACGATCGTGGGCAGCGGGCTCAACTGGGCGAACGACACCCATCACGTGATCGTCTGGCTCGGGTCCACGGCCCCGCGGGACCCCAACTATCTGGAGAACTACTGCGTGAGCGCCAACACGGCCGCGGCGGGCCACTTCGGCTCGTGTGACGCGGCGACCTGCGAGCCGTCCAACCCGTTCCCCACCGGCGCCAGCCCGAACTGCGAGGGATGGGTCAAGTCCCAGGACGGTAACGCGACCCACAGCATCGCCGCGCTCGCCAAGAGCGCGAAATCGTGTACCGATTCCGTCGGCGGGGTCTGCACCGTCGACACGATCGATTACTGGACCACCTCCACCGACCCGTACTCCGAGGGATGGCCGACGCGGTTTTCGACGATCGGCGGGGGCCCCGGGGGTCTCGCCGTGATCGAGAACGTCGTCCACGTCCTCGAGGCGGGATGCGATCTCGCGGCGGCGACGGGCGGCACGTGGGACGGACCGGCGTTCTGGACCTGTCCGAACGGGCAGGTCGGCACGCTCCAGTACGTCACCCACGGATCGTACAACAATCCGAACACGAACAATCCGACGCTCTTCGCCGCGCTCCGACAGATCGGCTTCGGGCCGGTCCTGAACACGCAGGTCGCCTCGGGCTCGGGCCATCCGATCTTCTCGTACGTCCCCATCGGGAACATCGCCATCGCCCCGAACTTGCAAGCTTCGGCAGCCTGCCAACGTGGGGGCGAGACGTTCCAGACCTGCCAGTTGGTGCCGGTCGTGCTCCATTCGGGCTCGACGACCTACCTCGGCTGGAACTGGAGCACCAACAAGAGCCTGAACACGATGTACGTCGGCGACTTCTGGACGGCGTCGTTCAACATCATCGCTAACGGTCCCCCGTACGCCTCGGTCCCGGTCGATGCGTGCATCACGATCTACTGCAAGGCTGGCGGCAGCAACGCGGTCGGCTCGCTCTACACCTGGGCGTCGTACGTCCCGGCGTCGAACAATACGATCGTGACCGATTCGTTCCCGCTCGCGACCATCCATGTCGAAACGGGGACCCCGACGACGCTCGGTACGGCCCCTCCGCCTCCACCCCCCGTACCCCCGCCGTTCGCGATCCCGACCGCGCCCCCGGTCCCCGTCGTCCAACAGCTGGGGGTCTCCAACACGATCGGCGTCGGCAACGTCTCGCTCCAGGCAGCGGCCGCGGGCTTCCTCGGCGCCGGTTTCATGCGCGTGTCGATGAAGAACAAGCCGATCGCCATGCGCGTCGCCGCCAAGGCCGGACCACTGGTCTCGCGGTTCGACAACGACGCGATGAAGGGTGTTGGGGTCGGTCGTTTCGAGTGAACTCCGGGTGGAAAGGGCAGATCCATGGGGACGAGCATATGCGCACGCGTGCGGACTCGCCGGCCGGCGCGCAGTCACCGCGAGCCACCCAGCGGCTACCTAGAGGTTTTTAGCCGTGAAGGAGACCACCCCTCGGAGTGTCCGGCGCCGCTTCGTTCCGAAGGTCGGCGTGTCGCGTGGGCGCTCCTGACGAACGCCATGGGAGTGGAAGAGTCGTGAACCGCCTGTCGTCGCCGGTGCGCCGTCCGTCCGAACCCGTGGCCCGACGCTGGGGACCGACCTTGGGCGTCCTGGCTTTCTCGTTCATCATCGTGGGCCTGATGGCCTCTCCGAGCAGCGCGGTCGCCTCTCATTCCTCCGCGCTCTCGGCGCCCCATCCGACCGCGGCGCCCTGGGCGCCGCTCGCGCGGATGGCTCCGTCGCCGGCCTCCTCTTCGAACACCACCTTCCAGCCGCCCTGTTACAAGATCGATACGACCGTCTGCGTTTCCATCCAGAGCGCCAACGAGACCAACATCATCCCCCCGATCGGCTCGTTCGTCTCCTCACAGGAACCGAACGCGACGGGCGATCTCACCCTCGTGATCAAGTCCCACCAGCACCTCAACTGGTCGAACAACCAGAAGTCCGGACCCAACTCCCCGATCGCCCTCAACGTCACCGGGACGCTGTGGAACGGCGATCTCTACTATTCATCCTACGACGGGACCGTCTGGCACTCCAACAGCCCGTCGTCGTGGTGGCAGCAGTTGCCGTACGTCTCCCAGAACCTGACGTACCCGTGGTGGTACACCGTCGTCCTCTCGGCCAAGGGCTCCAACGGCGCCCCGAACTTCTTCCCCGGGATGACGGTCCAATGGTGGATCTACCTGACCTACAACGTCAGCATCAACACCTCGACCACGTACGTCCACCACTTGAGCCCCGTTTTCCAGTTCACCTACTCGGGTGCCTGGCCGTTCTCGCCCTACCCCGGAGCGTACCAGTTCGCGGGGTCGACGGCGACGTCGGAGGACATCAACATCACGCAGACGCCGTTATTGCCCAACTTCAATGACTCCGTGACGATCGTGCTCAACACGACCCAGGCCGACGTACTGAGCAACGCCACGATCGGGCTGAACTCGTACCTCGATCTGGCCGAGACCGGCCCCAACGGCACCTTGCTCGACACGGCGACGCTCTCGTTCCCGGTGACCGTCACCGGCGGGTTCGGCGCGGTCAGCACGACGGTCGTCATCCCCGCCGCCTATGGCCAGATCGCGGGTGCCGCCGTCACGTACACGTTGTCCGTCCGGGACGTATCGAACGATCTCCTCGTGACGCCGGCGACGACGTACGTCGTGGGGGGCAATGGGTCGTTCCTGTCGGGGGTCTTCGTCGATGACCTCTCGCTGACGACCGATCCGTCCGCGGTCCTGGCGGAATCAGTGGGCGCCGCGGTGCTCCTACCCGGGCAGGGATTGAACCTGAGCTTGCAGAGCCGCAACCCCGGCACCGCCATCAGTGCGGCGGAGATCGTCTACACCGTCAGCTATCCGCTTCTACACGAGACCGTGCTGTTGACCATCCCCTTCACGCGCGTGACGTCGATCGACTTCACCTCCCGCGTCCCGGGCCTTCCGCTCGCGACGTGGGTCAACTTCACGGTCTACTCGTGGGACTTCACCGAGCACCTCGAGGTGTCGCCCGAGTTCGGCTACCACACCCCCGACCTCGCGACCGCGATCCCGATCGTGCCGACGAACTCGTCGTTCTTCTACGTCGATGTGTTCGACAACGGCTCGCACACGTGGGTCACGGGTGCCAAGGTCCAGATCTACGGGCTCGGCGGGGCGTTCAACATCGTCTCCAACACGACGCTCGGTGTCGCCTATCCGAACGAGACCGCCGCGCCGTTCACGCCGCTCCTGATCGCGGCCAACACGACCTACGTCGTGACCGTCACCGACCCCTGGTTCGTCCCTTCGACCGGCCATGCACCGACCGACGTCAACGTCACCGTGCTCGCGCTCCATTCGATGGTCGCGCACCAGACGTTGCTCGCCGGCACCGACTACACCGTGGTGCAGGAGGGGAACTCGGTCGTTTTCTGGCTCAATGCCACACCGCCGCCGCCCCAGCCGTCTCCGACGGTGAGCGGGGGTAGCTCGATCCCCATCACCGGCATCCTCGGGGTCGTCGCCTCCCTCGCGGTGGCGTTCCCCCTCAGTATCTGGTGGAAGCAGATCCGTGCCCGTCGCAAGGCCGAAGAGAAGCGGGTGACCCTGTGAGGCCGTCGTCCCGGACCCTCGGACAGCTGGCCCTCGTCGCGGTGGTCGCCCTCACCTTGGCGGCCCCGTTCCTGCCGACGCTCCATGCGACCTCCGCACTGCCCGCACCCCGTGTCGTGACCCCGGCCCACGGAGGGAGTGCCGAGGTCAAGCCGACCGCCCAGATGCCCGCCGCGACGTCGCACCCCTCGGCGACCGGCTCGTGCCCGACCCCGACGGGGACCCCGATCTGGAACTCCCCGAGCTTCTTTTCCGACGCCCTCGTGAACTTCTACGTCCCCGGGGACCCTGCCCTGAACAATTCGAACTTCCAGACCGAGCCGTGCCCGACGAACGTCATCCCGACCTACCTCAACGGATTCTGGATGTACGTCACATCGAACGTGGCGCTCCAGAACGCCAACGTCACCATCTGGGGCACGAGCTGGTCGACCCCCGGCAACTTCCAGCCGGACGTCCCGAACTTCGCGCCGGCGACGCCCCGGGTGATGCCGATGTACCTGGAACCGCCGTACTACCACACGGCGGCGTTCTACTTCAACATCTACGAGTTCTTCTGGCCCGGCTCGCAGATCTACTTCAATATCACCCTGCAGACCATCCAGGCCTCGCCCGGTACGATCCGCTCGACGGAGAGCACGCACAACGTGCCCGTCCCCTTCTCCGGTGGGGTCAACAATGCGACCTGGGGCTTCTACGTGGCGGACCCGTGGGGCGCGGGTAACTTCGCCGAAACGGACGAGAACTTCAGCCAGGACATCGCGGTGAGCACGACGCCCTCGGTGCTGACCACCCCGGCGTTCCAGCCGAATCCCAAGCAGACGCTCCAGATCACGCTCACCTCGATCAACCCCTCGGGCGGCAAGGTCACCCCGATCCCCATGGCCGAAGGGACGTTCACCCTGACCGGCCCGGGCAACGGTGGGGTCTACTACCAGTACTTCGGACCGACGAACCATACGACCATGCAGCTCGTCCTTCCGCTCGGGCCGTATCCGGGCACCCGCGTCCAGTTCAACATCACGGCGTGGTTGCCGTGGGAGCAGAGCACCAACGGCCAGGTCGGCGCCATCGACCGGATCTACAGCCAGATCTACTCGTTCAACTGGTCCTCGCAAGGGGGATGGTGGGCCCCGACCCAGGGCGTTTCGGGCAACCTCCAGTTGTCGATCACCCCGAACGTCAATGCCACGGGCGTCGGGAAGACGACGACCTACCTGACCGACACGCCGGTCAACGTGACGATCCACTCCCCGATCGAGAACGTCACCATCAGCTCCGCCGCGATCCAGTTCCGCTACAGCGACGCCAACGGCTTCACCACAGGCGCGATCACCATGTCGGCGATCACCAAGAACACGTCCTCGGCGATCCTCCCGGGTCTCGCGCCGGGTGGGACGGTCGTCTTCTCCGTCACGGCCAAGGACGTCTTCGGTAACCCCGTCTCGTCCGGCAACTACAGTTACACCGAGACCGGCCCGGTCAATCCGACCGTCCTGCCCGTCCCCGCGGGCTACGGGCTGTTCTTCGTCGAGGCGCTCGATCTGTCGAGCGGCCAGCTCGTCTCGAACGTGAACTACTCGATCTCCAACTCGACCTGGTCCGAGCACGGCCGCGGTAGCCTGTTCGGCTTCGCCGCGCCGGTCCCGATCGGCGGGGTCGGTTACTTGCCGGTTTCGTGGGGTGGGTTCACGGTCACACTGACCGCCTTTGGCAACACCGAGACCTACACGTTCACGGTCGCGTCGGCGACGCCGTTCACCGTCGTCTTCTATTTCGCCTCGCAGCCGATCACACCGAACACTTCTGTCAGCCTCGGCACGTCGCTCACCCTCCCCGCGGTCGCGGGATTGGTGGGCGCGGCGGTCGTGAGCCTGCCCGTAGTGGGTTGGTTCCGCGAACGCCGTCGCAAGGCCGAGGCCGAGCAACGCCGAGTTACACTCTAAAAAGGTAGGAGCAAGACGCATGGGAACACCGAGCACCAAGACGAGCATCCCCCCGAGCCAACCGCCCGTGGCGCCCGCACCGGCCCCCGCGCCGATGCCCGCCCCGGCTCCGGCGGCGCCCGCGCAGCCCGCGGTCAAGCCGGCGCCGAAGCCCGCGGCCGCACGCCCGATGGCCAAGCCGGCGACCGCCGCTTCCACGGCGATCCGCCCGGCGACCCGCACAGGGACACCGGCCTCCCGAGGGCCCCCCAAGACCCCGGCACGCACCCCACCCCGCGCTCCCGGTGGCGGCAAGAAGCGGTTGGGCCGGACGTTCTGGGCGCTGTTCATCATCGGTCTCATCCTCGTCGGGACGGGCGCCGCCCTCGAGGCGTCGTTCTATCCAGAGATCGTGCACGCCACCACGGCGTCGGAGTTCCTGTCGGACTCGCACGCCGCGCTCTCCACCAACAAGGCCGCCACCATCGTCCAACTCGCGAGCTCGTTCACCGTATCGGGCGCGTCGGTCGGGGTCGGCAGCACGATCGTGGTCAAGGACTCGGTCACCGGCATCAAGTACAACTCGACGACCGACACGACGGTGCTCACCTTCGGCTCGATCTCCTCGCTTCCCACGGCCCAGCGCGCGAGCCAGACCGCGCTCAGCAACGACCTGTTCGGCACGGTCCAGGGTCAGCTCACGTGGCTTTCGACCGGCCAGACGGTCGTCATGACGTTCACGATCGTCAACGCCAAGCTCCCCAGCGGGGTCTACCAGAGCCTGAGCTACACGACCATCGACGGCGCCGCGGACGCGACGTATAACGCGATCAACACCGGCGCGAACGGCGCCAACGCCGTTGCGATCGGTCCCCAGTTCCTCCAGCCGTCGCCCGCGCCGCTCTACGACTACCTGTTCTTCTTCCTGATGGCCCTCGGCGTGATCGTCCTGTTCCTCGCCGTCGCCGAGGTGTGGCTGCTCCACCGCCCGATCGAGCGGTGGCTGATGAAGCAGACCAAGGACCCCAAGCACCTCACGACGATGGTGATGGGATTCACGGCGCTGTTGGGCGGCTTCTTCATGCCGTTCTACCCGTGGCCATGGGTCCTGCTCATCGCCGGCGCGGTGATGCTCGTCGCCTGGAAGTTCCCCCAGCTGTCGCTGCTGATCCTCGTGCTGTTCGTCGCGCCGGAGGTGGCGTACCAGTCCGGGCCGCTCGGGTTCATCTTCCTCTTTGCGACGATCCCGATCCTGTTCGCGTCGCTCCTCGACTTCCGATTCGGGGTCGGGGCGTTCCTGACGCTGTTCCTCGCCCCGATCGGGCTGTCGTTCACCGTGCCGGTGTTCCTGGCCATGATCTTCTCGCTGTACCTCGGCCTCGCGGTCGCGGTCGCCGGCGGGCTCATGGTCACGCTGTTCGTCACCCTCGGCAATCTGCCGGTCCTGGGATACCTGGTCGGTCCGGGGGCGATCGGCACGCCTAGCCTGATCGCGGGTCACGCCTCTAGCCAGAATCCGACGTTGCCGTTGCCGTACTTCACGGCCAACAACATCGGTCAGGCGTACGGGCAGATGCTCAACCCGAACACCCAGATCCTGGCCCTCGGCGGGTCCGGGATCGGCCAGATCGCGATCCCCCTCGCGGAGATCGGGGCCTGGTGCCTCGCCACGTGGCTGATCACCTACGCGTTGCACGAGCGCGAGAAGCAGTCGTTCGAGAATCTGTTCAAGTACTCGATGTTCTCCGGCGCGATCCTCGCCGGGGTCACCGGCGTGGCGCTGCTCTCGTTCAGCTACACGAACTGGACCGACGTCTTCGTCCTGCTGCTCGTCCCCGGGATGCTCACGGCGGCCGCCGGCTCGCTGATCATCCGGGACGCCTTCGAGGCGTACTTCACGAGCCGTCTGGGCGGGACCGCGGTCGGTACGCGCGTCGCCGAGATGAAGGGGCTGACCAAGATCACCTTCGAGATGGTCGGCGGTCTCCACGACGTCAAGGCCGACATCAAGGAATCGATGATCATCCCGCTGATGCGTAAGGACGTCACCTCGCGCTTCAAGCTCGAGCCGCCCAAGGGGATCCTTCTGTTCGGCCCACCGGGCTGCGGCAAGACGATGCTGATGAAGGCGCTCGCGAGCGAGCTCGGCGTCGAGATGATCTCGATCAAGTGCTCGGATCTGATGAGCAAGTGGTACGGAGAGAGCGAGAACCGCGTGGCCGAGCTGTTGCGCACGGCCCGCGAGCGCGCCCCGTGCATCCTGTTCATGGACGAGATCGATGCCGTGGCCAAGCGCCGCGACATGTACACGGCGGACGATGTGACGCCTCGCCTGCTCTCGATCCTGCTGAGCGAGATGGACGGGATCGACAAATCGGCCGGTGTCATCGTCGTCGGTTCGACGAACAAGCCGGATCTGATCGACCCGGCGATGATGCGCCCGGGGCGCCTCGACAAGATCATCTACGTCCCGCCGCCCGACTTCAACGAGCGGATGGAGATCACCCACGTCCACCTCGTCGGCCGACCGGTCACCAACGACGTCGACCTCGCGGAGATCGCCAAGAAGACCGAGCGGTTCAGCGGCGCCGACCTGGCCAACCTCGTGCGGGAGGCCGCGACGATCGCCGTCCGACGCGAGATGATGACCGGCGTCTCCACGCCGATCACGATGGACGACTTCCGCCAGGTGCTGCCGCGGATCAAGCCGTCGATCTCGCTGCGCATGATCTCGGACTACGAGGTCATGAAGATGGACTACGAGCGCAAGATGCACCAGGTCCAACTGATGGAACGCAAGATCGTCCTCCGCAGGGACGACGACGGCGGACTGACCGACATCAAGCAGGCGATCCGCGAGTACGTCGAGCTGCCGCTCACCCGTCCCGAGCTGATGGAGAGCTACAAGATCAAGACGGGACGCGGCATCCTCCTGTTCGGACCGCCCGGGTGCGGCAAGACCCACATCATGCGGGCGGCGGCCAACGAGCTCAACGTGCCGATGCAGATCGTCAACGGGCCCGAGCTGGTCAGCGCCCTCGCCGGCCAGTCCGAGGCCGCGGTGCGGGACGTGCTCTACCGGGCCCGTGAGAACGCGCCGTCGATCGTCTTCTTCGACGAGATCGATGCGTTGGCGAGCAAGGACTCGATGAAGACCCCCGAGGTCTCGCGTGCGGTCAGCCAGTTCCTGACGGAGATGGACGGCCTGCGGCCCAAGGACAAGGTCATCATCATCGCCACGACGAACCGGCCGCAGATGCTCGACCCAGCGCTGCTGCGTCCCGGGCGGTTCGACAAGATCTTCTACGTCCCGCCACCGGACCTCGTCGCCCGCCAGGACATCTTCCGCATCCACCTCAAAGGGGTGCCGACGGAAGGGGCGATCGACTTCGGTGACCTGGCGCGGCGGAGCGACGGCTACTCCGGCGCCGACATCGCGAGCGTCGTCGATGAGGCGAAACTGATCGCGCTACGCGAGCAGCTCGTCACCGAGAACAAGGACACCGGCCCCGGTGCGGGGACACCCGGCATGTTCACCGCGAGCGCGACGCCCGAACCGGCCGCGAAGATCGAGCCGACGAGCAAGATCGTGGGCGTGCGGATGAACAACCTGCTCGAGGCCATCACCCGGACGAAGACGTCGATCACTCCCGAAACGCTGGCCTGGGCCCAGGAGTTCATCAAGTCGTACGGGACGCGGACGTAGGCGGGGAAGGGAAACGGAGGCACGCACGGGATGCCCGGTGGACGCCGCGACACTCGACCGACTTCCCGTGCGGGGCCCACCCTGAGACGGACGCGGCGATGCCCACGCTCGAGGAGCTCCGCCGCCGCCTCGATGCCACGGCGTGGCTGGGGGTGGGAATCGTCGGTGCCCTCATCTTCGTCCTCGGCGTCTACCAACCGGCGCTCTACCGCCTCCCCTATGCGCAGTACCTGCAGGTCGTGGTCGCGATATTCGGCGGCGCGCTCGCCGTCCTCGGGCTCTCGTTCTGGTGGGACCAGCGGGAGGACGAGCGCCAGCACCCGCGCGTCGCCCCGCTCAAGGGCCGCGCCCGCGAGATCGCCATCGCCCCCAGCTTCGAGGTCTACAAGCCCGGGCCGATCAACCGGCCTCCGCGCGACGGCGAGTCGCCACCGGATCCCGAGCCGGACGCGGACTGAGCGGGCGCGCCCATGACCGGGCTCGGCCGCCGTTCGACGCTCCTCGCCGTGCTCTACATGCTCGTCCTGGTCGGTTCGGCCCTTCCGCTCGCTACGGCGGCTCCGACGGGCGCCCCGGCGGCGCCGCATCCCGTGGGCAGCGCTCCCCCGGCCGGGGTCTCCCCGTCCGGCGCGCGTGGACTGGTGATTCACCCGACCATCACCTGCCCCTCGACCCCGCCTCCGTCACCCGTCTACACGCTCGTCGGCGACCTGTTCCCGATGACGCCGAAGATGACGCAGCAGGGCCCGTGCGACCTCGTCGACGAGGACGAGGTCCACGCGACGCTCTCCTCGAGCGCGGCCCAATCGGCCGAGACGTACGTGCAGCCGTTGTGGCTGCCACCGGACTCCGCCAGCGGCTCGCAGTCCTCGGCCTACGGCCAAGTGTACGTCGGCATGATCGTCAGCGGTGACCCCAACTCCGAATGGCGCCAGTCGTACGCCGAGGTCGCGTTCACGCCCTCGGGGGGGACATGGAAGGAAGAGGTAGCGGTCTGGTCGTTGGTGAACTCCTCGTTCTACGGGGGGCTGACCAACGACTCGGTGGCCAAGTGCCCCAGTTCGAGCTCGATGTGGTTCAGCTGGAACAACAGCTACTTCTGCGAGGTGGACCAGGCGTCGGGGAACACGTTCGGGACCACCGTTCCGGGCAACTCGTTCATCAACGTCACCTTCGCCGGGGCCAAGACCAGCAGCTACGGGCTGAACGTCTGGGTCAACGATTCGACGGACAGCCTGCTCAACACGAACTTCACGTTCAACGCCACCGCCACCGGCTCCTACACGTTCGAGCCGTTCTACAACGAGTCGTGCTTGGACGCGTGCCTGATGGCCTGGTCGTACCCGTTCGGGCTCGGGTTCGGGATCTTCCCGCTCTCCTACGATGAACCGCTGCTCCGGTCGATGGACCCGCTGACGTTCGGCATCCCCCAGTTCCGCGTCGGGAACGCCTACACCGGCGACTACCAGTTCTTCGACCCCGAGTCGGACTCGGGAGCCTGTTACACCGGTGGCGTTTCGGGCACCGTCGCCAACTGTAACGGGTTCAACCTGGGATCGAACACGGGCTACTACCCGTACTTCACCTTCAACGGCAGTCAGATCAACTTCGGCGCCGACTGGCCCTGGACGACCGTCGAGTGGGGCGGCGCCGGTGGCGAGTTCTACACCAACGCCGCGCAGCACGACATCATTCCCCTGTCATTCTACCGGACCTCCAACTCCAGTCGCGCCGGGTTCACTTCGCCCAACGTGCCGGTGGTCGTCAACGCGACGGTCCAGGACCTGGGAACCGTCACGACGGTCCAACTCAACTATTCGCTCAATGGCGGGGCGTGGACGACCTCGTTGATGAGCCTCATCGGCGGGGACGCCACCAACGGAATGTACCAGGCCACGATCCCCGGGACCGAAGGCAACGGCATCCTCAACTACACGATCTGGACCACGAATCACGCCGGCAAGGCGGAACAGAGTCCCGCGTTCGGTGCGTGGGAGGTCCGCCGCGGGCCGCTCCCCACGTTCACGGTGCGCGTCTCGACCAACCTGTTGAGCTGCGGTAAGATCGAGTTCAACGGGACGATCTACGCGAACGACTCGACCGTGAACACGCTCCCCGGCTACTTCCCGCTCTTCGGCGTCGGCTGTTACCCGTGGAACTTCACCACGTGGGTGCACACCGGAGGGGTCGTGCTCCCCGGCGGGTTCCTGTCCCGCACCACCTCGGCGGAGGTCTACGGCAACGGAACGGTCGACGCCCAGTGGACGTATGTCCGCCCGTACGACAACATCACGATCGACACCTCACCGTCGACCTGCGGCACCGTGACGATCGGCAACCAGACCCAGAGCAACGGGGGGTACGCGCTGATGCTCGATGGGTTCCCCTACACCCTCGCCCAGAGCGGCTGCGGCACGTACGCGTTCAGCGGCTGGACCGTTACCGACAACCTCTCCATCCTCAACCCGACGTTCACACCGCACGGCAACGGCACGCTCACCGCGACGTACGTCTCGACCTCGATCGGCGTCTCCCTGCTCTTCTACACCTCTCCGACGACCTGCGGCGGCGTCCTCTACCGCGGTGCGGGCTACTCGAACGGGCAATCCCTGAGCGTCGCGCCGGGGACGTACCCGCTCGCGGGGGACCCGTGTGCGCATTATGGCCTGGAGAAGTTCACGACCCAAGGCTCCGTGACCGCGACCAATACGTCGGTCACGGTCAACAGTTCGGGGGCGGTGACCGAGGTCAACTACCACCTGACCGAGATCTCGTTCGTCGTTAACCCGAGCGCGTGCGGGGTGATCACGTTCGACGGCCAGAACTACAGCAACGGGCAGGTCGCCGTCGTCGCCAACGACAGCACGCACCTCGCCTTCCCTGTCGCCTCGGCGGGCTGCTACCTGATCGCGTTCACCGCCAACGGCGGGCTCACCCTCGAGGGCAACGATGTCATCGCCAACGGCTCCGGCAGCATCACCGCCACGTTCCAGACCACGCCGCCGAACCAGGTGATCGCCTTCCTCACCGACCCGTCGGATTGCGGGATCATCAACTTCAACGACATCCCGTACCAGAACGCGAACTTCACCAGCATCGCCCAAGGCCTGCGGGTGACGATCTCGGCCAACGCGTGCGCCGGTTACGGGTTCGTGCGGTGGCTGACCTACGGGCAGATCACCGTGGTCGGTTCGACGGCCTACATCAACTCCAGCGGCGCCATCGAGGCGATCTTCGAGCCGCTCGTTCAGCTCTACCTGCTGACCAACCCGCAAACGTGTGGCGAGGTCGTGGTGAACGGTCAGCCGTACGTCTCCAATTCGACGCTGCTCATCCCCCAGCTCAACACCTACACGATCGGCGCCATCCCGTGCGCCGGGTATGCGTTCGTCGGCTGGCAGAACACGACCGGTGTCGAGATCAGCGGCACGACCATCTACCTGCTTTCGGGTGCCTTCCTCACCGCGGTGTTCACTCCGCTCGTCTACGCCGTGAACATCACGATCTCGCCCTCGACGTGTGGGAGCCTCCGGCTGAACGGGCAGTCGTTGGGCAACGGCGCGGTGCTCCACCTGACCGGCGGGACGTACCCGCTCGTCGCCGTCCCGTGCGTCGGCGACCACCTGGACCACTGGGCCGTCAACGGGAGCATCCAGGTCATCGGGTCGTCCGTGTTCGTCAACGGCTCGGGGAACCTTTCGGCGTTCTACGCCCCGGTACCCCCCGCGGTGAGCATCTCCGTCCCCTCGAGCAGTCTCGCCGGTGACGGCGTGGAGATCGCGGCCACCGTCGGCGTGCTCATCCCGCCCTTCAACTACAACTACACGTGGACGTTTGGCGACGGCACGTCGCTGACCACGGTCCTCAATATCACCACGCACACCTACAACTCGCCCGGGACCTACACGGTCCGCGTCGAGGTGCGCGATCCCGACAACCGGACGGCCAACGCCAGCGGCACCCTCACCGTGCTGTCGGCCTCGGCGACCCAGGGCGTGAGCTTCACGACCGGTGAGGTCGTCGGCTTCGGGCTCGTGGCCCTCGCCCTGCTGGCGATGGTCGCGGTCGTCGTTGTGCGGCGCCGCGGCGACGGCGCCGGCCCCGACTCCACCACAGAGCTTGCTTCGCCCCCGCCAAGTACCCCGGCCACAGTGTCGGACACGGAACAGAAACCATGATAAGCCCAGAACCGAAGGCGCCCCAAGTCTCCATGAGCGGAACGACGACCCAGCGTATCTGGAAAGTCCCTACCCTGACGCACCCGAGCCTCGCGCTCGCGCCGTTGGCGCTGATCGCGTTGATGATGGTCCTGCCGGCGTTGCCGGCCGGGTTCCACCTGGCCGGATCGATGGCGGCGCCCCGTGCGGCGGCCCCCTCGAGCCCGCTCGAGATGCTTTCCAGCCCGTCGACGGTGATCGCCGTCCCGAACCTGGCCCCGCACGGGTTCCCGGCGGTCGGCCTTCCCGCCTCCGCCTTCAAAGCCTCGGCCTGGGCTGGCGCCTTGAAGGCCGCGGGGGTCCCGGCGGAGACACCCACTGCGGCCTCCTCCACCATCGGCAACTTCCAAGTGCCCGGCTCGGACTGCGCGGGATTCGCTCCCCTCTTCGGCGGTCAGGTGTTCCCGATCGAGTTCGCGGGTAGCTCCGTGGCGAGCCCCCCCGGCCACAACACGACGATCGACATCGCCGGTGCGACGCAGGGCCCCGTCTTCGGCGGCGTGGGCGGCGTCAACTGCACGACCGGCTCGTTGACGTCCGCGATCGCCACGGCGGGCCTGACCTCCGTCTGGCACTCGACCGATGGCGGCCAGACGTTCGCCAACACCTCCATCCCGATCAACCAGACCCACTGGAACGGTTCGACCAGCGACCCGTCCTACGGGGGCATCAACTGGGGCACCCCGGCGATCGCGGCGGGCGCGAACAACATCGTGATGGTCGCGAACACCTACGTCAACGGGATCTGTTACTACAACTACCTGACCTCGGGCACGGGCTGCACCAACTCAACGGGCCTCCAGTCCGACTGGGGCATCGCCATCTCCGTCTCGAACGATGGCGGGGTGACGTTCAACGCCTCGGCCCAGATCAACGCGTGGGAGGGCCTGAAGTGGATCAACTTCGGCACGTGCACCGCGTTCTCGTCGGGATTCTATTTCCTCGACATCGCGGAGACCCCCTCGATCGCCATCAACCCCTCGACCGGGCTCGCGATCGCAACCTGGGACGTCTTCCAGGCGCAACCGGATCCCGCGACCTGCACCGACAACGGGCAGGCCCGCGCCCAATACACGATCTCGACCAACAACGGGCAGACCTGGAGCACGCCCGGCAACCTGAGCGGGCTCGTCTCGGAGTCGGCCGCGGTCAGCATTGGACCGGCCCCGACCTACGCGATCAACGCGGTGTTCGATGACTTCCAGAACTCTTCGTCCGGTATCTCGCTCGAGCAGACCGACTCGACCAACAACGGCGCGACCTGGACGGCCCCCAAGGACATCGTCACGGACAACTACGACCTGAGCGGCCAAGCCCAGTTCCCGGACGCCTTCTTCGCCCCGACGATCGCCCAGCTCGCCGCGGACGGCTCCGGGACCTCGCCCTACAAGGGGCACGTCTACGCCGTCTGGCAGGACAACCAAACCGGCAGTTCGTTCGCGGGCGCGGACGGCATTCGCCTGATCATGAGCGCGAACAACGGGACCACCTGGGGTTCCTACGTGACCGTGGCCGGCGGTACGGGGGCGACCTCGTACATCGAGCCATCCGTCAGCGTGGCGCCCAACGGGAACGTCTGGATCACGTACTACGCGCTCAGCACCTCCTCGGGCAACTACAACCTGGACGGAAGCCTGTCGACCGACGGCGGCGCCATCTGGTCGACACCGTTCCTCGTCAGCGATTCCGCGAGCTCGCCCGGCTCGTCGATCTACGACATCGGGGCGCGGACCGGTCTCGCCGCGACCTCGAACGGGGCGTACCCGTCCTGGACCGACTGCCGGAACGCCGTCTGCGACAGCAACGGCGACACGACCTACTGGACGGCCAACCCCCAGGCGGTCTCGTTGAGCTCCAACGCCGCGGGTGTCCCCGCCACGGTGACGACGGCCGGTGTCCAGAGCGTCGTGACCCTCCCGGCGACGCTGGGCTGGGACAACGCGAGCACCCACACGATCTCCGTCCCGCAGTACGTGCCCGACACGCTCAACGCGTCGGACGTCTGGGGCTTCGTGAGCTATTCGGGGCTCAACACCTCGACCTCGTTCTCGACGACGTTCACCTGGTCGGGGGTCGGCTCGAGCCTGACCGCGACCTACACGGCGGTTCCGGCGGCGGTCATCAAGGGGACGTTCTCCCCGATCTCCGGGGCCTCGCTCAAGCTGAACAACCAGATCGTGCCGTTGACGCCCGACAACGCGACGGCGCTCCAATACACGATCAGCGTCGCGAGCGGGATCGCCTACACGTTCACTGCGTCGGCGTCGAAGTACCAGACCCAGATCGTGACCGTGTTCACGAGCGGGGGCGGCGTGTACTGGCAGAATTACACCCTGGTCAAATCGCTCGGTAGCTTCAAGGGGACGCTGACACCGTTCAGCGCCCACCTGACGATCAATGGGACGGTCGTCAGCAACGTCTCCCAGGTCAACGGGGCGTTCAACGTCCCCGAGGTGTGGGGCTGGTACTGGGTCAACGCCTCCGACCCGGGAACCACCAGCTTCTCGGAGTACCTCGAGGTGTTCCCCGGTCTGATCACCACGGTCGGCGTCACGCTGTTCGGTGGCTGGATCGCCGGGACCGTGAGCAT
Organism: Thermoplasmata archaeon; assembly: GCA_022750205.1. Classification (GTDB taxonomy): domain Archaea; phylum Thermoplasmatota; class Thermoplasmata; order Lutacidiplasmatales; family UBA184; genus Lutacidiplasma. Next base: position 16,845 of record JAKIWD010000010.1, read on the forward strand.
CGGCGGCAAGACCGTCGCCGGCCTCGTCCTGAAGGTCGACGGCAACCCGGTGACCGTCGCCGTGCCCAGCTACACGTTCAACCAGAGCGTGCTCGGCGGCTTCCACAACATCACCGCGACCGCTCCCGGCTACAACCTGTCGAAGCTGACGGACGTCTATGTCACGCCGGGCATCGCGACGAGCCTGAGCATCAACCTGACCAACCGTGGGTGGGTCTCGGGGACCGTCGGACCGGTGGCGGCGCTGGTGCACATCCAGCTGCACATCACCACGGGGACGGGAGCGGGCACGACCGGCAACTATTACCCGGTCGCGGGCACCACGGGTGTGTTCAACGTCAGCTTGCTCGGGGACACGACCTATACGGTCAACCTGAGCGCCGCGGGCTACAAGTCGTTCCAGAACACGAGCACCTACGTCACGCCGGGCAACGCGACGAACCTGGCCGTGACGCTCTCGGTCCAGACCGGCGGGTGCACCTCCAACTGCGGTACCCAGAACTGTACCGTGACCAACAACTGCAACAATCCCCCGCCCCCCTCGACCTCCAGCGGGTCGAGCTTCCCGACGACCGACGTGATCATCATCGTGGTCATCGTCGTGCTCGCCGCGGTGGTCGGTGCGGTGCTGTTGATGCGGCGGGGACGCGGCGGCGGCTCGCAGCCGGCCGACTACGACGAGGGACCCGACACCTACCAGGACACCTCGACCGGCGCGATCCCCAAGCTCCAGCCGGACGGGTCGATGGGTGGACCACCTCCCCCGACGCAGTAGCGGGGCCCTAGGCCCGAGAACGAACCCTTTCCTTTCTCCATTTTTCCTCCGAGGAGCTCGCGCGCCGCGCCTCGGAGGACGAGCTTATGTGGGCGGTCGCGCTCCGAAATCGGGTCGTCCGATGCGGCTCGTCTCTGTAGGTGCACTCGCGGCGTTCGCAGCGGCGCTCGTCCTGATCAGCTCGCTGGCCGGAATGGGGGCCTCCACCGCGGGAGGGAGCCACGCCCTCGCGTCCGGGGGCCTCGGCGCCGCGTCGTGGGTGCCGAGCGCCGAACCCGCCGCGCCCTCTCCGGGGATCACCGTCGTCGTCAATCCGTGCTCCGAGCAGGAATCGCAGTACCTGGGCTGGTTCGGTAACGATCTTCCCCTCACCGTCGACCCGGCCTGGCAATCGTCGTGCGCGCTCGGCTCGGACCAGGCGTCGTTGAGTTTCGTCTCCAATGGCGCGGGGTCCGGCGCCCGGTCCACGTTCTCCGTCGAGCTGCCATCGGCGGGGGCGACCGCCGGGGGGGCGATCACCTCCCTCGGGCTGGGCCTCTGGGTCGCGGGCGTACCGTGCTCGTTGGAAGGGCAGTCGTTCCTGGACGTTCAGTTGGAGCCGCCGTTCCATTACTCCGGCGCGAACACGTCGGCGAATTGGACGGTTCAGGCCCCCGTGGACGACCTGGTCCCGGCCGGCTCGTGCGACCCCCAGTGCCAGAACGACTCGGCGGTGCAGTCGATCGGGGGCGTCCCGTACTGCGAGGACGACATCGTCACCTCCGGGATCGGGGGTCCGACGAGTTCCGGCTGGGGCTCGTTCGCACCGGGCGATGTGCTGACCGTCACGTTCGTCGGGGCGTTCGGCTCCGGTGCGCCGATCGGAGTGTACTTGAACGACTCGACGCATCCCTCGTCCGCGCTCTCCTGGAGCTATACGGCCGGCGTGACCGCCGACAACCAGGCGCTCACGCCGTACTTCGATGCGGCGAGCCCGAGCGCTCGCGGCTGGGGAAACGGCCTCGATGTCCAGGCGATCTACCAGAACTGTCCGTCTCTCGGGGGAGCGGGGGCACCCAGCCCGTGCAACAGCTACAACGCGCCCGCCGTCGCCGCGACGGAACTCCCGTCGATCGTGGGCGCGTCGTTCTGGAACGCGACGAGCCTGACGTACGCCAACCCGTACGCGTGGACCGCCACGGCCTCGAGCTCGGGGGCTTGCCAGGGCGGATCGATGGTGTGTTCGGACTTCGCTTCGTACGGGGGAACGGGCAGCTATCCCACCTGGTCGCTCCGGGCGACCGCCGGGAGGACCGTCTGGGGATATGGCGGGCCGGCGCCGGGCGAGGTCACCGATTGGGGAGGGGCCGCCGGCCAATTCGCCTCGACCGGCTCACCCACGCTGCTGGATCCCACGTCGATTTCCTCGTTGAATGGCACGGCGATCGGCAACGCCGTCTACCTGGACGCCGTCGTCGCGGACCCGAACGCCGTCACGGCCGTGGACTTTGGGGCGTACTTCTGTTTCGGCTCCTCGACTCCCTCCGTCGGCGCGCGTGTGGGGGTGTTGACCAGCTCGGTCGTCGACACGACGCAGGACGGCAACTGGACGGCGAACTTCTCCACGGGCACCTACAAGGGGACCGTCGAGGAATGGGTGAGCGCCGAATCCACGGCCGGGGTCTGGTCGTCACCCGTCTACGGGAGCACCGGCGTCACGGGCGTTACCGCCTGTACGTTCCCCGGACCCTCCTCTCCGACGTTCACCTACAACAACCTCACCGCGGTGGGCGGTGGATTCTTCCTCAATTGGACGGACCCGAGTCCCGCGATCAAAGGCTACACGGTGATGCTCAACGCCAGCGGGAACGCCACCGTCCAACGGTTCCCCGTCGGCGACCAGACCCACATCCTGTTGATCGCCGGTCTCTCTGCGAGCCTTGTGTACTCGGTGTCGGTGGAGGCCACGGATGCGGCCGGACTCACTGCGGTCTCCGCGACGTTGAACGATAGCGTCCCGCTCCCCGCCCTGAATGCCTCCCTGGTCGGTCCGGCCGGGCCGTTCTGGGTCGGCAATGCGGTCGCGACGTTCACGGCGACGGCGACCGGAGGGACCGCTCCGTACACCTTTGGGTTCACCTTCGGGGACGGCACGACGGCGACGGTCGTGTCTTCGAACAACTCGGTGTCGAGCACGCACAACTTCGCGAGCTACTTCGGCGACGCGGCGGCCCGGGTCACGGTCACCGATGCGGCGGGAGAGGCGAGCGTCTCCTCCCTCGTACTCGTGGCGGTCCTGGCGACCCCACTCGGCGTACCGCAATCGATCGCGGCGGGTTCGAACCTCGTGAACGTCAGTTGGTTGCTCGCGCCGTCCCCGGCCGGCGCGGTGAGCCGCTACAGCGTCTTCAGCACGACGAACGCCTCGGAGGCCGATTGGCTCACGGGCGCGGGGCAACGGAACGACTCGGCCCGAGGGATCGACCTGTGGAACACGACCGGCTCGTACCTGATCCTGAGCGTGACTTCTGGCGCGCCGCTGTTCGCCGTCGTCCTCGCCTGGGACTCGCACGGAGAGGGGATGCAGCCGAGCGTCGTGGAGCCCCTAAACGCGACAGCCGTCCTCTTCGCCGCCGGCCCGGTGATCTCCACTCCGCCGGGCGGGCCGGCGCCGTTCACGGACCACCTGTCGGACTTCGTGACCAACGGAACGAACGACGTGATCGTCCAGGCGACGTACTCGAGCGGCTTCAACGACTCGGTCAACGCGGCGATCGCGGTCGGCGGCGGCGGGGTCTGGATGAACGCCTCCCTCACGCTGACCACGCCCGGGATCCACGTCGTCCTCCTGCACGCTTCCGACGAGTTCGCCGACTTCACCCTCCAGCTCGCCGACGTCTACGTCTCCACCGGCAGCGCCCCGACCCTCAGTCTGAGCCCGCCCGGGCCCGCCGGCTGGAACGGTTGGGCCGGAAGTGCCCTGTCCATGCGCGCGCTCGCCACCGGCGGCGTCGGTCCGTACCAGTTCGACTGGGCGTTCGGGGACGGCGAACTCGGCACCGGGCCCAATGTCAGCCACACGTTCGCGGCCGCCGGCAACTACACGATGACGATCACCGCGAGCGACAACACGACCGGCGGGAGCGTCGTCCACAGTCAGGCGATCGAGATCTTTGCCCCACCGACCGTCGCGATCGCCAGCCGGCCCGGGCCCGACGGCGCGCTCTCCTGGTCGTTCGTCGCCATTACCGGCGGGGGCAGCGGGACGCCGACCGTCAGCTGGTCGTTCGGGGACGGGGACATCGGCAGCGGCCCCTCCGTCAATCACGACTACGGCTCCGTCGGGAAATACACCGTCAACGTCACGACCACCGACCCGACCGGCAAGAGCGCCTCGGCCACCCTGACCTTTACCTTGGTCGGGTCGACGAGCGGCGGGTCGGGTGGCGGTAGCTTCCTCGGCGCATCGGCGGGAACCTGGGGGACCGTCGCCCTCTCGGTGGGGGTGTTCGCCGCGGTCCTGCTCGTCGTGATACTTCTCCTCGTTTCGCGCCGTCGACCCGGCTCCGGCACCGCCATCGAGTCGTGGAGAGCGACCGACGACACCCCGGCCTCGGAGAAGCACTGACCCCTCGACCCGGGGGTCGGGGGCCGTGAGGCGTCATCGGATGTTTCGGGCGGCCGGGTCACGTCCAGACGGAACGGATCTTCCCACCGGAGCCCGACGTGGAACTTCGTCCAGTCGGGTCGGCGCCCGCCTTGGCCTCGCGTTGGTCATCGTATCCCTGATCGCCGGGACGTTGCCGATGAGCTCGCACGTCCCGGCCGCGTCCCCTCCGGTCAGCCTGCGCGCCGCGGCGGAGAAGGCGAGCGCCGCCCCGTTCGTACCGGCGGTGGCGGGCGGGCCCCGGAACGTTCTCGCCGACGCGCCATGCAACACGAGTGCAAATTCTGAGGTAGCCGAGGCGTACGATGCGACCCTGGGTTACCTCTACGATGCCTGGATCGGGTGCGGCGGGATCGGCTTTTCCCGTTCCGTGGATGGGGGTTACTCCTTCAGCCCGGCGATCGTGGTCCCCGGTAGCGGGGCCGGGGTTGCGAGCGCCCCCTCGGTCGCGGTGGGCGCGAACGGGACGGTCTACGTTGGGTTCGTGCTCGACAACGCGAGCGGAGATGCCCCGCACGTCGCTCGGTCGTCGGACCGTGGCGTCTCGCTGGACGGGGGGGCCCCCGTGTTCCTGCCGAGCCCCACGTCGCTGTCGGCGAGGGACTCGGTCGCGGTGGCTCCGAACGGCACTCTGTTTCTCTCGTGGATCTATTCGCCGGATGCCTCGGAGGACCAGCAGCAGTGCTCGGCGGCCGGCGCGTGTTGGTTCACGGCCGGTGACCTGAACGCGGAACTCACTTCCTCCTCGGATGCGGGGAGCAGCTGGAGCGCGCCGACCCCCGTCAACCCGAACTATCCCGATGGCGGGATCACCGCGGCCCCGTTCGTCGTAGCCCCGGATGGAACCATCGACATGCTGCTCGAGACGTCCCTGGTAGGCGGCGCCCACACGCTCGGACGGGGGACGGATCAGTTCGTCCGTTCGACGGACGGGGGCTCGATCTGGGCCAACGTTACCCCGGTTTCCAACCTGAGTTTCCCCTCGGCGACGGGGTGGGTCGATGGATCGCTCGGCCTGGGGTCGAACGGGACGGTCTACGCGGCGTTCGACGCGACCAACGGGAGCGCGGACGACGCCTACGCGGTCGCCTCGACCGACAACGGCACTTCCTGGTCCCCCGCACTCCGGCTCAACCCCGACAACGACCTCGCGGCCCACGGATTGGTGACCGTCGTTGGCGCGGCGAACGGGACCGCCCATGTCGCCTGGCTCGCCAACAACTCTTCCGTGGGCTGGTCGGTGTTCGCCGCCGATCTCGCCAGCAACGGCACTCTCGTCGGCGCCCCGCTCCTAGTCAGCGACCTGGTGGGACTCCCCTCCTTAGCCGTGGGGGGCACGCTGGGGGTCGTCGACCTCGGGGTCGGGGCGTTCGCGGTCAGCTGGTCGTACGGCGTGACGTATGCTCGCGTCACCGACCCGCAGGTCTTCTCCGCCGTGCTCGGGGAGATCGCGCCGGTCGACGCCCCGACGCTGACGTCGGTCATCCCCGGCGAGGGCCAGGTCACGGTCGGCTGGCTCCCGCCGTCCGGGCCGAATGATCGGGTCGCCGGTTTCGTCGTCGTGTGGGGGCTGCTCAACCAACGGACGTTCTACAACCTGACGTTCTCCTCGGCCACCTCGTTCGCCGTGGTCGCCGGACTTCCCGTCGATTACGCGTGGTACTTCGAGGTCGCCGCCACCAATGGGGCGGGTGCGGGCCCGGTCAGCACTCCGATCAATGTGACGCTCACGGCGTGGGGAGTCCTACGCGGCAACCTCAGCCCGGCGAACGCCACCCTCACCCTCGACGGGATCCCCGTGACGGTGACCAACGGCTCCTACCTCCTCAACACGACGATCGGGCTGCACCTCGTCGTCGCGAGTGCCGGTCGGTATGCGCCGTACTCCGCCCCCACGACGCTTCCCTGGAACGGGACGGTGTGGCTGAATCTCTCGCTCCGGCTCTTGCCCGGCGAGGTGGAAGGCGACGTCCTCCCCGTGAACGCGAGCGTCCTGTTCGACGGCCGGGGGATCTCGGTCGACAGCGTGGGTCATTTCGACGTCACCGGCGTGGACGCCGGCACGCATGTGGTGAGCGCCGACTTCGTCGGTGACGTGACCGTCACGCACAACGTGACGGTCGTGGCCGGTGACGTGACATGGATCAACCTGACGCTAGCGCGGGCCAACGGCACCCTCCATCTGACGGTGATACCGGCGATGGCGACGGTCAGCTTCGCCGGACATCCGGTCAGCCTGTCGACGGCCGGGCAGGCGAACGTGACGTTGGGTCCCGGCACGTACGTGCTGAACGTGACCGCCCCGGGCTTCCTCTCCACGCAGGAGAACGTGACGATCGCCAGTACGACGACCGATTCGGTGAGCATCGTTCTCCTCAAGGCCGCCCCGCCCCCGGGACAGAACGGGAGCGGGACGACCCTGCCGCTGCTCACCGGATATCTCATCGTCATCGTGGCGATCGTCGTCGTCGCAGCGGTGGGAGCCGCCCTGCTCATCGTCCGGCGGCGTCGCAATGCCCGCGACCCCGGGACCCCGCCGGCGCTCTGGGAGACGGACTCCCCCGACGGGGAGGACGAGACGGCCGGAAGCGAGCCCGCCCCTCCACCGGCGGAGAAACCCGGGGGCTGACGCGCGTCGGGTGACGCGCCGTTGCTCGTCGCGCGTTCCTCCGGCGAAAAAACCGGCACCGGACGCGTCCCGCGACGCGCGAGGGCAAAAGGTAGATATGGGCCACCCACCTGCGAAACCTCGCCCGAGGCCTTGGTGGATGATTCCGCCGTCTTTTCCTACTCGCAAGCTCGATGCCGCCGTGGCTCCGGTGTCCGCACGAGAGGCGATCCAGGAGAGCCCGGCGGCTCCCGTCGAACGCGCGACGACCGTCCCCGGGGGCGCCCGAACGACTGCGCCCTCTACGACACCTTCCTCGAACACCGCCGCGGACGTCTTCGACTCGGTGATGCGCTACGCGACCGAGCTGTATCGCGGCAACCGGGAGATCCTGCGCGAATCGTACCTCCCGAGCCGGCTCCCCCATCGGGAGCATCAGATCCGCCAGGTCGCCGAGATCCTCGCCCCGGCCCTCAAGGGCGACCAACCTTCGAACCTCCTGATCTACGGCAAGATCGGGACCGGAAAGACGGCCGTGGTCGCCCAGGTGCGGGCCGACATGCAGCGCCGCCCGGACTGCACCGCCCACGTCACGTTCGTCACCGTCAACTGCGCGAACATCGATACCCCCTACAGCCTCTTGCAGACCATCGGCAACACGCTCGCCGAGAAGGAATCCGACCGCATCCCGACGGGCTGGTCGCTCGACCGCGTCCAGGCGGCGATGCGCGAGCTCATGGACGCGCGCGAGGGGATCCAGCTCCTGATCCTGGACGAGATCGACCGCCTCGTCGCCAAGAGCGGCGACGGCGTCCTCTACACGCTGAGCCAGATCAATGGCGAGCTCAAGACCGCCCGTCTCGTCCTCGTCGGGATCTCCAACGATCTGAAGTTCACCAACCAGCTCGACGCCCGCGTCCGCAGCCGCCTGAACGAGGAGAAGATCCTCTTCCCTCCCTACGACGCCCCCCAGCTCCAGGACATCCTGAAGGACCGCGCCCGCGAGGTGTTCAAGGAAGGCGTGGTCGACGCCGGGGTCATCGAGCGGTGCGCCGCGTATGCCGCGCTGGAGAACGGCGACGCCCGTCGGGCGCTGGCTCTCCTGCGCGTGGCCGCCGAGGTCGCCGAACGGGACCGTTCCAAGCGGATCACCGCCGACCACGTCGTCCGGGCCAAGAGCCGCCTCGAGCAGGACATCATCATCGATTGTTGCCGCACCCTGCCGTCGCACTGCAAGGTGCTCCTCTACGCCATCCTGCAATCGTACGAGCGCCGGCGCGGCGGGGTCCTCACCGGCGAGGTCTATGAGGGGTATGCCAAGCTCTCCCAGCGCCTCGGCCTCTCTCCGCTCCACGCGCGGAGCATCTCCAATTACCTCAGCGAGCTCGAGACGCTCGGCCTGATCCGCGCGACGATCGTCTCGCGAGGGCGCGGCGGCCGAACCCGGGAGATCGTCGTGGACGTCCCGATCTCCGAGACGATGCCGGCGCTCGAGGAAGACCCGCTGCTGGCGCCCCTGGCCCGGCCCCGCACGTTGAGCCAGACGTTGTTGACGAACTTCGACAACCCGGGCCGCACCGGCCCCTACTGAAGTCGCTCAGGCCGTTGCGGCGGCGCTGGCCGTCGCGCCCGCCGTGCTCGGGGCCTTGCGACGGGCCCGTTCGATCTTCAGTTCGCGGAGGTCCTTATCGAGCTCCCGCAGCTCCAACGTCGCGCGCTTGAGCCGCAGGCGGGCGATGGCCTCGAGCGTCCGGATCTCCCGGTCGAGGGTTTCGTCGGTCCCACGGAAACCGCCCATCCCGCCCTTCGCTCAGATCGTGTCGATCTGGGCCTTTTGCAGGCGGTTGGAGAAGTCGATGAACACGCTCTTGATCTCGGTGAACTCGTCGATGGCCACCGAGCCGGCCTCGCGACCGCCGTTGCCGGTGTTCTTGACACCGCCGAACGGCAGTTGGACCTCGGCACCGATCGTCGGGGCGTTGATGTACGTGATCCCGGCCTCGAGGTCGTCGATCGCCTGGAAGGCCCGGTTCACGTCCCGGGTGTAGATCGCCGAGGAGAGCCCGAACTCGACGTCGTTGGCGACCCGGACCGCCTCGGCGTAGTCGCCGACCTTGATCACGGAGAGCACCGGGCCGAAGATCTCCTCCTGGGTGATCCGCATCCCGTGACGGGCCTCGAAGATCGTCGGCTGGATGAAGTAGCCGAGGTCGTACGCCCCGCCGGTCAGCTTCTTACCGCCCAGCGCCACGGTCGCACCCTCCCGGCGGCCGATCTCGATGTAGTCGAGGATCTTCTGCTCCTGGTCCGCGGAGGCCACCGGTCCGACATCGATCTTCGGGTCGACCGGGTCCCCGATCCGAAGCTTCCCCACCCGCTCGACGAGCCGGGCCAGGAACCGCTCGTAGATCCCCGCGTGGAGGATCAGGCGGCTCGTCGCGGTGCAGCGTTGGCCCGCCGTACCGAACGCGCCGAAGACCACCCCATCGAGGGCCAGGTCGAGGTTCGCATCGTCCATGACGATGACCGGGTTCTTCCCGCCGAGCTCGAGGTGGACCATCTTCAGGCCTTGGGCGCCCCGGACGTACACTTCACGTCCCGTCGCGACCCCTCCGGTGAAGGAGATGGTCCGGACGCGAGGGTCGTCGATGAGGGCGTTGCCGACGACCCCGCCCGAGCCGGTCACGAAGTTCAGGACACCCGGCGGCACGCCCGCCTCCTCGTAGACCCGCACGATCTCGGCGGCGCAGCGCGCGGTGTTCGAGGCGGGTTTGAACACCACCGTGTTGCCGCAGATCAGGGCCGCGGCGATCTTCCAGTTCGGGATGGAGGTGGGGAAGTTCCAGGGCGTGATGCAGGCGACCACCCCTTTGGGCTGGCGGACGGTCAAGCAGAACTTCGAGTGGAGCTCCGACGGGATCGTTTCCCCGGCCAGTCGCCGGCCCTCCCCGGCCATGTATTCGATGAAGTCGATCGACTCCTGGACGTCGCCGCGACCTTCCGCGATGACCTTGCCCATCTCCCGCGTGACGAGCTGGGCGACCTCCTCCTTGCGCCGCCGCAGGATCTCCGCCGCCCGCAGCAGGATCGTTCCCCGCGCCGGAGCCGGGGTCGATCTCCAACCGGGAAACGCCGCGGAGGCCGCGTCCACCGCCGACGTGACGTCCTCGGGGCGGCCCGCGACGAAGTGGCCGACCGGCTCGCGGTCGATCGGACTCCGTGTCGAGAAGGTGGCCGACCCGGCGGGCGTTTTCCACTCGCCGCCGATCAATAGACCGTAGGAGGGAGCGTGGGCGCTCATGGAGGATCGGCGACCGACCTCCGTCGGGCAGAAAAGGGTAACCGGGCCCGGGTCGCCGCCCCAGCTGCACGCTGGCCCGGCGGGGTCGTCGGGCGCCCACCCAGACCATCTGCCCACCCTTCGGGAGTCGACGCCCGCGCGCTCTCGGGCAGGGTTATTATCGGCGGCCGCGTCTGCGCACCGATGGAGCACGAGCTGCAGGCGGAGCTGACCCTGAGCGGTCCGCTCGCGGCAGAAAAGCTCGGGCCGGTCCTCGAGTCGGCGGCGGCGGAGGCCCTCAAGCGGACCATGGGCAACCGCGGAGAGGGTCGGCTGGGGGCGTGGAGCGTGGACGGTGCCCAGGTCACCCTGACCCTGGAGTCGTCGGGCGCCCGCCCGCATCAGACCCTGCTGGCGCTCGCGCGCCGCTTGAGCGAGGAGCTCGGACGGCGGGAGCGCGTGGGAGTCCGGTCGTTTCGGGCGCGCCGCTACCGAGTGCGCTTCCCGATCGAGCACGCCCCGCCCAAACCGGTGACATTGCCGCTGGCTCACACCCTCTCGTTCGAAGGCGGCGCCGGCACGCTCGAACTGACCGACCTCCCCGAGGAGGCTCTGCGGGACAACTGGATGGATCGCGCGGTGGCCCTGGTCCTGGAGAAGGCCCGTCGGCAGACGTACGAGGGAAAGGAGCAGTACTGGGACCTCCTCGCGCAGAGCCCCCCGCGCGACCACCCCTTCCAGGGGGATCCCACGGAGGAGATGCTCCGTCGCGACTGGGTCCGCAGTGGGCCCACCAAGGGCAAGTGGTTCCTCGGTCCCACGGCGGCCCACCTCCTCCGGACGATGGACCGGATCGCGCGCGAGGAGGTGCTGGCGCCCCTCGGCTTTACCGAGGTCGTACAACCCCACCACGACTCGTTCGACATCCTCCTCAAGACCGGACACATGGCCGGTCTTCCCGGCGAGTTCTACTACGTCGCCGAGCCGAAGACCCGCGACCCGGCCGCGTGGGAGGAGTTCACGGACCTCGTCAAGATCACGAAGAAGGTCCCGGAGGCCAAGCTCGCAGCGCTGGTCACGGGCCCGACCGCGGTCTCGTGCTACGCCCAGTGCCCGACGATCTACTGGTGGCTGTCGGGCCGGACCCTCGCGCAGGAGAGCTTGCCGGTACGCGTCTACGACCGCACCGCGGTCTCGAATCGGTACGAGAGCGGCGGGCGGCACGGCCTGGAGCGAGTGGACGAGTTCCACCGGATCGAACCGGTGTACGTGGGTACCCCCGACCAGTTGCTCGAGCTGCGGGAGGGGCTCATGGGGCGGTACAAGCACGTCTTTGACAACGTGCTCGAGCTGGAGTGGAGGACGGCGTGGGTCACCCCGTTCTACCTGCAACAGTCCGGTGGCGTCGGCGTGGAGGACGCCGATCAACGGATCAAGGGGACGATCGACTTCGAGGCGTACTTGCCCTATCGGGGCACCCGAGAGACGTCCGAGTGGCTCGAGTTCCAGAACCTCTCGATCGTCGGCGAGAAGTACACCGAGGCGTTCACGATACGCTCCCAGAAGGGCGAACTCTGGTCCGGCTGCTCGGGCATCGGGCTCGAACGTTGGCTCACCGCCTTCCTGGCCCAGCACGGGCTCGAACCCGCGAACTGGCCCACTCGTTTCCGGGAGATCGCCGGCGAGCTCCCGCGCGAAGTCCGCTTCCTGTAGGCCGTAGGAAGCCGATGAGCCCGCGGATCCGCCCTCAGCCTACGAAGCGCAGCGCGTCCGGTCAGTCGCAGCTCGAGCAGTTCGACGACGGCGCGGCCCCTCTGGGGCCAACCTTGGCTCCGCCGACCCCGTTGCCGCGCCCGGCAGCGCTCCCCGGTACGTGGCAGGTCGTGGAGGGGTGGATCGCTCACCCACTCCTTGCATCCTCAGAGCTTCGGGCGTTGCCCTTCCAACTCGACATGGCCCGTATCGGGTTGACGGAGGACCTGCTCGTCGTCCTGCCGACGGGGCTCGGGAAGACCGTCATCGCGGCGCTGGTCGCCGCCGAGGTTCTTCGGCGCGGCGACGGGCGGATGCTGATGCTGGCCCCGACGCGACCGCTCGTGCAGCAGCACGCGAACTCCTTCCAGCGCTGGATGCCCGGACAGCCCATCGCCCGATTCACCGGGACGGTCAGACGACCCGAACGGGAAGGTCGGTGGGATTCCGCGCGGCTGATCTTCGCCACGCCGGAGATGGTCGCCAACGACCTGGCCGCGGAGCGGTACGACCTGCGTTCGGTCGATCTCCTCGTGGTGGACGAGGCCCACCACGCGGTGGGGAAGTACGCCTATGTGCCGATCGCGGCGCGGTTTCAGGTGGAGCGGGGCCGCGACGCCCGACTCCTCGGGCTCACTGCCTCCCCCGGGGGCCAGGAGGAACGCATCGAGGAGGTGGTCGGCGCCCTCGGCGTCCGCCGGATCGAGGCCCGCAGCCGCGAGGACCCCGGTGTCAAGGAGTTCGTCCAGCCGGTCGATGTCGAGTATCGCTGGGTGACGCTCCCCGACGAGGCCAAGCGGATCCAGGAAGCGCTCACCGGAGCGGTTCGTGCGACCGGCCACAAGCTCCAGAAGATGGGCTACCTCCGGAAGAAGCCGCTGGCCTCGCTGTCGGTCAAGGACCTCATCGCGCTCCGACTGGAGATCTTCGCCCGCCCCGGGCCCATGACCCGGAAGTTCGGCCCGCTGTTCCACCAGCTCATCTTGCTCCACCTCCATCATGCCCAGGAGCGGCTCGAGACGCAGGGTGTCGAACCGTTCCTCCAGTACGTCGAGCGGGTGGGAAAGAAGCAGAAGGTCGGCAAGGGCGACAAGGCGTTCATCCACCTCCCGGAAGTGGTCGCGGCCGTCGCCACCGGCCAAGAGTTCCTGCAGAGCGGCCGACAGAGCTCCCATCCAAAGTTGGACGCACTGGCGGCGTTGGTCCAGGAGGAGGCCGACAAACCCCGCCCTCGCCCGATGCGCGTGCTCGTCTTCGCCCAGTACCGGGACACGATCCAGACGATCCAGGACTCGCTGGAGGCCAAAGGGTGGACCGTCGGTCGGTTCGTGGGGCAGGCCACCCGGGACCGGGAGGACAAGGGGATGAACCAGCGCGAGCAAGCCCAGGTGCTCCAGTCGTTCCGCGACGGGAGGTTCCCGATACTCGTCGCGAGCAGCGTCGCCGAAGAGGGACTGGACGTGCCCGACGTCGACACCGTCGTCTTTTTCGAATCGGTCCCGAGCGAGATCCGCGCGATCCAGCGTCGGGGACGGACCGGCCGCAGCTCGCTCGGACGGGTCGTCGTACTGCTCACCCAAGAGACTCGGGATGTGGGATACCAGCGCGCGGAGACGCGTCGGGAGACCTCCATGCGCCGGATCGTCCGCCGGCTTTCGGCCAAGGGCAGGGCCCGCGCGGCCGCGGACGCCCGCACGACCGCCGAGGGGCAGGACAATCCGCCGCCCGCTCAGTGATAGCACGGACCGGGCCGCTCCCGCGTGCGTTCTAAATACTCCCGATTTCCCTCGCGCGCAGGGCGCGATGGGGCTCGATTCGCTCGTGGGTCAGAGCATCGGCCTCTGGGTGTTCACCGCCATCACGGCCGCCCTGATCCTCTACCTGCTCTACGCGATGCTCTACCCGACCCGGTTCTAGGTCCTGGACCGGTCGGCCCTTTCCATGAGCACGTTCGCACCCGCCGCCCTCTTCGACATTTCGTTAACCTTCGCGGTCGGGCTGTTCTTCGCCGTGCTGCTCGGCCGCTACATGGCGAAGATCTACCTGGGCCGCCCCACCGCCCTGGACGGGCTGTTCAACCCCGTGGAGCGGACGATCTACCGCATTCTGGGCGTGGACCCGCGGCGGATGATGGGCTGGCGCGAGTACGCGGTCAGCCTGCTGCTGTTCAACGCCCTCGCCATGGCGTTCGTCTTCGTCCTCCTGTTCGACCAGGCCTCGCTGCCCTACAACGCCCTCGCCGCGCCGAACATGACCTGGGATCTCGCCTTGCACACGTCGGCGGCCTTCGTCACGAACACCGACTTCCAGCACTACTCCGGAGAAGGTCAGGTATCCCTCCTCTCGAGCCTGCTCGGGCTGCAGCTCCTGATGTTCCTCTCGGCGGCGAGCGGGCTCGCCGTGGTCGCGGCGTTCATCCGCGGATTCGTGCGCCGCGATGGAACGGTCGGCAATTTCTGGTGGGACCTGACGCGTTCGATCACCCGCGTGCTCCTCCCCGTCTCTCTCATCGCCGCCGGCCTGTTCGTCCTGCTCTCCGTCCCCCAGACGTTCGCCCAGTCCGTGCTGATCCACCCGCTGGGCGGCGGCACCCAGGTCCTGCCGGTCGGGCCCCTGGGATCCTGGGACGGCATCGAGCTGCTCGGGAGCAATGGCGGCGGCTACTTCGGCGCCAACCTCGGCCACCCGTTCCAGAGCCCGAACGCCGCGACCGACATGCTGGCGATCGTCGTGATGATGATGATCCCGTTCGGGACCCCGTTCATGTTCGGCGGGATGGTCCGCCGCCCCGGGGAAGCGCTCCCGCTCATCGTCGCCGTCGTGGCGATCTTCCTGTTCGCCCTGTTCCTGTTCCTCTTCTTCGAGGGCTCCAACCCGTTCCTCGGGAGCGTGGCGATCAACCAGAACAACGGCTACCTCCTCGGAGCGGAGGACCGGTTCACGCTCCCCGAGAGCGGCCTGTTCCAGGTCGTGAGCATCTACGGCAATGTCGGCGCCACGTCGATGTCCCTCGGCTCCCTCACCCCGGGAGCCCAGCTCGTCCTCCTGTGGGGGATGTTCCTCCAGGACGCGCCCGGGGGCGTGGGCACGGGCTTCGGCACGCTGCTGATCAGCGTCGTGCTGGCGATCTTCGTGGGCGGCCTGATGGTCGGGCGAACTCCGGAGTACCTCGGAAAGAAGCTCGGTCGTGCCGAGGTCAAGTGGGCCACCGTGACCCTGCTCTACCACCCGTTCGTCGTCCTCGTGCCCCTCGCCGCGGCGTACGTCCTCGGTTACGGGTCGTCCGCGGGCGGGACCCCGTCACACGGCTTCACCGTCATGCTCTACGAGTTCACGAGCGAATCGGCGAACAACGGCAGCGGCATGGGGCCGATCAACGACGCGGTCCCGTTCTTCAACATCATCGGGGCGCTGATCATGCTCATCGGCCGGTTCCTCCCGATCATCGCCATGCTGGCGATCGGCGGCTCGCTCGCTCGCCAGTCGCCCGTGCCGCCGG
>JAKIWD010000111.1 GCA_022750205.1 Thermoplasmata archaeon
AGCCCTGGCGTTCGTGATCATCGGGCTGTTCGGCACGCGGCTCAAGTCGCTCGAATGGGGCGGATGGCTCGCCGTCGTCTTGGCGGGGGCCTCGATGGTCGTCGGCGTGACGATCGCCATCGCCGAGATGCTCGACCCCGGCCACTACTACGACCGATCCTTCACCTGGCTGTCGCTGAACGCCAGCCAGAGCCCGACGTTCTTCCCCAACGGCTTCTCGCTCGTCATCGGCACCCTCGTCGACCCGATCAGCGCCCTGATGCTGGTCGTCGTGACGGTCGTCGGCTTTCTCGTGATGCTGTACTCGATCGGGTACATGCACCACGACCGCGGCCTGCCGCGGTACTACGCCGAGCTGTCGTTGTTCCTGACCTCGATGCTCGGCCTGGTGCTGGCCGACAACCTGCTCCAGTTCTTCCTGTTCTGGGAGCTCGTCGGGGTCTGCTCCTACTTCCTCATCGGGTTCTACTACGAGAAGCCGAGCGCCGCGTCCGCGGCGAAGGAAGCCTTCCTCGTCACCCGGATCGGGGACGTGCTCTTCCTGCTGGGGATCTTCATTTATTTCACCCAGTACGCGCTCGCCGGTCCGGGCGCCGGCTGGGCGGCGGGCGGCTTCAAGTTCACGAGCGGCTCGACGCCGTTCCTCGGCGGGATCGTCGGGGGTGCGCACACCCCGCTCATCACCATCGCCGGCCTGATGATGCTCGCCGGCGCCGCGGGCAAGTCCGCGCAGTTCCCGCTCGACGTCTGGCTGCCGGACGCGATGGAAGGTCCGACGACCGTCAGCGCCCTGATCCACGCCGCGACGATGGTCGCCGCCGGCGTCTACCTGCTCGCCGTCGTCTCGGTCTTCGTCGGGTTCACTCCGGACGACCAGCTCGCCATCGTCGCCATCGGCGGCTTCACGACGCTCTGGGCGGCCTCGATGGCCGTCGTGCACCCGGACATCAAGCGCGTGATCGCCTACTCGACGATCTCGCAGCTCGGGTACATGGTGATGGCCGTGGGCGCCGGCTTTGCCATGGTCGGCCTGTTCCACCTGTTCACCCACGCGTTCTTCAAGGCGCTCCTGTTCCTCGCCGCGGGCTCGGTGATCCATGCCGTCGGCACCCAGGACCTGTTCAAGATGGGCGGGCTCGGAAAGAAGCTGCGGATCACCTCGACGGCGTTCCTGATCGGGGCGCTGTCGTTGGCCGGCGTGTTCCCCCTCGCGGGTTTCTGGAGCAAGGACGACATCCTGGGCTCGGTCTACAGCCAGACGGCGGCGCACCCGCTCTACTGGCCGTTCCTGGCGTGCGCCTTCGTCGCGGTGTTCCTGACGGCGTACTACATCTTCCGCGCGTGGTTCCTCGCGTTCTCCGGCACGAAGACCCGGGACCCGACGCTTCCCGCCGCGCACGAGGGCCCGTGGGTGATGACCGCCCCGTTGGTGATCCTCAGCGGCTTTGCGCTCGTCGCCGGCCTGTTCGTCTTCGCTCCGCCGTTCCAGCACCTGCTGAGCATCGGCGGGGGCGGAGCCGGGATCCCGCCGGCATTTACGACGACCGACCTCGCCCTGTCCGGGATCTCCCTCGGACTCGGTGTCGGGGGCATCGGCGTCGCCTACCTGCTCTGGGGCAATGGACGGGTGTTCGAGCTGCCGAGCGATTCGCCGGTCCAGCCGTTGCGCCAGCTCCTGCTTCACCGCTACTACGTCAAGGACCTGTACGACGCGATCGGCCTGAAGGGGATGTACGGGCTGGCCCGCGCGGCCGACTTCGTCGACCAGTTCGTCATTGACGGCGCGGTCCGGGGTGTGGAACGACTGTTCAGTCAGGCCTCCAACTCGATGCGCCGCCTGCAGACAGGGGTGGTCTCCGACTACGCGGCGTACGTGATCACCGGCCTCGTCGGACTTCTGCTCCTAGTCCTGTTCGTCGGACCGTGGCTGATCTCGCTCGCCGGGGGAGGGTAGTCGATGTTCCCCGCGATCTCGTTCATCCTCCTCACCCTCGTGGCGGGGACGGTCGTCACCTTCCTCTCCGGACGCTACGCCCGCTGGGTCGCACTGGTCACGTCGCTGGCCTTCCTCGGTGAGGTGAGCTACCTGCTCGGTAGCTACACGATCTGGCCGGGAACCCTGGGCGGGGTACCGCTGTTCTCCCAATCGGAGAGCTATGCGTGGATCTCGCTGGGTTGGCTGCACATCAACTACACCGTCGGGGTCGACGGGATCTCTCTCGTCCTGATCCTCCTTACCGCGTTCCTCCAGATCGCGACCGTCCTCTACTCGTGGAACGAGACCCACGAGCCCGCCGGATGGTTCGGACTCGTCCTCCTCACCTGCCTGGGATGCTTCGGCGTCTTCGTCGCACTGGACATCCTGCTGTTCTTCCTGTTCTGGGAAGCGGTCCTGGTGCCGATGTTCTTACTCATCGGCTTCTGGGGGGGGCCGAACCGTCGCTATGCGGCGCTGAAGTTCTTCGTCTACACCCACGTCGCGAGCATCGTGATGCTCGTCGGCCTGCTGGCCGTAGCGTTCTACTCGCACGCGGCGTCGTTCGATTTCGCCGATGTCTTCACCGCGGCCCAGGGGCTCGCGGCGCCGATCCAGGTCGTGCTGTTCCTGTCGCTGTTCTTCGGCTTCGGCGTCAAGTTCCCGGTGGTTCCGTTCCACACGTGGCTGCCGGACGCGCACGTCGAGGCGCCGACCGGGGGGTCGGTGCTCCTCGCCGGCCTCCTGCTCAAGCTCGGCGCGTACGGCCTAATCCGGTGGGCCGTCGAGATACTCCCGACCGGTCTCAGCCACGTCCAGCCGCTGCTCTACGCGATCGCGTTCGCGTCGATCATCTGGGGCTCGGTCCTGTCGCTGTCCCAACGCGACCTCAAGCGGCTGGTCGCCTACTCGTCGATCAACCACATGGGGATCGTGCTGCTGGCCATCGCCGTCGACACCCAGCTCGGGTTGATGGCGGCGGTGCTGCTGATGTTCGCGCACGGGATCGTCAGCGCGCTCCTGTTCATGGTCTCCGGGAGCGTCCACCACACTTTCGGCACGCGCGACATCGCGTCCCTCGGCGGGATCACCCCCCGTACCCCGGTCCTGGCGACAATGGTGATGATCGGCTCCCTGGCGTCGCTCGGGCTGCCGGCCCTGATCAGCTTCCCGGCCGAATTCACGGCACTGCTCGCCACGTGGGACCGGCTCGGCTACTGGGTGACGATCCCGTTGATCATCCTCGTGGTGACCGCGGCCTTCTACATCTGGATGATGCAACGCCTGCTCTTCGGACCGGAGAAGGGCGTGCCCGCGGACGCCCAGGACATCCCCTGGTACGAGGGGGCCGGGATGGGCGTGCTCGTCGCGCTGACGGTCCTCTACGGCATTCTACCGTTCCTGTTGGTGAACCTGATCGCGAACTCGCCGGTCGCCACCTTCCCGTGAGGCAGGGTTGACGAACACGATCCCGTACCTCCCCTTCCTCCCCGAGCTCGTCCTGCTCGCGGGCGCGCTCGTGATCTTCGCGGCCGACGCCGCGGGACTGCGCCAGCGTCGCACCGAGCTGTTCGGGGCGGTGGCCGCCGGGGCATCGCTCGTCGGCCTGGTGTTGATCCTCGCCGACCTGGGGTTCGCACCTCTCGCCGCCCTCCGCTCGCTCCCGTCCGGCCAGCTCGACGTTCCCGTGACGACGACGGCGCTCTATGCGTTCACGTCGCTCGGACTCGTGTTCCAGGCGATCTTCCTCGTCAGCACCTTCCTCGTGGCCCTCGCTTCCACCTCCCGGTCGTCGGAGGAGGGGGGCGCGGCGATCTTCTTCGGGCTCCTCCTGATGGCCTCGCTGGGGATGCTCCTGGTCGCCGTCGCCGCGGACCTGATCTTCCTCCTGCTGGCCATCGAGATCACCGGGATCTCGACCTATCTGCTCGTCGGCTACACGCGCCGCGACTCGCGCGGCATCGAGGCCGCGATGAAGTTCTACATCGTCGGGGCGCTTTCGACGGCGCTCTCGTTCTTCGGCGCCTCGCTGCTCTTTGGCGCCTACGGGTCGACGAACTTCGCGATCCTTTCCCAGGCTTCGGGTCCGGTCTCGTACCCGGACCTCGCGCTCGCCGGGTACGCCCTCCTGATCGCCGGCGTCGGGTTCAAGCTGACGCTCGTCCCCTTCCACGCGTGGGCCGTCGACGTCTACGACGGCGCCCCGACGGACGTCACCGCGTTCCTCGCGGGCGGTTCGAAGAAGATCGGGCTGTTCGCGCTCTTCCTGATCTTCATCGGACCGGTCTCGCTCGCCACGGGGCGGACGATCGCCTGCTCGGCCGGGACCTGCACGCCGTTCGCCTACGGCCCGGAGCTCGCCCTCGTCCTCGGCTTGATCGCGGTGCTCACCATGACCGTGGGCAACCTCCTCGCCCTCCTGCAGCCGGAGATGAAGCGGATGCTCGCCTACTCATCCATCTCGCAGGCCGGTTACATGCTCCTCGGCATCGCGATCGGCACGGCGCCGGCTCTCGCCGGAGCGACGTTCCAGGTCCTCGCCCATGTGTTCATGAAGACCGGCGCGTTCCTCGTCGTCGCCGGCGTGGCGGGATTGGGGGTGGGCCCCCTCATCGCCGATTGGCGGGGCCTCGGCCAGCGGCGGCCGTACCTCGCCGTGGCGTTCGGGTTCATGCTGCTCGGGCTGGCCGGCGTCCCCCTTACCGTCGGGTTCGTCTCCAAGTTCGTTCTCTTCTCGGCGGCGGTCCAGGCCCAGGGGTACTTCGTCTGGCTGGCGGTCGCCGGGCTGCTGAACAGTGCGGTCTCGGTCTTCTACTACGCCCGGGTCCTCAAGGTGATCTTCCTCGAGCCGCCACCGGACTCCCCCCCCACCGCGCCGGGAGCGGTCGGCGGGCTCGGATACGGGCGTGCGGCGGCCATCGCGATCGCCGCGGTGGCGATCGTCGCGCTTGGTATCTACCCGCAGCCGGTGCTCGGACCCATCCAGGCGGCCGCGACGCACTTTCTGACCGTCGGGGTATGAGCCCGTGGAGCGGTTCGACGTCGTCGTGGTCGGCGCCGGTCCGGCCGGCAGCTGCGCCGCGCGGGCGGCCGCCGAGGGCGGAGCCCGGACGCTATTGGTCGACCAGCGGGACGAGATCGGCCACCCGGTCCAGTGCGGGGAGTTCCTCCCGACGCCCGAGGAGCTCGCTGACCTGCTGGGCTGGGCCGATTCCGCCCGGCATGGATTCGATGTCCCGGAGGAGACGGTCCTTCGCCACACGACGGAGATGGTCTGTGTCGGACCTCGGGGCCGCCGGTTTCGCTTCCCGCTTCAGGGACTCACCGTCTCGCGCCGGGCGTTCGACGGGGCCCTCGCACGCCGGGCCGAGAGAGCCGGAGTCGAGCTGCGGCACCCGCTCGGTGTAACGTCCGTCAAAGACCGCGTGGTCCATTTCGCCGGTGGTGGGACGGCGGAGGCCCGAGTCGTCGTGGGCGCCGATGGTCCGCTGTCGACGGTCGCCCGTTCGCTCGGCTACTCGCTCGACCGCGAGCTCTATCGCATGATCACGGCGACCGCCTCGGGGGAATTCCCGCCGGAGATCGACCTCTACTTCGGCGCGCTGGCGCCCGGGGGGTACGCGTGGATCATCCCCAAGGCCGGCTCGGCCAACGTGGGGCTCGGCGTCACGCGGCTCCCGCCCGGGGCGACGATGAGCGGCCTGCTCGATCGGTTCGCGCAGCAGGCGGGCCTCGGGCCCGTGACCGACCGCACCCGCTGGTGGGTTCCGGTCGGGCCGCCCCCCCGGACCGCCGTCCGCGGCGGCGCGCTCTTCTGTGGGGATGCGGCCAACCTCGTGATGGCCACCAATGGCGCCGGAATACCGACGGCGATGATCTCCGGCCATGATGCCGGCGTGGCGGCCGCCGCCCATGTTCGCTCGAACCGGCCGTTGAGCGATTACGACCGGGCCTGGCAGTCCCACTTGTTCGCCCCCCTCGACCGCGGGTTCCGTATCAAGCGACTGGGGGACCGGATCGTCTACCATGATACGCTCTTGGCGCTGGGAATGCGCTATATCGGTGCTTCGGGTCTTGATGCTATGATGCGGCTGCGCTGGCCCGCGCGGCTGTGGAGGAACTCGTGAGCTCATCCTCGGCACCGGAGCCCGCCCGAGCGGCCATCGAAACCCTCGTCAGCGAAACTCTCGGCGCGGCCGGCATCGCCGACCTCTCCGAGCTCATGCCGGTGCTCGCCGGCGATCTGGCGGACATCGACCGTCGGCTCCAGTCCGCCCTGCCCGCGGAGTATCCCCAGCTTTCGAGCGCGGCGGTCTACGCCTGCTCGACCGGCGGCAAGCGCGTGCGACCGCTCCTCATGGCCGTCGTCCACCGGGCCCTCGGCGGGACCTCGACGGCCCCGATCCACAGCCTGGCGGCCGCGTTCCAGTTGATCCACACCGCCTCGCTGGTCCACGACGACGTCATCGACCACGCCGAGCTCCGGCGCGGCCGCCCGTCGATGCCCCGGGCCTTCGGCCTGCCGGCGGCGATCATGACCGGGGACTATCTCTTCGTCCGGGCGTTCGAGCTCGCCGCCGTGTACGATCGCGCGATCATCCTCCGATGCGCCGAATCCTGCGCGGCCCTCGTCGAGGGCGAGATCCTGGAGGAGGCGAGCCGGTTCGATCTGACCAGCGGCCGCGAGCACTACTTCCGGGTCATCGAGCGCAAGACCGCCGCGATCGTGGCCGCCGGGCTCGCCAGCGTCGCCGCGATCGCGGGGGCGAGCACCGAGACGATCGAGCGGTGCGCCGCGTACGGCCGATCCGTCGGGATCGCGTTCCAGATCCGGGACGACCTGCTCGACGTCTACGGGGACGCCGATATCCTCGGAAAACCGCTCTACACCGATTTGCGCGAGGGTAACCCGACGTTG
>JAKIWD010000189.1 GCA_022750205.1 Thermoplasmata archaeon
CGCCGGGACGACGCTGAGCCTCGGACTGGCGATCCTGATCATGAGCCGCGACCTCCCCCTGTCCAGCCTCGAAGCGATCTTCCTGGGGTCATCCACCGGCTCGGGGACCGGCGGCCTCCCGGTCACCGAGTTCCTGAGCTCGGTTCACCTGGTCTTCGGGATCTCGGCACTGCTCCTGCTGGCGTGCGTCATCCCCTCGATCCTGCGGAACTCCGGCACTGTGCCCGATCCGCGAAGCTGAACCGACGGATGCGCATCGATCTCCGGCAGGACCGGCCGGAACGGTAGCGACAGTCACGCAGCCGGAGTCGTATAGAGCTCACTATATTCTCTATTCGTGTTCTATATATTCACGTTACGAAATCAAGCGTCCGAATGGAACGCAAGTGGGTGGCGGAGACGGAGCCTCGCCCGGAAACCGGGCCCGGCCCTCGACCGGAGGGGGCGCGCCGCCTGCAGCGGATGGGCACGGTGACCATGGGAGTTTCCCTCCCGCGCGAATGGGTCGGTGAGCACGGACTCGCCGTCGGGAGCCCCGTCTATCTTCGGCCGCTCGCCGACGGATCGATCCTTCTGCGCGACCGCACCGCGCACGAGCACCCCCGCGTCGCGGAGATCCAGGTTCGGATCGACCGACCCCGTGAACACCTCTTCCGGCGCCTGGTGGCCGCGTACCTCGACGGGGCCCAGGAGTTCCAGGTCATCGAGTTGGCCGGCCTCTCCGCGGAGACCCGGTCGATCGCGCGCGCCTTCGTCCGCCGCACCGTCCAACCGGAGATCGTCACGGAGGACGGCGATCGCCTCCTGCTGCGCGATGTCTCTCGGGGCGGCGACCTCGATCTCGCGCCGCTACTGCGACGCATGCATCAGGTCGTCCAGCGTCTCCAAGAGGAGGCCGGGGCCTCGCTCGGCGGCGCGTCCTCCCGCGCCAGCCCGGAGGAGTGGACCCAGCGCGACGACGAGGTCGATCGCCACGCCTGGCTGATCGAGCGGATCCTCACGTTGCATGCGGCCGCCCCCGGTAGCGGTACGCCCACCTCCTTCGGGGCGATACCCCAGGTGCTCGTCGTCGTCCGTTCGCTGGAACGCGTCGCGGACCATGCGGTCCAGATCGCCGAACATGGGACGAAGTGGGCCGAATCGAGCCCGCCCACCCGACTGGTGCGGTCCGTCACGGAGTTCCACGCCCAAGCGCGCCGCCTGCTCGCCGACGCCTTCTCGGCGGCGGAGTCGGGCGATGCCGACGCAGCGAACGATCTGCTCGACACCGGGGAAGCGCTCCACGAGGAGTACCGCACCCTGGTGGGCAACACGCTGGCCCGTCGATCCCCCTCGGCGTATCCCGGACCGGGGATCGTCGATCTCGCCCTCCTGCTCCAGTCCATCGACCGGACCGCGGCGTACGCCCAGGACATCGCGGAAGCCGGGCTCGATTCCGGCGTGCGCGGCCAGCTACAGGGCGGGCCGCCCACGCTCTCACGCTCCTCACCAGTCGAGAGAGGGGGAATGCGCAAGAGATGAGCGGACAAGGAAGCGGAAGCCCACCAGCGCCGAACGCAGCCACCGGGTCGTCCGAGGATCAGGCGTACCTGAAGAAACAGAAAGGACGGTCCAACATGACCTGGATCGGGGTCATCGTGGTGATCGTCATCGTGATCGCGCTGGTCGGCGGCGCCTACGCCGCCGGATGGATCGGAAAATCGAGCCCGTCGACCTCCGGGAGCGGGTACCAACCCCCGTGTGCCTCCCTGAACTCGGGCGGCTCGACGTTCGTCTACCCGTTGATGGCCGTCTGGACGAGCGACTACGCGAGCCAGTCGTGCTCGGCGAACAACGGCTTTTCTAGCGTGGACATCGTCTATAGTCCCGTCGGGAGCGGCACCGGGATCACCGACCTCACCGACAAGCTGTACGACTTCGGCGCCTCGGACGCGCCGCTGACATCGGCCCAGGTCTCGGCGCTTCCCTCGCCGGCCCTGACGCTGCCGGATTCTGCCGGGGCGGTGACGATCATGTACAACATCCCGAAGGTCGCCACGGGCCTCAACCTGACCGGTCCCATCCTGGCCGCGATCTTCCTCGGTGACATCACCAGATGGAACGCGTCCCTGATCTCGGCGTTCAACCCGGGC
>JAKIWD010000126.1 GCA_022750205.1 Thermoplasmata archaeon
GGCCCGTCCCAGAGCAGGATCCCCGGCGGGGAGTCGGCCCCTTCCACGTAGCCGTACCAGTAGACGACCGCCCCCTCCCCGAAGATCTCCGTGTAGGGAGCGAGCTGTCGTTTGAGGTTCCGCCGCAGCTCGACGTCGTCCCCGAAGTTCGCTTTGGACTCGATCCACTTGAGCTTCTGGCCGAGGAACACGATGGGGTGGTCGAGGAGCGCGTCCGGTGTTTTCGCGTACTTGCCCCGCAGATCCTTCTCGGTGCGGTACCCAAGGTGGTGTTTTTCGAGCCAGTTGTAGAGCCGCTCCTCGCCGCGTCGACCGCGCTCGCGCTGGACCTCCATCCCTTGCGGGGAATAGATCGGGTCCGCGGCGATGAGCTCCTCGACCTCCGTCCGGAGCCGGGCGTCGGGCGCGGTTTCCGGATGCAGGAACGTCTGCCAGACCTTCTTGCGAGGGAGGTTGAGCTCTTGCAACATCATCTGGCCCAGCAGCACCGGCGGGAACTTCCATTCGGCCGCGATCTCGCGCATCGACCGGCCCCGCCGCCACTGGCTGGTCATGCGGGGCATCTGGCGTTTGAGCACGTAGAAACGGCGCGTGGCGTCCCGGGTCACCCGGTGCGTGTGGATGACCATGAGCAATTCTTCGTCGAAATGTTCGTCGCGCGCAATCCGGCGCACGTCGTCGGCGGTGGCAAGCGTATCGTGCAGGCGTTTGTAGGTCTCGCGGTCCATGGCCGGACCGGACCCATCCGGGGCCGGTCCTCGGACCCGCGGAGGCACGGGGCGGTAAAAAGGTGTGGCGATGGGGCGGGCGGGACCGTGCGTGAAACCGCTCGCGGGTGGCATCGAGACCTGAGCTACCGAGCCCGGCTCGCGTTCCCCCCGACCGAGGGAAGAGAATTGTCAAACTTGGAACGCGCGTCTCTCGGGACGAGCCCGGGGCGATTGACACGCCCCAAACGTATTTGACCTCAAGTCCGCTCCAAGCGCCGATGAGCCGATCCCAGCTGCCCGGTCGGTCGGCGGGCACGCGGGGATGGTCGGCCGTCGCGGCAGGGTTCCTGATCCTCAGCGCGGTTTCCGGCGCCGTGGTCGCCGGTTCCTTCTCGGTGCACGCGGCGAGCGGAGTGCATGCCCTCGCGGGAGGTGCGGCGACCCCGAGCCTCTCGACCGCCGGTTTTTCGGTGTGGGTGCGGAGCGACTCCCAGGCCACGAACACGGTCATCGCGACGATCTCGATCCCTCAAGGGCCGAGCAGCAACGCTGCCATCTTCGACCCGACCAACGGCTTCGTCTACCTGCCGTCGGCGGGGACGAAGATCACGGCGATCAACGGCTCCTCTACCCTCGTCCAGAACACGGTCTTCATCGGGGCGTACGCGATCCCCGAGACCCCGACCTTCGTCGCGCCGGTCAATCATCTATTCGTCCCGCACGATGCGCTCGACCCCCCGCCCGACAACGTGACGGTCATCAACGCCGGGACCGATTCGATCATCACGAACCTGTCGACCGGCCCCTTCTCGTCCCCGGCTCCGGCGACGTACGACCCGGCCACTCAGGACCTGTACGTCCCGGATTACGGGGAGTTCAATGTCACGGTGATCAACACGACCACCGACACGGTCGTCGCCACCATCCCGGTCGGTCAGGGGCCGTACACGCCGGCGTACGACCCGGCGGACGGGGACATCTACGTCCCCAACACGGTATCGAACAACATCAGCATCATCTCCGGATCCACGAACACGGTCATCGCGACGCTGCCTCTCGGGATCTTCCCCTACGAGCCGGACGAGACGATGATCACGGGCGTACCAGTGTACGACCCGTTCAGCCAGGAGGTCTACCAACCGAACCCGTACGGACTGAATCTCTCGGTGATCAAGGGCACCTCCTTCGTCAAGAACGTCTCCGTCGGCCCCGGCGCGGGGACGCCCCTGGTCGACCCGACCAATGGAAAGCTGTTCGTGCCGATCGACTACACGTCGATCCAGTCCGGGGGGGCCAACAACACCCTGGTCATCGTCAACGCGAGCACGGATTCGGTTTGGACGAATGTCACCGTCGGCTACTCCCCGGACACGCCGGTCTACGACCCGGTCAATGGGGAGATCTATGTCTCCAACAGCCTCGACGATACCGTCAGTGCGGTCAACGCGACGACGCTCCAGGTCGGCGCGACGATCAATGTCGGCGTCAACCCGGTCGTGGGCGCGTTCGACAGCACGAACGATGAGCTGTACGTGCCCAACACCGTCTC
Source organism: Thermoplasmata archaeon (assembly GCA_022750205.1). Classification (GTDB taxonomy): domain Archaea; phylum Thermoplasmatota; class Thermoplasmata; order Lutacidiplasmatales; family UBA184; genus Lutacidiplasma. Next base: position 2,260 of record JAKIWD010000126.1, read on the forward strand.
CAATAACCTGAGCGTGATCGCCGCCGGGCCGATCGCCACCACCTCGGGACCGGGCACCTACACGGTCACGTTCTCCGAAACCGGTCTACCCTCGGGCGCGTGGTGGAACGTCAATCTCAACGGCACGACGCTCAATGAATCGACGAGCGCGATCGCCTTCTACAGCGTCCACAACGGGACCGATCCGTTCACCGTCGGTCCATGGGAGGACGCCAGTACCTGCCAATCTCACTCGGTCACGGATCCCGGCACGGTCGTCGTGAACGGTGCCGCGGTGACGGTAACGGTCCCGTTCTCGTGCTCGGGGTCGACGGTCCCGCCAGGAGGTGGGTTGAGTTCGGGGTCAGTCTCGACCGGCCTCGAGCACTTGCTCCTCGTCGTGGCGCTGATCATCGTCGCCGTCGTGGTGGGAGTCGTCTTGTTCCTGCGCCGCCGACCCCCTACGGCGTCGTGGAACCCCCAGATGGGCGTCCCCGGGTCCCCTCCACCGGGTGCGTGGACTCCGCCCCCACCGCCACCTCCGCCTCCCCCACCCCCGCCGCCCCCGTAGCGAGGAAGGGCCCTCCGCCCCCGCGCGCACGACCGGCCCGATCTCGGCCGGGGGTCCTCGGATCACTCGCGCCAGTCCAAGCCGACGGTGCGCAATCCGACCTTGGCGATCGGAGCGAGGCGTCGCTTGTGGCGGCCCTCGATCACCCGCCGCTCGACGTCGGCGACCACCGACGGGGGTTGGCCGAGCTCGGCCGCGATCCGATCGATCGGCACGAGCTGTTCGATCCCGGCCAAGATCTGGTCGAGCAGGGCGTACGGGAGGCCGAGTTCGGCTTCGTCGGTCTGGCCCTCCCACAATCCAGCCGTCGGCGGTCGATCGCGTACCGCGGCGGGTAACTCGAGGCGAGCGGCGAGCTCACGCACCTGGGTCTTGTAGAGATCCCCGATCGGCAGCAGGTCGGCGCCGCCGTCCCCGTACTTGGTGAAGTAACCCAGGAGGAGCTCCGACTTGTTTCCCGTACCCACTACGCGGCGTCCCCGTTCTCGCGCGAGCGTGTAGAGCAGCAGCATCCGGACGCGCGCCTTGACGTTCCCCCACGTCGTGCGGTCGATCGTCTCCGGTACGATCGATCGCACGGCGGCCTCGACCCCGTCGATGCGAAGGACGCGCTGCTCGACCCCCAACGACGTGGCATAGGCCGCGACCTCGGCGAGCAACGTCGACGGGAACGCCGCGTCGGGGAGTACCACGGTCAAAACGCGATCCGGCCCGATCGCATCGGCCAACAAGCGGGTGCACAAGGCGGAGTCGATCCCGCCGCTGAGCCCGATCACCGCTCCCCCTGTTCCGGGCCCCAACGTGTGGGCGCGCAGGAACTGGGAGATCGTGGATTCGGCGTGCGAGGGCAGATGGGGAATGAGGTTCATGCCTCGATCCCGATCGGTTCCAGGATCCGATCGGTCGCCCAGGTCTCGCGGCAGGCGCACGCGAGGTCGTCGAGCCCCGCGAACGACTGGTCGAGCGACGCCGTCTCCAACGCGGCCAACACACGGCTGTCGCAGCGGCCGCAGTTGTGTGGCCCCCGCGGGAGCCCGCCAGCCGTGGGGAAGGTGACGAGGCGAGCGTTCCCGCGCAGCGTGGCGCCCTGCCGCATCGCGTCCACCAAGCTCCAGAGCCAGGGGGGCCGGTAGCGTCCCCGGCGGAACAGCCACTCCACGACGGTGCCGCCCTGAATGTGCACCGGGTTGATGCTGAGCGTATCGAAGCGCCCCGCGGACTCGCCCACCGAGGCCACGACGTCGCGGATCGACTCGTCCTCGGTGAGGTACGGCGGTTTGAGCAGTAGGTAGCCTTTCGCCCGAACCCCGAACGCACGCAGGCGGTCCGCGGCGGCGAAGTACTCCGCCGGAGTGGAACCCTTGTTCACGAATCGGGCGAGGACATCCGGGTTCGAGGACTCCAAGCCCTGGGCGACCTCGAGCTCGCCCTCGAACGCGCGCTGCAAGGGGGGAATCGTCGCCTCGGTGACGAACTCGGGGAGCGTCTCGATGAGCAGCCGGCGAGCCCGACCGGAGAAGGCCCGCACGAGCCGTTCCCGGGAGGCGGGGTCGACCTCTCGATCGTCCAGAAAGCTTCCGGACGTGTAGATCTTCACGTACGGCTCGTCGTGGTAGCGGGCGACGGCCGCGTCGAGCTGGAGCCCGAGTTCTTCGGGGGTCGCCGACCGTCCCAGGGTATCCTTGGCGTAGCCGCACATCGAACAGCCCTTGACGTCGGCCCAGTAGCATCCACGGGTCCGCAGGATCAGCACGAACGCGCTGACCCGCTCCGTGCCGAGCGCCTCGGCCTCGGTCCATTGATTGACGTACCGGCGAGCGGATTCGGCCGGCCCGGGCGGGGGACGCCGGTCGTTCGCGACCGTGCGCGCGACGGAACCCGTCATCAGGCCTCCTCGATCTCAACCTCGACCGGGTCGGTGTCCTTCAGATGCATCGAATCGCGCAGCGAGTCCGGCGCGATCAGCTCGATCACGTCCTGGTAGTGGCTGCGATCGGGCACGATGAGGTGGCAGCTCTTTCCCCCGATGCGCGCGACGAAGCAGGTGGCGCCGCCGAAGGTGCGGCCGCCCGCCTGGAACCCGTCGATCCGCGTCCCGGTCCAATCCCGAACGGCACCGACGGCCGCGAGATCGTCGGGGCGCACGCGCACGTTGAGCGTCCCGGGGTAGGGTTTGTAGCCCAGCCGCTCGGCGAACTGGACCACGTACCCGGGTTGGCTCAGGTAGTATCGGCCCTCGCCGAGCCCGCTGGTCACCGCCCCGGACACCCGCAGGCGGGACGGCCCTTCGAACAATCGACGCAGGGCGTGGTATTCCGCGCGCAGGGTCTCCCAACCGAGCGGCGTGACGCTCAGTCGTTGCCGGCGGGCCGCCAAGCGGCGGGTCACCCAACCGCGCTTCTCGAGCGCCAGCAGATACCGGTCCGCCTGCTGTTGGCTCATCTCCAGGCGCTCCCCGAGCTCGCGCGAGCTCAGGTCGACCGGCGCGCGGGCCGCGCCGAGTCCGGCCAACAGGCGCAGGACCCTCACTTCTTCGGCCTTGGGTTTGCGGGGGGTGGCGCGCACGGCGGCCATGGTCGTCGACGCCCCTACATCGAACGCGCCGGCGCGCCGCCGGCCACGTTGACCGTCACGACGTTCGAACCCCGAAGGACGACGCGCCCGAGACGCCGGGCGATCTCCTTGGTCATCTCCTCGGCGTCGTCCAGGACCATGTTGAGGTGCTCATCGCAGCCGAGGAGCCGGCCGGTCAGCGTGCGGCCGTCCTTGAGCAGTAGAAGGACCTTCTGGTCGTGCGCCCGTTCGAGCGTGACTGACGGAGGATCGACCATCGGCCGCGCGACCCGGACCCCTCGCATAAGGCTTTCCGCGTCACTTGTCGCCGCGGACCTTTCGAGGTGGCCGAACGCTGGCGCTCCGCCGGCCAAGGCTAAGTGGCCGGTCGCCCCTCGCCGTCAAGCGATGGCGGCGACGACGGTCTCCAAGGGTCTGGAGCACGTCACGGTCGGTGACTCGGCGATCAGTCTGGTCGCGGGGGAGACCGGTGGACTGGTCTACCGGGGGTTCGATATCGCGCAGCTCGCGGGCACGGCGAGCTA
>JAKIWD010000137.1 GCA_022750205.1 Thermoplasmata archaeon
GCCCGCGCGTCTGGCCGGCGCTGGTCCGCGATATCGTCCTCACAGCCCTCGCGGGCGTCGTCCTGTTGTTGGGCTTCCTCACCCTCCGACGGCTCCTCTCGGAAGGCTCCTTTTCCTGGCTTTCGACGGACGACTTCCATCTGCTCGAGGCGGGCGGGATCGTCCTCATCGGCTTCCTCTTCGCACGCGCCATCGGGGCCGCGATCCGCCGGCTGATGGCCAGCGAGGGCCGGAAGGCGAACACGTCCATCGTGCGCTTGGTCGTGAATCTGATGATCGGCCTTGCGGTCGTGTTCGCGCTGTTCTCCCTCGGTGGGGTTACCGTTCAGAATCTGTTCTTTGGGAGCGCACTGGCTGGGATCGTCCTTGGCCTCGCGAGCCAAACGGTCCTTTCGAACGTCTTCGCCGGACTCGTGATCGTCATCGTGGGCCCGTTCCGCGTGAACGAACGGATATCGATCATTTCCTCCAGTTACGGTGCGATCTGGCCGACGTACCCGCATGAGCTGATGTACCCCACGTACACCGGTGTGGTCCAGGACATCGGGCTCTTCTACACGGTACTGGTCCTCGACAACGCGCGCACGGCGCGGATCCCCAATTCGGTCGTCCTCACCTCCCTCGTCGTTGGCCTCTACCCGGGACACCTTCGCTCTCAGCGCGTTCGGATGACGTTCCCGCTTTCACTCGGTGTGCCGGCCGTGGAGTCGGCCCTCACCGAAGCGACTCGGACGATCGCCGCCTCCGGCCCGGGAATCCCTCCGCCGAGGCTCGAAGTGGCGGACATCAGCCCTACCACCTGGGACGGGGTCTACGTCCTCTGGACGATGGACGGGAATGAAGATCGGGTGAGAGACACGGTGCTGCGGGCGGTGCTGCCCCACGTCGGGAGCCCCCCTCCCAGCAAGCAGGGATAGCCCCGGAGGGGGGCACCGGGGTGACCGGAGGACCGGCCGGGCTCGGTGGGACGCGTGGCCTGGGCGGGTGCAACGGCAACGGGACCTCCCACGCGGCGAACCGAATGAACGGTTCACCCGGCCCCGCCGGGGAAACGCGGGGCGCCGGAGCGGCGGGCTCGAACGGCGGCAACGAGGTCGGAAGGTTCACGGATCACCGGTAAGAACGCCCACGAGCCGGACGTCGCCGTTCTGCACCGATTGGGGGACCTGAGCGACAGCTGCCTCTCCGCATCCCGAAATGTGCTTCCAGCAGGTCCGCTGCGCGCTCGCGGATTCAACGGAGCCGAACTACTTCCTCCGCTTTCGAGGGTCGCCGTGCTAGGCCGGGACGCGCCGGAACGTTCATACTCTGGCCTAGTTGGTGGGGGAGCGTTCCCATGCCCGAAGTCGTGGTTTCCGGAAAGGACGTCTGGAAGGTCTATGGATCCGGCGAGACGGCGGTCAACGCGCTCAAAGGGGTCGACCTCGAGATCACCCGGGGCGAGATGGTAGCCGTCATGGGCCAGTCAGGATGCGGCAAGACGACGTTCCTGAACTGTTTCTCGGGGCTCGACGATATCTCGAAGGGGTCGGTCACCCTCGAAGGGACCGACATCCACCGGATGAAGGACCGGGAACGGAGCGCGTACCGCGCCAAGCGGACCGGGTTCGTCTTCCAATCGTACAATCTCCTGCCCATCCTCTCTGCGGTCGAGAACGTCGAGTTGCCGTTGCTGATCGCGGGGGTAGCGAGGGCCGAGGCGCGAACGCGCGCCACTGAGATCCTCAAGGACCTCGACCTGGCCGACCGGGGGCACCACCGGCCCTCCGAGCTATCGGGGGGGCAGCAGCAACGCGTTTCGCTTGCCCGCGCCCTCGTCGGCCGACCCGCGATCGTCTGGGCGGATGAGCCGACCGGAAACCTCGACGAGGAGGGGTCGCACCAGGTGACGTCCCTACTGCGCGAACTGAACCGCAAGTATCAGCAGACGATCCTCGTCGTGACGCACGATATCGAGGTGGCCAAGGTCTGCGACCGGACCCTGAAGATGCGCGACGGCAAGTTCGGTGTATAGGTAGCCCGATGCTCGGAGCCACCGCGACCTTCCTGTTGGTCCTCTTCGCCCTCGTCGTCCTGGCCACGCTGGCCCTCGCCGCGACGAACCGGCTCGCCTTTCGCATCGGGATGCGGAACGTCCGCCGGGCGAAGGGCCGGACGATCCTGCTCCTCCTCGGGCTCCTGATCGGCACGACGATCATCTCCGGGAGCCTCGTCATCAATGACACCGTCGCCGCGGTGAACGTACACTTCGTGATCCAGACGTACGGCCAGATCGACGAGGGCATCTACAATCAGATCGCGGCGGGGGGATTCCAGTTCTTCCCGTACCCCGTGTTCACCAGCCTGTCTACGGCGGTCGGGAATAATCCGCAGATCGCCGGGATGACGCCGATGGTGATCTCGGTCACCCAGGCGATCGACCATCGGAACGGCGTCCCCGAGACGAACCTCGACCTGGTCGGCGTCAACGGGAATCAAAGCGGGCAGCTCCCGCCGTTCGTCGCGGATTCCGGGACCCATCTCGCAGGACCCGGCCCAGGCCAGGCCTTCCTCGATGACGCGGCGGCGACCCAGCTCGGCGCCAACGTCGGAGACACCCTGAGCCTCTACGGCCCCACCGCGCAGCCGACGGCGGTCACGGTCGGGGCGATCGTGAAGGACGACACCCGCGGCGGCAATTTCTACCTGTTCGCGGGGGAGGCCGGGAACGTCTTCCTCGACCTCGGCGGCGCTCAGCTTCTCGTGGGAACCCCCGGGATGATCAACTTCATCGCGGTAACGAATCCCGGGGACCTGCAGACCGGGGCCACCAACTCTCCGGCCTCCTCCACGGTCCTGAACGCCTCGCTCCTCGCTGCCCACGCACCCCAGGGGCTCACCGTCCACTCGTTGCTCAACGATGGGCTATTGCAGTCGGTTCAGAGCGGCCAATCGATCGCGTCGTTCTTCCTCGTCTTCGGCCTCTTCTCGATCATCGCGGGAGCGATCCTCGTCGTCAGCATCTTCGTGATGCTCGCCGAGGAACGGATGGGCGAGATGGGTACGATGCGGGCCATCGGCCTTCCGCGTCGCCAGCTTGTCCTGGCCTACCTGTTCGAGGGGTTCGCCTACGCCGTAGGAAGTTCACTTGCTGGGGCCTTCATCGGGGTGGGCGTCGGGTACGCGATGGTCTACGCGTTCAGCACCCTATTCGCAGGCGGCGGGGTCACGTCGTCGGCGATTCTCGATTCGTTCACCGTGACCGCCGACACGCTAGTCATCGCGTACACGATCGGCTTCCTGCTCACCCTGGTCACCGTCGCTGCGGCCACCGGGCGAGCCAGCCGATTGAACATCGTCCGGGCCATCCGCAGCATCCCCGAGCCCCCTCCGCCGATCCGTACCTACACGCGACTCGCCTACCTCGGGGTACCCTTCGCCGCCGTGGGCGCCCTTCTGTTCGCGTCGACCTTCCGGGGGACCTCGGATGTCTCGTACCCGAACCTCGCCTTCGCGCTGTTCGTCCTGGGCGCAGCGATGATCGCCGCCCGCTTTGCCCGCAACCGTCTGGTGTTCAGCGTCGCCGGGGCGGCACTGCTCGTATGGGCCGGGTGGGAACCGCTCCAAGCTGCCGTCCTAGGCAGCCACCATTCCGGGGGCATCTTCGTCGTGTTCGTGCTCGGCATCGAACTGATCCTGGGCGCCGTGTTGCTGTACGTGTTCAACGCCACCGTGCTCGTCGATGCCCTGATCCGCCTCTTCGGGGGAAGTTCGCGTCGCACAGCCATCGCCCAGACCGGGCTCGCCTACCCCGGCCGACGGCCGGTGCGTCCGGCCCTCACGCTGACCATCTTCACGCTCGTCGTCTTCACGGTCGTGGTCGTTGCGGGATTCGGAGCGTCGTTGACGGCGGCGACGGACCGGTCGCTCTCCGCCCAAACCGGCGGTTATTCGTTCTACGCCCAGACCGCCACGCCGTTGCCCAACATCGCGGCGTCGATCCACAACAATTCGACGCTCGCGCCGGAGTTCTCGCATGTGGTGCCCCTCCTCGGGGGCGGAGCGTTCCTCAACTGGTCGGGACTCCCCGCAGCGGACGTCCCGTTCGGCGACTCGATCTATTCTGCGCCGACCGGCCTCCCGTACGCCTCGGACTTCTACGGCACCAACCAGTTCACGTTTTCCGCCACCGTTGGCGGGGCGAGTGCCGCGGCGACGTGGAACCGCCTCGCCACCGACCCGGCGGCAGCCGTCGTCGACGGAAGTTTCACCGGAGCGGGGTTCGGCGCCATCAGTCCCACGCTGACCACCGGTACCGCCGTCACCCTCACGAACCCGTTGACCGGCAGGGCCGCGAGCTTGATGATCATCGGCATCCTGACCGGATCGCTTCTCACCGGCGTCTGGCTGAATCCATCGGCGGCCCGCTCGCTCGGTTTCGTGAACCTTACGGGAATGCTCCTGACCGTCGCGCCGGGTACCTCGACGGTCCGCGCCTCCCAGGACCTGAAGACCGCGTTCTTCTCGGCGGGGCTCGTCCTGGAAGACTTCAATCAGGTGTTGGCGAGCTCCATCAGTTCGTTCAACGGAATCCTCAGCCTCCTCGAAGTCTTCGCCGCGCTCGGGCTGGCGGTGGGCATCGCCGCGATGGGGATCGTCGCCTTGCGGGCGGTCGCCGAGCGACGGCGCGAGATCGGAATGGTCCGGGCCGCGGGATTCACGCAGACCGATGTCTTCCTCTCCTTCCTGCTCGAGTACTCGTTCATCGCCCTGTTGGGCATCGGCATGGGTACCGGACTTGCGCTCCTGCTCGACTACGAGGCGACGTTGAACAACGGCAACATGCTCATCTACACCGTTCCCTGGGTCACTATCGCGATCATTGTTCTCGTATCGTACGCGCTCACCGTCGCGGCGATCA
>JAKIWD010000089.1 GCA_022750205.1 Thermoplasmata archaeon
TGATCAGCGTCGTTCCCGTCCCGGCCGCGATGCCGCGTCGTCGGGGCGGGACCGCGTTCATCATCGCCGCCCGATTGGGCGAAGCGAAAATCCCCATACCGGCCCCCACGAGGACGAAGGCCGGCAAGAGCGTGTCGAACGTGGCATCCGGTCCGACCTGAGTGAGGAGGAGGAATCCGACGGCCGACACGATGAGGCCGATGCTCGCGAGCCCCCGCGGACCGTAGCGGTCGGAAAGCCAACCGCTCACGGGCCCGAACGCCGCGAGGGCCGCCGAAACGGGAACCAGGAACAGCCCTGCCGTAAGCGGCGTAAGGCTGTGAGGCGGGCTCTGGAGGTAGAACACCATCACGAAGGAGAAGGCCCCCCGCGCCAGGGAGTTGCCGAACATCGCCACCGCCGATGCCGAGAACGCCCGCAATCGGAACAACCGCAGGTCGAACATCGGATGGGCGACGTGCGCCTCGGCGTAGACGAACGCTCCCAACAACCCTACCCCGGTGCCGAGGAGGACGACGAACTCCAGACCGTTCAGAACGCCGAGAGCGGTGAAGGACACGGCGACGAGGATCGCGCTCAGTCCCGCGGCGAACGACAGGTTCCCGGCCCAATCGACGTGCTGCACGGTGTCGAGCGCCGCGAGCTCCCGAAGTCGGTAGTGCGCCCAGATCGTGGCGGCGATCCCGATCGGCACGTTGACGAAGAAGATCCAGCGCCAGCCGGCGAGGCTCGTGAGGATCCCGCCGATCACGAGCCCCGAGACCGCGCCCACGACGATCGAGATCTGGTTGATCCCCAGCGCCTTGCCGCGTTCGTTCGCGGGGAAGGCGTCGGTGAGGATGGCGGCCGAGTTGCTGAAGATGAAGCCGGCACCGAGCGCCTGGATCATCCGGAACACGATCAATTCCAGGCTGTCCTGCGAGAGCCCGCAGAAGAGAGAACCGATCGTGAACACTGCAAAGCCCGCGGTGTAGAGCCGGGTACGCCCGAACTGGTCGGAGAGGCGCCCGAAGCTGAGGAGGACCACGGCGGTGACGAGCGAATAGCCCATCAGGATCCAGATGAGCGACAGGACCGACGTCCCCGGTAGCTGTCGGGCGATCGTCGGAAGCGCGATGATCACGATGTTGGCGTCGAGCGCCGACATCAACGTCCCGATGGTCGTGTTCGACAGCGCGATCCACTTGTACCCCGGCGGGGCCAGCGTCGGAGCGCCCGGTGAGGGAGCGCTGCTCATGGGTCGGTCTGACGCGCGTTACGCCAGGGATCGGCGTTCGCCCGGTGCCGCAGAGCCGGCTCCCCCGTGTCTCCGTCCATCAAGGGAACGAGGACTGGAGTCGGGCGATGTCCGCGGAGATCCGATCCACATAGGCGCGGAACGAGCGCAGGACGTCCTTCGCCCCGACGACGCCCACCACCCGGCCGCCGTCAGTGATGACCATCCGGCGGATCCCGCGGGAGACCATGATGTCGATCACATCGCCGGTCGCCATGTTCTGATCGCACGAGACGACCGCCCGCGTGGCGATCGAACCCAGGGAGATGGTGCGAGGGTCGGCGCCGCGCGCGACGACCTTCTCGACCAGGTCCCATTCCGTGACGATCCCCGTCGGTCGGTCCTGATCGACGAGCAGCACGAAGCCGTGGCGCGCCGCGACCATTCGCTGGGCCCCGTCGTGCACGGTGACCTCGTCGGTGGCCGTGACGAAGTGGCTATCCATGACCTCCTTGATCGTGAGGACCATGGCCGTCGAACGGTCGACGGTATAAACCGATAGACGGCGGAGCGCGCCGGCCCCCCCTGGGCAGCATGGTTCCGCGGGTGCAGTCCCCGGGCGGAACCCCCTCCCCACGCTCGCGGCGGGATCCCGGCGGCTGCCCCTGCGAAGGGGGGGATCCGGACGAGGGCTAGGCGATCCCGGCGATCACGTTTCCGAGGTACGGTGGCTGGCCGGAGAATATCAGCACGAATTTCTGGCTCCCGAGCGAGATCGTCGTGCCCAGCGTCAGCGTTTGACCGGAGCTCAGGACCGTCGCCGAGCCGGAGAGCCAGGTCCCGCTGTTCATGGCATAGCTCGCCAGCAGCGAGCCCCCCGGACCGGTGAGATTGAGGAAGGAGCCGGCCGGTAGTGGGACGGCTTGACCCGTGGATGTCTGCACCGAGGTCGCGAGATCCTTCGCCTCCAGTGGAGGAACGGCCGAGATGATCGACGTGGCATAGACGTGGGCCCCTGCCTGTTGTGACTCGACCACCTGACCGAGTTCGAGGCTCGAGCTCAGCGAGACCGCCCCGTTCCCGGACGTCGAGATCGGGCAGGTTTGCGAGTACTCCCGCGCCGCGATCAGCCCGCCGGAAGCTGCGCTCACGTTGGCCGCGAACGCGCTCGCGGTGACGTTGGTCGACGCGCCCGGGAGAGGGCAGGCCGTGTACCCGACGACCCAGAACGCCGGAGAGCTCGCCCCGAACACCGTCGCGCCGCCGATCAGCGAGAGGGTGGCATTGGCGCCCGGGTGCGTCCGTAGGAACGCGTACCCTCCCCCTGCATCGGCCGCCCGCGCAGCCACGGACGGCTCCACGACCGAGCTCGGGATGGTGTTCAGGAAGCCGAGCAGAGAGGTGCACGGCCCGGAGATCGTCCCGACGAGGGTGACCGCCTCCGGCGTCTCGCTGACGAACAACACCTCGTTGGTGCTGTTACGGAAGAGGAAGAACCACGCTGCCGCCGCCCCCTGCGAGACGTTGGAGCTGCCCGCCACCGTTTCGGTGCCGGCGGCGAGCGCCGTGTACGAACAGCCGGAAGTGAGGAGTGCTCCCGAGAGGATCGAGCTGTTGAGGGGCGTGGAGATCGTCTGGCTAGGGATGATCGCGGTGACGGAGATGAGGCTCCAATTGCCGCCCCCGTACCCGTCGGCGGCGGATTGAGCCTGATCACGGGCCGACGCGAACCCGTTCGGGCTACCCGCCGTCGAGGGGTTGTGCAGCCCGGGAAGCACTCCGGTCCAGAGGAGTGAGCCGAGGATGACCGCCGCCACCGCGAGGACGAGCACTCCGAGCAGCCACCGAGACGTTCGATGGCGCCGCGGGGGCATGGGCGGCGGTCGCCACACGCCCGTCGGCGCTGGTCGGGCTACCGGCGTGGCCGTCGGCGGGGGCATGGTCGACATCGGGGAATCGACGCGGGGACCGTGCGCAACTAATTACCGCTCCTCCCCCGGCGTAGCGGCGCCTGGCCCGGCGCCGCCGCCGGTCGGTCGTCCGCTACCACCCAGCTTAGGGGATCCCCACGAGGACCGAACCCGATGCTGGGGAGACCCCCGTGATCACCAATTGGTCGCCGACCCCGCTCAGGTTCAAGGTCGTCTCCAAGCTCAACAGCCCGGGGAATGGTAGCGCGGTCATTCCTCCCGAGGTCCACGCTCCCGCCGCAATCGAGTAGCTGGCCAGAGGGCCGCCCCCGGTCCCGTAGATCGCCACACTTCCCACGACGCTCGTCAGGGGGATGTACGAGGCGTTGACCACGCCGAAGGCGAGCTCAACGGGGAGGATCCCCCCGGACTCCGCCTGGATGGAGAAGTTGTACCAATGGTTCGCCCCGGCGGTCATCTCGGTGGGGGGGGAGAGAACCAGATTCCCGGCGATGTTGAGTCCGCTCGGGGGCGGAGGCGGACCGGTGATGGAGGTCCCCGTGCAGTTGGCGGTGCGCGCGCTGAGCACCGCTCCCGTGCTCATGCTGACGTTGGCTAGGAACTGCATGCCCGAAGTGGGGCTGACGGTCCCCGTGAGCGAGAGGGCGCAGGTGGAGTACTCCACGAGCCACTCTCCGGGCGTACTGAAGAAGCTCACCGAGTATCCACCGATGATTGCCATGGCCGCGCTCGCGCCGGGGTTCGCACGGAGGAAGGCGTACCCCCCGTCGGCGTCCGCGGCGGCGACCGCGGTGGTCGAGTCCACGGCGGTGGATGGGATCGCGTTCAGCACCGCCAACAGTCCGGTACAGGTGGTGCCGGTGATCGTCCCGACCAGGGTTCCGATGCGGGCGTTGTCCGAGACGATCAACGCGGTGTCCGCAGAGTTGCGGAAGACCAAGAGCCACTCCGTCGCGGTCCCCCGCGAGACGTTCTGCGCAGGCTGGACCGTCACATTCCCGGAGGCGAGGGGCGTGAACAGGCAACCGCTTCCCAGCGACGAAGTGAGCCCGGTACCATTGAGCGGAGCGGTCACTGCGGTCGACGGCAGCACTCCCGCGGCGGCGACTAGCGTCCAGGGCCCTCCAGGGTACCCGTTCGCGGCGCTCTGCCCGACCTGACGGGCGCTGGCGAAGTCCTCCGGACCCGAGGGAGGGTTCGAGAACCACGGGAGCACTCCGACCGCCGCCAGCGACAGGAGGATGAGCACGGCGACCGCCACCGCGGCGACGGCCACATAGAGCCCTGTCCGGCGGCCCCGGGGTGCCGGGCCGGGCGGGGGGGCCCACGTCGCGGGCGGCGCCCACGCGCCGGGAGTCACCCCGGAGGGAGAGGGAGCGTTCGTTGGCGCGGGGTTCGGGGCGGCCATCCCCGTAAGAACCGCGCCGCGGTAGATGAGGCTGGCGAGCGCCGCGCGATCCGACCGAGGGAGCGTTGGGGTGCGCGACTCCGGTTGCCCGGTGCGATTCGGTGCCATGCGGAGAGGCGGGAGCCCTCTCCGATTCTCCGATCGCCGCCTACGAGCCGGGCATCGAACACTCAGCCCGGAGTCCGGGAGTCCCCCCCCCCGCCGGTGCGGGAAAGCGAACGTCGGTCGTTGCGCCTGGCGCTCCCGGCGTTTCGCCGGCTCGGACGCGACTGGCCGGCCCGGGACTAGGGTAGGCTCCCGGTCACGGTCCCGGTGTAGCCCCCGGTGCCGGTGAGCACGAACGTGTCCCCGGAGACGCTGCCGGTAGCGGTGAGCTGGATGACGTCACCGGTGCTGAGCGCTGTGGTAGCCCCTGCCTCCCAGGTCGAGCTCGAGAACGAGTACGTCCCGAGGGGCGTGGACCCGGACAATACCTCGACGAACGACGCGGAAGGTACCGGTATGGCTCCGGTCAGGCTCGCCACGAGGTTGCCGATCTCAATGCCGGTCGTCGCCGAGGTGACGGTGAAATTGTAGAGGTAGAGGTAGGTGTACTCCGTTCCCGTCGTGGCCGGCCCGATGCTGAGCGCCGAGCTCAGCGGTCCGCCGGTCCCGCCGCCACCGCCGCCCCCTCCACCGCCCCCCGGGGTAGGTGGGGCTCCGAGCGCACAGCTGACCGTGGTGTTCGACACCGAGCTCAGCGATCCGTTTGCCGTGACCGACGCGCGGATCTCCGGGGCGCTGGAGGTGTTGACGGAGGGGTTGCAACCGGCGTACCCGACCGACCACATCGCCGAAGTGCCGAAGCCGGCGACGCTGATCGCGCCGGTCGCGCCCATCGATGAGATCGCCGTCGAATGGGCCCTGAGGAAGGCGTAGCCGCCCGCATGATCGAGCGCGAGCGCGGCGGTGGTCGAATCGGCCATGTTCGACGGAAGTGCCTGGAACTCCGAGAACGTCGTGGTGCAGGTCGTGCCCGTGAGCGTCCCGAGGACCGTGGCCGACCCGCCCGTCACGATCACGATGATGATCCCGCCGGCGGAGTTGTGCATCAGGAAGAGCCAGTCCGCCGCAGTGCCCTGCGAGAGGTTTCCGGCCGCGGGTACGGTGAAGCTCGCGAGCGACGAGGTGCTCGTGAACGTGCAGACCCCGGTCGAAATGTCACCGGTCAGCAGGTTAGTCGGGAACGACACGGCCGTCGTGGACGCGAACCCGTCCGCCAGGAACGCCGAGTAGCCCCCGCCCTGGAACCCGTTGGAGGCCGACTGAGCGCTCGTGAGGCTCTGCGAGAAGGCCTGCCCCGAAGAGCTCGAATTCCCGGAACCTCCCAGGCCCGGGATCGCCCCCGACAGCGCCAACGCCAGCACGAGCACGACGACCACTACTACGACGACCGCGGCCACGATCAGCATCATGCGGCCCTTCTTCGGGGGCGCGGAGGCTGGCGACCACCCGGGGGCCCCCGGAGGGGGTGGGGTGGAGGACCAGGCGGCTGGATCCGGCGACGAGGTCGGCGCTGGCGCGGAGCCCGGAGGGTTCGAAGGGGTAGACATGGGCGAACCTGTGAAGGCCCGTAGTGGTCCCTGATTAATAATCCCCGCTCGCGCGCCGGTCCCTCGGCGTAAAGGGAGAGTCTGGGGGATCGACCCCGACCCCTAGGCCGGGAACCAGTCCCCGGGGGGGGAGTCGTCCGGCGCAGCCACCACGACCCGGTGCCGGGATCGCAGGAACGCGACGGTCTTGGTCCGGTGACAGGCCCGACACAGCGTCTGAAGGTTTTCGTATTCGAGGGAAGGGCCGCCCCGCGCAATCTCCTGGATGTGGTCGACCTCCAGCCACCGTCGACGCGCGCGGATCCCGCACCCCTGGCAGGTGTACCGGTCGCGTCGCATCACGTAGCGGCGGGCCGAGTCCCAGAAGAATCGCCCGTGGTACTTCCCCTGGCAACCCCGGGAGCAGTACGGCGATCGACCCGACGCGAGCGGCCGCTGGCACTCCACGCACCGCCGGTTGCGACGGGCTTCGATCCGACGCGCCAGCCCTTCGGAGAACCAACGGGGCGAATCCCGAAGGATACGCTGCGGCACCGCGGGACCGACGGGTCCGGGAATCCCCATCACCGGACGACGGCCCGGAACCGGTACTAAATGCCTGCCGTGGACGCGTGCCGGATCGACCCAGCGGCGTGCCCCCCCTGGAGATCGGGGGACCCGCCACGAGCCGCTCGCGCATCCTGGGTGGGGTCGGCAAACGGTTTAGCGCCCACTCCGTGGGAGCCGTGAATGGGGTTTCCCCTCAAGGACTGGATCGACGCCCACGAGGGTCTGCCCTACAACCTCGCGTTGAGCGGGATGAAGTCCGCCCTGCGTACCACCACGCAGATACTCGCGGGTCCTCTCCCCGCGGCGGACCCTCGTGCTCTCCGTCGGGAGCTGGCGCAGCACCTCGGAGTGGCGGCCGGTCGGTTGTTCCTGACCCATGGGGCGACCGAGGCGAATAGCCTGGCACTGTTCTACCTCCGACATCGGGACCAAGGGTCCGCCCCGCCCACCGTTTCGGCGGTCCCCCCGGAGTACCCTCCCCTCGGGGACGCCGCCCGCGCGGCCGGTTTTCGACCCGCGCGCCGGCGCGCGGACGTGGTGGTGCTGTCGTCGCCGAACAACCCGACCGGGGAATCCGTCGACTTCCGGGAGCTTGTCTCCCGCCTGGAATCCACCCGGTGGGCCCTCGTGGACGAGACGTTCCGCGAGTTCACCGACCTCCCCTCTCTCGCCCGACGCCGCGATCCCCGCGTCTTCACCACCGGCACATTCACCAAAGCGTGGGCGGGGGACCCGATCCGGGTCGGGTTTGTGGTGGTCCCGAGCGCCGAACGGACGCGGTTCGCGGAGTTCCACGGGGTCGTCACCGACGAGGTCCCGCTGGATTCGGTCGCATCCGCTCGCGCGCTCCTCGCCGCTCGGGATACGATATTGGCCGAGTCGCGCGAGGTGTTCTGCGCGAACCTCGCATGCCTCCAGACACAGATACCGGGGGTACCGGCACTGACCGCGCCGATCTGGTTCGACCGCGGGAGCGGGGGCCTCGACGGGGATCGGTTTGCGCGCGCCCTCCTCCGCCGGGGGGTGCTCGTCTGTCCGGGGCGCTTCTTCGGGGAGCCGCGCGGCGTGCGGATCTGCCTGACCCAGCGAACGTTCCCCGAGGATCTCGCGCCGTACGTGCGGGAACGGCGCCGCTGGGTCTAGGTCCGGCGACCTTCGTCGTCCGACCAGCTGGCGGGACCTCCCCACGCGGTCCGGCGGATCTGGGGCAACCGGGGAAGTAGGGTCATCGTCGGCTCTCCCACTTTCGTGGCCTGTTCCCGGACGAACGTCGCCGCGAACCGGGCGGCCCCTCCCGGATCGCTGTCGTGGAGCATGAGGAACCCGCGCGCAAGCTCGGTCAGCACCGCGCGGGAGGGGACCACCTCTCCGACCGAACTCCGGACGGGCTCGACCGCCGTCGGGGGTCGGCGTCCGCGGTCCATGGGGCGTTCACGAACCGGGAGCGCCGCATAAACCCCCGAGTCGGACAGGACGCTGCCGGGGCGGCGAAGGCTTTTGGAGGGAGCCGCGATGCGGCGCGTGGAGCCGCAATGAGTCAGAGTACTGCGCGACCGGCCGCCCCTCTCCCCGAGCCCAACCGCGCCACTATGAAGCGCGGGGTCGTGGTGAAGACGGCCATTCCCGGCCCGAAGGCCAAGAAGATCATCTCCGGCGACGAGCGGCTGCTGATGACGAGCACCAAGACCTCGCCGGTCGCAGCGGCGAGCGCGAGCGGGGTCTGGATCACCGACGTCGACGGCAACCGCATCCTCGACTTCACGGCCGGTGTCGGCGTGGTCAACACGGGCCACTGCCATCCGGCCGTTGTCAAGGCGATCCAGGATCAGGCCGCCCGGCTCATGCACTTCGCCGGGACCGACTTTTACTACGAGAACCAGGTCCAGCTCGCCGACCGCCTCAGCGAGATCACTCCGGGCCACTTTTCCAAGAAGGTCTTCTACACCAACAGCGGGACCGAGAGCGTCGAGGCCGCCCTCAAGCTGGCCCGATGGAACACCCAACGACCGCTTACCGTGGGGCTGATCGGCGCCTTCCA
>JAKIWD010000067.1 GCA_022750205.1 Thermoplasmata archaeon
CAGGTTCGGCAGCTGCTGGCAGCTGGCGAGGTAGCCGCCGGGGGTGTTGCAGGCCGCGGTGAACTCGGGGTTACCCGACACCGCGAAGTTGGGTGGCGGGACGTAGGTAAAGACCGGCTGGTTCGACCCGTTGGCGACCAAGGTCTGGTACACCGGGCCGAAGCCGATGTTCTTGACGGCGTCGAACAAGGTGGGGTTGTTCGTGTTCGGGCTACTGAGCGAGCCGTGCGCCACGTACTGGAGGCTCCCGGATTGGCCGTTCGGGCACGTCCAGTAGGCCGGACCGTCCCACGTCCCGCCCGTCGCGGCGGCGAGGTCGCAGCCGGCCTCCAGGATGTGGGCGGAGTCCTGGACGACGCCGGCGCCGCCCGGACCGGCGCCGACGGTGCCGGACGGATAGCCCGGGCTCGTCGGCCAACCCTGCGAGTACGGGTCGGTCGGCGTATCCCAGTAGCTGATGACGTCGACCGTGCAGTCGTGCCCGATCGAGTCCGTGCACGAGGGAGAGGTCTTGGTCAACGCGGCGATCGAGTCGTTGACGTTGCCGTTCTGGCTCTTGACCCAGCCCTCGCAGGCGGGGCTGATGCCGTTAGAGAACTGGTAGGAAGGCTCGCAGGTCCCGCCGTACGGCGACGGGCTCGTGCAGCAGTGGTCGAACGCGCTGACCCAGTAGTTCACGACATAGTTCGGGTCGCGCGGGGCGGCCGATCCCATGAGGACGATGACGTGGTGGGTGTTCGCCGACCAGTCCAAACCGCTACCGATGATCGTCCCGTAGAGGGCGGTGATCGACGAGGTGTGTAGGAAGTTGTCGT
Organism: Thermoplasmata archaeon; assembly: GCA_022750205.1. GTDB lineage: Archaea > Thermoplasmatota > Thermoplasmata > Lutacidiplasmatales > UBA184 > Lutacidiplasma. The sequence continues at coordinate 816 of JAKIWD010000067.1, forward strand.
CCAGTCCGCAGATGCAACCCCAGCCGTTCGCCTCGTCCATCTCGGTGGCCTGGAACGTCTCGTGGACCGCCGCGCCGAATTCGGCCGCGGGGACGAACTGCGGGATATCGACATGGTACTTCCACGAGTCACCCGGTCCGTCGTTCCAGTCGTAGTCCGTGCCGAAGAAGTCGGTCATGGCGAACGAGACGTTCGAATGAGGATTGGCGGCCTGGATCGCCGAGGCGATCGTCTGGCCGTTCTCGATCATGAAGGGGACGCCGTTGGACTCCTCGCACAGCGGGCCGATGCCGCCGGTTGCGGTCGCACACGGGTCCTGCCCGTAGAACGCGTTGTAGTGGTCTTCGTCCCCATCGGGCCCCGTCGTTTCGAGCACGAAAGCGACCTGCACGTCCGGGTAGAACGCCTTCGGCGAGGAAGTGACCTGGGCGGTGAGCGTCACCCGGGCCGTGCCCTGGCCGGCGTTGCATGCAGTCGAGTCGAGCCCGCAGATCGCCGCGGGAGCCACCGCGCTGGAGAGGGAGAGCGCCGGCGTCGTGGTCGCCAACGTCCCGGCCGCCGGCTCCGTCACCGCAACGACCGACTTGGCCGCGACCGACAGAGAGACCGAGCCGCCCGGGACCGATTGGATCCGGGTCGTCGCGTTGTTCCAGGGCGACGTGAGCATGATCAGGATGGAAAGACCGAGCACGGCGAAGATGGCGACCCGCCACACCAGAGGACCGCTGATTCCCAACGGCCTTCGAGGTCTCGAAAGCCTCGGCCCGGACACGAACTTGTTAGGCCCTCTCGGAGTATATCGCTTTGGGGTTGATTTCCGACAGCGCCGCCGATTTCCCGGGGCCCCGGGTTCGACCCGCCGCGCGGCGCGTGGCCCTGACCGGCGGGCGGACCCGTTTTCCACCGGACCAACCGCGCTCGGAAGACTTATGGCAGATGGCCTCGGTCCGCGCGACCGGAGGACGGCGGCGTGGCGGGGTTCGGCAACCTGCTGAAAAATAGGTCCTTCGTCTCCCTCACCGTCGCGGGAGCGGGTTCGTTCGCCGCCCCGACGGCCTCGCTGGTCGTCCTCCTGTACTCCATCTCCACCGCGTTCACCGGGGCACCGCACCCGGTCCAGCAGGGAGCGCTGGCCTTGGCGTTCCTCGGCCTCTCGTCGACGGTCCCCACGCTCGTCACGGCCGTCTTTTCCGGCACCATCGCAGACCGGGTGGATCGGGTACACCTCATGCGATGGGCGAACGCCGCCGCGCTCCTCGCGACGGGCGCGGTCCTCGCGCTCCTGTATCTGCGCCCCGGAACCCCGGTCGACCTGTTCGGGCGCCCGGAGTATTACTTTCCGGAATGGATCCTATTGCTCTATCCGCTCTGGGCCGTCCAGACGACGTCGGTCACGTTGTTCCGGCCGGCGTTCAACGCCTCCCTGCCGATCCTTGTGGACCGCGCCTCTCTCGGCCGGGCGAATGGATTGGTCTACGCCACCGCCCTCGCGCTGAGCATCGGGGGGTCGCTGCTCGCCGGGCTGTTGACCGACCTGTACACTCCTGAGCTTGCGCTCGTAGTGCCGATCGCGCTGTTCCTGCTGACCCAGTTCTTCCTCCTCGGAATCACGACCGCGCTCTCGCCCCCGCCGACCTCCGACCGGGCTCCCTTCCTCGCGGAGGCGAGGGAGGGGTACCGCTTCCTCTGGGACCGTCGCCCGCTACTGGGGCTCACGTTCGCCGCCCTCGTGATCAATTTCTTCTCCGCGGTCGCGTTCGTCGAGCTCGGGCTGTACGTCGTCGTCTGGCTGGCGGTCCACCAGGCGATCCTGGTCGGCGCAATGATGGCCGGCGGTAGTCTCGGGGCGGCCGTCGGGACGCTGCTGATCAACCGGTTCCGGTTCGAGCGGCAGGCTGGCCACTTCCTGGTCGTCCTCGTCGTCTGCCAGGGAGTGGCGGTCGGGGTCCTCGGGCTCGTCCACACGATCTGGCTCGCCCTACCGGACATGTTCCTGTTCGGGCTGTTCCCCGGGATGTTCACGACCGTCTTCCTCGCGACGATCCAGGCCACCGTCCCCAACAAGATCCTCGGCCGCGTCCTCGCGGCGGACGAGGTGGGCAGCTTCGCGATGATCCCGGTCGGCCAGTATGTCGGCGGCTCGATCACCGCCGTCGCCGGGATCCCTGCCGCGTACCTCATCGCCGGCGGAGGCACGGTCGGGGTCGGCGCGTTCATGGGTTTGTACGGCGGGATACGCCAGCTCGGATTCCAGCCCAACGAGGATTCGCCGGATGCCAGTGCCGGGTTGACGCCGAGCGGCGTCACCACGCCCGATCACGGCCTGGCCGAGTAGGCAAACCCATCGAGGAGCCGGGTGTCCCCGTTGACGCGACCGGGTAACCGAGTCAGTTCCACGAAGGGATCGCTGCAGGCCTCGTGGCCGGCCCGCTAAGACCTTGTCCGTGGGGTGGCCGCGCTCGGGGCCGGCTTTCTGGCAACTGCCCGCCGGGCTAGTGCTGCCACGCGACGGCGGCCGCCGCCTTGACCTGCGGTGTCTGCCACAATCGCATCCCGCCCACGAAGGCGTTGCGATTGTCTCCGCGTCGAGTGTGGGGAGGGAGCCGTCGCAGCTTGCGCACGTTGCCCCCTCCCAGCACCACGTATTCGGGCTGGAGGGCAGCTGTCAGGCGCTCGACCACGTCGAACACGGCGCGGCGCCAGCGTCGCTTGCCGAGCCGCTCGAGGCCGCGCTCGCCGACGAAGTCCTCGTACGACTTCCCTTTCCGGTACGGCAGGTGGGCGAGCTCGAACGGCTCGAGCACGCCGTCGACGATCATCGCCGAGCCGAGCCCGGTTCCCAGCCCGAGGAAGAGCATCCGGCCGCCCTCGTAGCTGCCGATCGCCTGCATCGCCGCGTCGTTGACGATCCGCACCGGTCGGTGAAACGTCCGGCCGAATTCGAACCCGACCCAGCCGGGTCCGAGGTTGGGGGGATCCTTGAGCGGACGGCCGTGGAGTACGGGCCCCGGGTAGCCGATGGAGACGACGTCGTAGCGCCACCCCTTGGTCCTCGCCCTCAGCTGTTGGACCATGCTCTTCGGGGTCATCGTCGGCCCCGAGACAAAACGGAGCGCGCGCCGTTTCCCCGTCGCAAGGATCTTGACGTGCGTCCCCCCGACGTCGAGCACCAGCACGCGTCGCTCCCGGGCGGGAGTCTCGCGGGAGGTGCGCTTGCGGGAGGTTGTGACTCGCTTCACGGCTGATCAGGGCGCGGGCCGGCGAGCCTCGTTGGGCCTATTACGTAGATGCGGCGCGGCCACCTACAACGTGGGAGCTTCGTACACATACGTCAGGTCCCCGGTGATCGGCACGACCGGTGGGGGACCGGCGTCGAACCCGCTTCCGGAGACCACCCCGAGGCAGAACACTTAGTAGGTGGCCGGGCCGTCCACGTGGATGCTCCCTTGCGCCTGGCTCAACGTCGTCCCATTGTACAGGTACGGGCCACCGCCCGCACCCTGAACGGTCAAGGTGAGCGGGATCCCCGAAGGCGGGGTCCACGCGAAACTGTAGGTCCCGGTTTGATCGAAGACCGCTCCCTGACATGAGGGCGAAGATGCGTTAGACGGCTGAGAGACGAGGATCACATAGCTCGCGTGGGCCACGTGGGAGACCGGAACGGCCTCGAGGCTTGCGAGCGATGCGCCGAGGACGGCCCCCACCAGTAGCGCGTAGACCCAGCGGGCGTGGCGGGGGCGCCTTCCCCACCAGCCGCCGCTGGAGCCAGGTGACATGTCGTTCATCATCGCGCACCACGAGGGCAGAATCGTACATATCTTGAGGTTGGAACCCTCCGCGGAGGAAGGCCCGCATCCTGCCTCCAGACGGGAACCCCGCAGGCGACAGTATTAAGCGCGGGGAGTCGCATATGCCAATTGTCTGACAAAGAACTCAGTTCCGTCTGACACGAAATGGTCGACACGTCGGAGCGGGTGACCGTACGCATTCCGCAGGAGCTCCTCGAGAAGCTCAAACAGATCCAGGAGACCCACGGAACTCCGACCATCTCCGACACCATCCGGGAAGGGTTGGAACGGTACATTGAGGTGAACCTCCCCCCTCCCAACATCCGCAAGGTCGTCGTCGATCTCCCTCGCCAGGACAATCGCCAGCTCGAGGAACTCGTCCGCGACGGGACGAGCGTCTCGGTGGACGATGCGGTCCGCTCGGCCGTCCGGGAGTACATCCGGACCCGATTGGACCAGGCGGCGCCGACCGGTGGTCGCAGCCGGCGGGAGAGCGACTCGGTCGCCGCCGAAGGCAGCCCCCCGCCGTAAACGCGGTGGTGTCGAACGTGGAACCCGATTCGCTCGAGGAGTGGGCGCGCCTCGCTCCCAAGGAGTCGTTCGCGGTCGTCGGACTGGGCGGCGCGGGCGGGGACGCCGTCCGCGACCTCGTCCAGCTCGGGATCCCCGGCGTTCACGCGTTCGCCGTCAACACCGATTTCCGGCACCTCGGGAGCCTCCCGGTCGAGGAGCGGATCCTCCTGGGCCAACGGCAGCTCCGCGGTCGGGGCAGCGGCGGCAATCGGGCGGCGGTCCTCGCGGCGGCCGAGGAAGGCAAGGAAGAGCTGCTCCGCCGTCTCGGCCGCTTCGAGGTCGTGTTCCTCCTCGCCGGTCTCGGTGGGGGAACGGGGAGCGCTCTCCTGCCGTACCTCTCCGAGGCGCTGCGCGAGACGGACGCGCTCCCTGTGCCCGTCGTCTTCCTGCCGTTCCAGGTCGAGATGGACACCAACCCCGACCGTCGGGCGAACGTCGAGGAGACCCTCGGCGAGCTCGAGCGGATGGGCGGGCTCCTCCTCGCGATCGCCAACGAAAAGCTCACCCGGTTCGGCTCGCTGCCGCTGCACCGGGCGTTCCTCCTGCGCAACACCTACCTGCACCGCCTCGTCGCCAGCCTCGTCGACATGGTCGAGCACCCCAGCCAGCTCAACGTCGACCTCGCGAGCCTGCGCACGCACCTCGCCGATGCGGGTCTGTCCACCCTGCTCTACGGAGAGTGCCACATCTCCGAGCCCGAGCGCCTGGTCCAGCAGGCCCTCACCGAGACCATGCTCGACTTCCACGTCCCGGACGCGGCCAGCGCGCTCGTCCACCTCGATGGAGGGTCGAACCTGACCCTCCAGACGATCCAGCGGATCCTGAGCGCGATGCACCAGCAGCTGGGGCAACCGCGCCGCATGATCCTCGGGACGCGCTACCACGCCGAACGCCACGACGTCGTCCGCCTGACCGCCATCGTGGGAGGCCTGAAACCCCGCACGATGCGCGACGCGCTCGGCAGCGCGTAAGCTCAGGACCTAGGCCGGTCCATCCGTCCCCGGGGCTCGGCGGTCGAACTCATTGTGGAGCACGTCCACGCACTGCGAAGTCCGAAGCGAGCGGGGGCCAAGGGAGACCCTCGCGACCCCGTGACCGCGGAGGACCGCGACCTCCTCGGCGTTCGGGTCGATCGGGTCGGAGATCACCGCGGAGAATCCTTCCTTCCCCTCGGCCCAGAGACCGAGCGGCCCGCCGTCCTCCGTCAACCAGACCGGCTCGGGGGCTTCCAGGAAACGGCCGAGGGCCGCCAAGGGGTCGACGGGCCCGACAACGATCCCCGGTGACGCCTCGACGTCCCGGTCCAGCGGGATCGAGCGGACGAGCGCGTTCTTGAGCAACGCGGCGGTCGACCGCTCGTCCGGATTGAGGTAGCGCAGCCGCGACCCCGTCAAGTGGATGCGGCGGGCTCGGGGGGGAGGTTCGGCGGAGAAGACGATCGTCATCTCCGTATCAACCCGCAGGGCGTTGGAAAGGGTGAAGGCGGTCGAGGCGGCGCGGGCGATCTCGTCCATCCTCCCGCCGCCTCCGGCCAGGTCGTTGAGGGTGAAGGCGCCCCCGACGGGCACGCGATGCGCGAGGATCAGGAACCGACGCATCGACCCGGGCTGACCGCCCGGTCAGATAGAGTTGCGGGAGGCGACCCTGCCCGCCTAGTTGCGGCGGGGGCGAGGTCCGCTCTTCGAGGTCGAGCGTCCCGGGGGCGTCGGGGGCGCCGTGGCGCGGTTCTCCCGCTCCAGCCAGACCTCGTCCCCGAGCTCGTGGTAGACGGCGTGCGCGGCGAGGCCGGTCCCGCGCTCCCCGTGGGGAAGGTGGAACCCGCCGGAGCGCCCGGCGTTGTTCGAGTAGACGATCTCCTGTTCGCCGGCCTCAGCCATGGCGAGCGACTCCTCGCGCGCGAGGTCGAAGATGCGGTCCTTGCGGAACATCCAGTAGTGGATGCGCCACTCGCGGCCATCGTAGAGGGTCGTCTCGTCGCGCTCGGTCTCGAGGATGCCGTTGTCCTCGAGCATGTAGAACGTGTCGCGGTCGTCCGGCTCCAGGACGTTGTCGATGATCCGCTGGTTGAAGCCGAAGAAGTTCAGCACGTGGGCCGCGATGCCGCGCGCGTCTTCCTGGCGCATCCCGTCGTGGCCGACGGACCGCCGGATCGCCTTGGCGAGCGAATCGTGATCGACCGGGCCCGCCAGCACGAGGGTCGGGTCCGTGGGGAGGCCCACCCGGGTCGTGGTGAGGTCGGCCGCGCTGCGGAGCGGGACGGGGTTGCGAAGCGTGTACGGCTTGCGAATGGGTGCAGGTCCGGCGGTGGCACGCTCCATGCACTATTAATCGCAGGAATGGCTATAAAAACCTTAGTAGAGCATCTCGGCAGAAAGGAGACCATCTGGGACGCCGCGGAGCCCCGTCATCGGGCCACGCGTTTGAGCGCCTCGAGGCGGGGCCGCCATTCCCGCTCCTCGATCTCCTCATCCAGGCGGGCGAGCGGCTCGAGGTGCCGGTCGAGCGGCAGGATCGATTTCGTGACGTAGACGTGGGCCGAGCCGCCCCCGGTCGGGCCCGTCCACGGCTTCTGGCGCCACTCGACGGCCCGGAACTCGTAGTACTCCGGCGCCGGGGCGAACCACAGGATGGTGTCGTCGGTCGCTCGCACTCCGGAGGGGCCCCGCGGCTCGGATTGGAGCCCGAGGTGGCGCTGCACCAGGGCCGGCAAGCTGAACAGACCCTTTTCCGAGACCCGGGCGAATCCCAGGTGCCGCTGGTGGTTCGACTCCCCCCAGTGGACGTCCTGGGCGTCGACCGCGTTGACCACCCGGGCGATCGACGGCCCGCGAGCGAAGAAGGCGATCCCGCGGTTGAGGTCGCGCATCCCGCGGGCCGCCGGCGGGTCGAAGCGGATCAGCTTGCCGATCTCCGCGGGGAGCTGCGTGTTCAGCCACGTCGGGCAGGCGGCCCGAACCACGACGTATTCCATCGCTGGTTGTTCGACGCCCGACCCGGTATATGAACACCCGCGCGCCGTCAAATCGGCGAACGGTGCGGTACGAGCCGGGCGAGGACCGGGACGATCTTCCGGAGGTCGTCCGTCTCCAACACCGCATCGGCGGCGGCCCGCACTTCCGGGAGGCGCGAGTTGAGGGCGATGCCGCCGCCCAACCGAGGAAAGATGCGGGCGTCCGCCCGACCATCGCCGACGTGGACCGCCTCGGTCGGCGCCACGCCCGCGCGAGCGAGCAAGCGGGCGAGGCCGGCGCCCTTGTCGGCGTGCACCCGACCGTAGGGCAGGATCGTCGGCCCGCGCAGCCGGGTGCCGGGAGTTCCCTCGGCGTCGTCAAAGCCAAATCGACGGCGGTACCAGTCGCAGACGTAGTCGGGGTTGTGGCTGAGCAGCGCGACGCGACTCCCCCGCCGTCGGAGCGCGCGCACCGCGTCGGCGATGTGCGCGACCTTGGGTGTGGCCTCGAGGATCTGCGCGATCTCGGCGGTGGTGTGCCCTTTGGCCAGATTCAGGAGCGCACGTAGGTGGGCGTCCTCGCCGACCTCTCGACGGCGGTAGCGGGCATCCGTCGCCTCGAACGCCGGGAGGCGGCCCGTGTGCACGGCGATCGTTCGCCAGCCGTGACCCCGGGTCAGGGTACCGTCGATGTCGAAGGTGACCAGTCGCCAGCGAAAATCCGCCACCGGCTCACTTGGCTCGCGGGCGCCGGTTCCCGACCCCGTACCCCAGGAGGATGCCCCCCGAGAGGAGCCCCACGAGGCCGATCGCCAGCGCGGCGACGTCGCCGGGAAACTGGGGCGGTGCCAGGGGGACGACCTCGATCGTGGCCGCGAGCCCGATGAAGGCGAGGAGAAGTCCCAGCATCACGGCCCGTTGTCGGGAGCGCGGGGCCATCGTGGGCGGGGGCCGGTCGGGGTCCCCGCCGAACATGTCGGCCGGGGAGCGGCCCTCGGAGATAACCGTGCCGAGGCCGCCGCGTCAGGTCCAGGTCCCGGTCAGGCGATCTTGGGGGATTTCTCGCCGACGGGGTGACCCGCCTCGACGACCCCGGCGAGCCAGCGCGGCGCGACCGCGGGCCCCCGGCCGGTCGGCACGCGGCCCCAGGTCACGGCGAAGATTGGCGCGAGGGCGGTCGTCACGAGGCCCACTCCGGCGACGATGGTGTAGAGTTGCGGGGTGAACACCCCGTTCTGGAGCAGGACGACGGCCATGGCCAGCTCCACCGCCCCGCGACTGCTCACCAGGAACCCGATCGTGCGGGCGTCGCGCGCCTCCCAGCCGAGGAAGCGGCCGACGAAGGCCCCGACCAGGAACTTGGAGAGGATGGCGAACGTGACGAGGATCCCGAACGCCGCCAGCGTCCAGGGCGTGGTCAGCAGGAGCCGCAGGTTCATCTGCAGCCCCACGAAGGCGAAGAAGAGCGGGATGAAGAACCCCCAGGTCATCGCCCCGAACACCTGCTCGATCGAGCGGTGCTCGCGGCGGCCGGCGCTCTCCGGAGTGATGAGCAGCCCGGCGTAGAACGCTCCGACCAGGAACGTCAGACCGAGGTACTGCGAGTACAGCGCGGCCCCCAGGCTCATGATCATCAGCACGGCGAAGCCGACCTCCTTGGACTTCCACGTCGACCGGAACGACCGCTGGATCGAGTACCAGATCCGGCTCTCCCGCAGCCAGCGCAGCCCCATGTGGACGGCGAGGACCGTGGTGACGAACAACGCGACCGAGCCGACCGCGATCCCGGTCGCGACGGCGTCCTGCCCTCCGCCCGAGCTGTACAGGCGGAGGAGGATCGCGAAGACCGTGACCGCGACGAGCTCGTTGATGACGGCCGTGTTCATCAACAGCACGCCCATCTGCGTCTTGCCCATCCGGAACTCGGACAGCATGACGCCCATCACCGGCAGCGCGGTGATCGACAGCGTCAGCGCGATGAACAGGGAGGTGAGGAACGGCAACCCCGGATAGATGAACGGGACGAGGACCGCCCCGAGCAGGAACGGACCGAGGAACACCGCCAGCCCGAGGAGCCCGGAGGCAAAGCCCGTGTGCCAGATCTCCTCGGGGCTGACCTCCAGGCCGGCCATGACCAGGATGAAGAAGGTCGCCAGGAACTGGATGCCCGCGATGGCGTCGTTCGTCGTCGCGAGCCCGACGTACTGGCCGAGGAGCGTGGGGCCGAAGATGATCCCGACGAGCAGCTGCCCGACGAGGGCGGCCTGGCCCAGGCGGGTCATCAGCTCGCCGACGAGGACCGCGGCGGAAAGCAGGATGAACAGGCCGACGAGGAACTCGGTGGTGTTGAGCAACTATCCCTCCACCCGCGCAGGTGCGGAACCGCCCCATCCCACCGGGGGCGCCCGCGACGGAGGGCCCCGACGGCACCCTCGCGTCGTCCGCCGTTCCGGCACGCTGGGTGGGTTCCCCGTGGGGCGCATCGACTATGTACTTTGCCCCGGAGCGGGCAGTTCCTCCCAACGTTCTGGCGAACTACGGCAACTCCCATGTAGCCCGGCCGCCTCGGGAGTCATGCCCGGAACCCCCCGCGCACCGGCGGCCCCTCGTGGCGAGGAGGAGACGGCGGGGGCCGAGCGGGATCGTCGCAGCCGAGCCCGGGAGGAGCCGCTCGAGGTCAGCTGGACCCAGACCGACCCGTTCGGGATCGCGATCGTGCGCAATCCGCTCCACGGGACCCGCTACCGGGCGTACCTGCCGGCGCTCCCGGACCTAGAATCCGCCATGTGCACCTGCCAGGACTTCGCCCGGCGGGGGCTGTCGACGTGCAAGCACCTCGAGGCGATCCGCCTGTGGCTCGTCGAGCGGCCCGTCCCGGCCATCCCGCCGACTGGCGGGGCCGATGTGAGCCGGGTCTGGGCCACCGTCGACCGGGGTCGTCGTGCGCGCCGGACGGGTCCGGTGACCGCCCGCTCGATGCGATCCGAGGGCCGGGTCCTGATCGACCGACCCAACGGGTCGGAGCGCGCCGCAGCGCGGCCTTGACGAAAAGATAAGGGAAGAAGGAAAGAGTTGGCCGCGGGGCCGGGACGAGCGCGCTAAGCGCTGCTCATCCCGGGCGCGCCCTTGAGGGCCCGGATCTTGTAGTACTCCGGGTCGACGATGACCTCGCCGTTGACGCCCATCGTCTCGATGGACTTCAGCGTGAGGCCGCTCTGGGCCTTCGCCTTCTGCCAGTCCGCGATCGGGATCGAGAACTTCTTCTCGACCTCCGTCCGGTAGATCGGGCCCGAGTTGTACGAGCAGAACGGGATGATGCGGCCGTCCGGGACGGAGTAGTGGATATCGCAGCGCATCAGGCGCTGGATATCGTAGTCGTACGCGTCCTGGAAGTGCATGTTCCCGAGGTACATCGTGCGCCAGGTGAACTTCGCGAGCGCCTCCTTGTTCCCTTCGGTGAAGATCGCGGCGATGACCTTCACGCAGTTCTTCTCGCACAGGCCCTCCGGGGCCCGCGAGAAGTCGAAGTACTTCGACACGTCGTGGAGCAGCCGGGCCCCGGCGACGGCCGAGCGGACGC
>JAKIWD010000012.1 GCA_022750205.1 Thermoplasmata archaeon
CCCTTGCCGGCCTCGCGCATCTTGCGGATCCGGATCGCCTCCGCGATCTGGTCGAAGACACGAAAGGCCGGGTTGAGCGAGTTGATCGGCTCCTGAAAGATCATGGAGATACCAGTCCCCCGGATCCCCGGCATCTGCCACTTCGGGACCTTGAGGAGGTCGACCCCTCGGAACACGATCCGGCCGCTGACGATCTCCGCGGGAGGCTCCGGGAGGAGGCGCGGGATCGAGTGCGCGAGGGTGCTCTTGCCACACCCGGTCTCGCCCACGATCCCGACCACTCGACCGGGCCAGATGTCGAACGTCACGTTCCGTAGGGCGTGGAAAGTGCCCGCGCCCACGTGGTAATCGACGGTGACGCCATCGACGGAGAGGATCGGCTCGGTCACGGCCCACTCCCCGACCCGCCGGGGGCCGGCGGGGTCGACGCACCGGATTGCGCCAGGACTCTTCGGCTGCGCGGGTCCAGGATGTCCCGGAGTCCATCCCCGAGGAGGCTGAACGCGAGGACCGTGAGGATGATCGCCAGCGCGATGGCAAAGATCGGCCACGGGTACGCCGGGAACAGGTCGGTGTACCCCTCGATCATCGACCCCCACTCAGGGATGGTGGGCGGCAGGCCCACGCCGATGAAGGAGATCGTGGAGTAGACGACGATCACCGTCCCGACGTCCATGGTGTAGTAGACGACGACCGGCTCGAGAAGGTTGCGCAGGATGTGCCGCAGGATGATCCACCGGTCGGGCACTCCGGCGGCGCGGGCCGCGGTGATGTACGGCTGCTGTTTGATGGAGAGGACTTCCCCGCGGACCAGCCGCGTGTAGTACGGCCACCACGTCAGCATCAGGGCCAGGATCGATTGGAAGTAGCCGCGGCCGAGTACCTCGACGATCGCGAGGGCCAGCAGAAGGCTGGGGATCGACAGGAAGACGTCGGTCAGGCGGAGGATGACGGTGGAGATCGCTCCCCCGACGCTCCACGGCTTGTCCCAGTAGCCCGCGACGAGCCCGAGGGCCCCACCGACCAGCAGGCCGAAGCCCGAGATCGCGAATCCGATGGACAGGTCGATGGGGAGCGCCGCCAACACGCGGGAGAACATGTCGAGCCCGGCTTGGTCGGTGCCCAGCCAATGGGAGGAGGAGGGTGCGGCGAGCCGGTCCGAGGTGAAGCCGCCGATCGGGTCGTAGGGGTAGACGTAGTACGTGTGGCCGGCCAGACCGGTGACGAAGGGTACGATCTCAACGAGCGCGGCGACGGCGACGATGATCGTGACGAGGATGAACCCGATGAAGGTGAGCGGGTTCGCGCGCATCACCGACAGGAACTCCCTCACCGCGCCCCGGATTCGGGAACGGCGACGCGGGGGCGGTGCCGTGTCGGCTTCCTCCGGCGCGTCGGTCAGTAGCGAGCCGGGCGAGGGCGGCGTCGAGGCGGACGGGCGGATGGTGGGATCCGGCATCTAGCGCCACTCCACCCGGGGATCCAGCAGGCCGTAGAGGACGTCCGCGGAAAGGTTCGCGATGATCACGCCGAGGGCGAAGACGATTACGACCGCGTACACCGCGGAGAACCAGTTCATCGTCAGCGCGGTGAACGCGTAGCGCCCGATCCCCGGCCAATTGAAGATCTCCTCGATGACGACGGTGCTCCCCAGGAGTTGACCGCCGGTCACTCCGAGCACCGTGGTAGTGGTGATCAGGGAGTTCCGCAGCGCATGTTTGTAGAGGACCCAGAACTCGCTCAGACCTTTCATGCGTGCCGTCTTGACGTAGTCTAGCGGCAGCGTCTCGAGCATCGAGCTGCGCGTCATGCGCGTGGCGATCCCTAGGTTGAGGAACGCCAGCGCCACGGCCGGCAGGATCAGATGCCCGACGGCATCTCCCACGTAGCTGACCTGCCCGGAGAGGATCGCGTCGATCACCGAGAAGTGCGTCGGCTGGGCGATCGGTGGGTTGGCGACGGAGAAATCCCCCTGGTAGGGGAGACCGAGGGCGGGCCCGACGATGAGCGCCAGGAAGAGCGCGCCGAGGTAGGTCGGCATCGCCCATCCGCTAAGATAGAACACGCGGACCAGGTGGTCGAGGAGGCGCCCGGAATGGTTCGCCGCGACGACCCCCAGAGGGATACCGACGACCACCATGAGCACCAGCGCGGCGAGCACCAGTTCGATCGTCTCGGGCGCGGCCGCCAGGATCTGGGGGAGCACCGGCTGGCCGCCGGGGGTCGTGCCCCAATTGCCGGCGAGCAGCTGCCCGATGTAGTCGAAGAATTGGACGAACACCGGCTGGTTGAGACCAAAGTGCGCCTCGCACGCCGGGATCTGGGCGGGTTTGATCTTCGGGAACCAGTACAGGCAGGGGTCCGGCGTGGCGACGATCGAGAGCGCGAAGGTGATGACCAGCACGCCGAGCAGCGTGGGGATCATCAGGAGCAGGCGTTTGCCGATGAAAACGATCAGGTCGCTCGGTGACCGCCCCACGATGGGTCACCCGCCCGCACGAAGTCGGCACGGGGGCGGCGCATCCCGCACAGGCCGAGGACGATACCCTCCTGCAAATACCTGTTTTGTCGGCGGGGTGCGCGCTCGCCCTCTGGCGGTGGGCGGAGACGGTCGGGCCGTGCCTAGACCAGTGCTTCGCGCGGGATCGACTTGAGCTCCTTGAGGGTCCCGGAGATCGTGTCGATGAAGTGCTCGATGTCCTTGTCGGTGTGGGCGGAAGAGAACGTCAGTCGCTCGTAATTGTCCGGGTGGATGTAGATCCCCTTCTCCAGCAGCAGCTGGTGGTGACGGAGATAGATGTCCCAGTCGATCTGGAGCGACTCCCGGTAGTTGGTGATCTTCTTGCGCTTGGTGAAGAAGAACTGGAGCATGCCCGGCACCGATTGGACCAGGACCGACACCTTGGCGTCGCGGGCGGCCTGCTCGATCCCCTTCTCCATCCGCTCGGTCATCCGGGCGAACCGTTCGTACAGGGCCTTTCCGCCCTTGGCGAGCAGCTTGAGGTTCGCCAAGGTCCCCGCGAGCGCGAGGGAGTTGGCGAAGTAGGTGCCACCGAAGGAGATCCGCCCGGGCGCGATGAGGTCCATGTACTCGGCCGTCCCGGAGACCGCTGAGATGGTCATGCCTCCCCCGAGCGCCTTCGCCCAGCACGATAGATCCGGCTCGATGTTGTAGATCGATTGGGCACCTCCCGGCGCCACGCGGAAGCCCGTGAACACCTCGTCGAAGATCAGGAGCATGTCGTTCTCTTCGGTGATCTCCCGCACCCGTTTGAGGAAGTCCGGGTCCGGCGGGATCACGCCGGCGTTGGCCATGATCGGCTCCATGATCACGGCAGCGAGCCGGTCACGGTTGCGCTTGACGACCCGCTCGAACGCCGTGATCGAGTTATACGGCGCCACGGTGACGTAATCCATCACCCCGGGGGGGATCCCGGCCGAGTTCGGTAGCGGGCGCGGGTACTCGTCCAGGCCCGCGACGATCGGGGGCGCCTCCGCGCTGATCAGGGCGTAGTCGTGCTGCCCGTGATAGTGGCCCTCGAACTTGAGTATACCATCCTTGCCCGTGACCGCGCGGGCGATCCGGATCGCGTTCATCGTCGCGTCGGATCCGTTCGAGCAGAACGCGACGCGTTCGGCGAACGGCACGAGCTCGATGAACTGCCGAGCGACCTCGATCTCGAGCTCGGTCGGCGCGGCGAAGTGGAAGCCGAGCTCGGCCTGCTCCTGGACGGCCTTGACCATCGCCGGGTGGGCGTGGCCGTTGATCAGGACTCCATAACTCAGGTTGAAGTCGAGGTACTCGTTCTCGTCGACGTCCCAGATGTGGGCGCCCTTTCCCCGACTGATGAAGGGCGGGCAGGGGTCATACGAGGCGACTCGGATGAGCGAGCTCGACGAATTGGGGATGAGCTTCTTCCCTTCGGCGAAGAGTCGGGCGCTCTTCTTGAGCCGGGGAACAAGCCGTTGGACCGTGATCGGCAGCGGTGCCGGCTCTTCCGCGGGCGGCGGGGCCGGTTCGGGGGGGACCTCCTTCGGGGGCGTCGGGTGGGGGGGTTCCGAGGCCGCGACGGGAGCCGGTGTTTCGGAGTCCGCCGCGCCCGATGGAGTATTGGACGGGTCGGGGGCTGACCGCAGAAGAGGGAGCGCGGGTCGGTCGACTAGGCCGACGTTGTCCGTCGGTTGCACCGCGAGTGCAATGGGGGCGGGTTCCTGTTCCGCCATGAGTTACCCATCTCTGTTACCTGACCCAGCCGGGGGTCGTGATATATAGCTGCCGCGAACGCGGAACCTCATATACCTCCCCTCCGCCGCGGAGCCGTTCGTTTCTTCGCGATTCCCCCTCGTGTAACGCCCGCCAGGGGGTCCTTGGGCGTTTTATATGGCGCCTGCGCCCGAAACCGTCCTACTTTGAGGCCCGGTCGAGGGAGGTCAGGGGCGCTTCTGGGGGTGAAATCCGCGTCACCACCCCACGATCGCGGAGAAGGGAACGCATCGGCCCGGCGGGGATCGCGCGTTCGGGAGGGACGACCCCGACGCCGTGGACCGCGCCTTGGGCGATGAGGATCGCCCCGATCGATCCCGCGATGCCCACGGCATATTCGGTCGCCGCCGCCCCCCACTCGGGTTTCGAGTGGAACGCCGCGGTCGCATGGCGGACGAGTGGACCTGCGCTCGTGCGGCCGCGGACCTCCACGTCCGTAACCTCGACGTCGTCCACCTGAACGCCTTCGGGATAGCCGAGGAGCTTGCGACTCCGCAGAAGCTCGAGCAGGACCCGCCGGGGCACGACGGGAGCGCCGTCGACGGTGATCGGTTCTTCGCCGCCGAGCCCAAGCTGGGCGAGCAAGCGGAGCACGTCGATGCCCGAGCCTCCCTCTCTCCACTCCACGTTGCGGGGGGCGAGGGGGGCCAACGAGGACGGGAGCGTCGCGGGCTCGCTGTGCAGGGTCCGGTACAGCGGGATGGTGCCGATCGGGGCCGGGAACTCGAACGTCTCCGGCTCGCTCATCGGGGGGAACTCGCGATACGCTCCGTCGATCCAGGCGATGGCGGGCATCATCATCTCGTCGAGGAACGTGCTCGGGGACCAGGTGAAGACGAAATCGGGTCCGCCCACCGTGAGGTCCCGCCAGCCGTCCCGGATGATGATCGAATCGACGGCGACCATATCGTCGGTGGCGGCCCGCGCGAGCACGTTCGAGATTCCCGGCACCTGCCCGAAGCCCGGAACCGCGAGCCGCCCGCCGTCCCGGAAGCGGTCGTCCCAGGCGAGCTGACGGCGCGTCATGTGGTACAGCCCGCCGAAGTCCAGATAATCGACGCCGGAGGCAAGACACGCCTCCATGATCTCGAGATTGAACCGGTACTGGACCGCGTTCACGCAGACCCGGGCCCCCTCCAACAGATGGGACATGGCCCGGGGGTCGCGTACGTCGATCACCTCCCACCGCACGCGCGGCTCGCCTCCCGCGCGTTCCGAGGCCTTGCGGGCGAGGTCGCCGTCCAGGTCGGCAACCCGAATATGATCAAAGACCCGGCTCTCGGCCAGGTCACGGACGCAGCAGCGTCCGGTCAGCCCACCCCCGCCGACGACGACGACGTCCACGACCTACTCCGACGCCCCGAGCAGGCCGGGAGACTTAGTTCTTCGCCGGAAGTCGGGAGTACCTCCCCCGCATCGGGAGGTCACGCGGCGAGGAGCGGGGCGCCCCGGGCCGGGACCTCCACCGTGGGACGGCCTCGAGAGCTATCGAACAGTTCGAGGTAGGGAGCCAGGGCGTCGATGATCCGGTTCTCCGCCTTGCGTCGGTGCTCCTCGAACGTCGAAGAGCTGCGTCCCATCGATTTCGCGATCCTCTCCGTCGTGATCTTCCGCGGCGACGCGTAGTAGCCGCGCCGATGCGCCGCGAGGACGGCTTCGACCTGGCGGGGGGTGAGCTCGCGGAACAGACCCTCGATCCATGGGCTGGCGGAGAGGATGCCGAACGGCATCTCTCGCTTCTTGATCAGCTCGGTCGGGCCCCGGGCTTTGAGCTTGCGGAACAGGCGGCGGGACCGGTCTTCGTCGAAACTGACGACCTGGAAGTACTGCCATCCCTGCCGGAAGACGATCGGCGGGACGTCGAGGCATTCGTTGGACGCGATCAGGCCCTGGGTGCCGCGGTCCGCGCGCGCGCTCGGCTCCCGCAACAGGAACAGCCGGCCGGAATCCACCGGTCGGTTGACCTCTACCACCCGACGGGCCTTGCGCAAACGGGACTCCAACCGTTGTGCCGCGCGTGCGTCCTCGGTGGGCAACTGGATGAGCTCTTTGGTCCAGACCGACCAGACGGAGATGTCCAGGTCAGGGAACTCCGCCGAGAAGTCGATGAGCGGATCCGGAAACCGGCTCCGGAACGAGAGTTCCCAACCCCCCAGCTGAAACTCCTCGGAGAGCCCGAGCAACGGATTACTGCCAGGGGGGCGGAGGGGTGTGTCCCAGACGGTCATGGTCGGAGCAGGGGGGGAACTCGATAAGCCCTCCTACCCGTGGTAGAACGGCAACCCGTGCGTGCATGGGTAGGGCGTCTCGCCCCCCTCCGGCGCCCGATGGGTGGCCTGGTCGGGGTCTGAGAGGGTGTTGTCGGGGTCCGGATTCCGCCAAATTCTACCCGTTCCCGCTCGGCACTTTCGGAGCGAATGGCGCCCCAGGACGTTCGAGGGGACCGCGACTTCGACCGATCCGGATCCCTAGACGAGCTTACCGTCGCGCAGGATGGCCCGCCCGTCGACCGTCAGGGTCGCCCCGTCCAGGAGGAGGTACATCTGGAATGGGCTCGGGTTCGAGCCCCCGTGGAAGTGGTTGCCGCCCACCAGCAGCATCAGTCGACCCGCCCGTTGATCCGTCACATAGGGCGCGATCCGAATCTCGGGGTTGAGTCCGACGGAGACGACCCCCACGCGGTCGCGCCCATCCGGCGGCGCCGCAGCATAGGCCGCCACGGCCTCGTTCTGTCCCTTGGTGTGGCTGAAGTTGACGAGGCGCCCCCCGTGGAAGGTCCAGTGGCCGCCCGAAAGCGCACTGCCCCCCGCCATCGTCCGGCCGGGGACGTTCGCGATGATCTCGCCCTCAGCGTATCGCTCCTCGAGCGCCGCCGGGACGTACCCGGAGGGGACCACCTCCATGAACCGGCCCATCGACAGGTCATGGGCATCGACCGCCCCATCTTGGATCGAAACCGAGCGGCGACGGAGCCGCAACATGAGATCCGTGCCGTTCGGGTGCGACACCCGCACCACCTTGCCCGTCTGGAATGCGCGTGCCGCGCGGGTGCCCGCGCGCCGTAGCACCGCCGGCTCCACCATCGAGGCCCGGAAGAGCTCCGCGCGCCAGGTGGCGAGGTCGACGCCGAAGTAACGGGCCGAGCCCGGGACGGCCCGCCCGAGCAGGACCCACGCACAGCGCAGCCCGGAACGCTCGGCTTGGCGCCACCACTTCCACTCCCACGAGACGAGGTCCTCGCGGGTCCTGCCATCCAACGCGTGGAAGCGCCGTCGATCCTCCGGTCCCTCGAAGAAAATGTACGCATCGGTCTTGGCCAATGCGGCGTACTCGTGATCCCCGAGGGCCCCCAGTGTCTTCGCATGGCCCTCCTCCACGAGGCGCCAGAACGAGGCATCGTCGTGGAACTGGATCAGCGGTCGGGCCCCGAGCTCGACGGCTTGGAGCGAACAGGCCTTGGCGATACCGAGGGTGTGGGTCCACGCCTCGATCGTCACGGAGTCGCCCGGCCGAACCCGCAGAGTCTTGGAGAGGATGACCTGGGCCAGCTCCCGCTCGTTGCGGTTAGGTTCTGGAGGGGCCATGGTGGCTCAAAGGCGGCGGGGGCTTAGGCCTGTCGTCCGCCGCACCCCCTCGGCCATGCTACGAGTACCCGGCGGGCGGACTCTTGGCGCTTCGACCGTGGAGCCACGGAGACGGCGGCCCCTTATGCGAGGGTCGCACGTGGGCCGACACCGTGCAGTTCGACCAGTCCCTCCTCGAGGGGTTTGCCTTCACGTGCCGTCCGGATTGCGGGCTCTGTTGCTTTGCGAATCCGGCCGTGAGCGAGGAGGAGCTCCCGCAGCTGCTTCAGATCCTCCCGGACCTGAGCCTGTTGGACGGGGAGCAGGGGTACCACTTTCTCGACAATCGGCCCGACGGTGGCGCTTGCGACCTGCTTCAGGACCTGCGCTGCTCCGCGCACGCGGCCCGCCCGTTCCCCTGTCGATCGTTCCCGATCTCCGTCCACCTCGGCGAGCGCGCCCAGGCGTCGGTCGTACTGTCGTGCCCGGGCCTGAACCTGACGGGCCTCGATTCGTACGGTGCGGCCCGCCCGCAGGGCCCGCCACGAGGGTTTGCGGCGGAGCTCGCCGCGGTGCGGGCCGAGCTCGGCCGCCCCGAAGTGGTGGATGCCGGTCGATCCGCCCAGTCCCGGATGCGCGCGGCGTGGGAGAGATTCCGCGCATCGGATGGATGGGAGGAGCCGGACGAGCTTCGTGCGGCCCTGCGACGCCCCGGCCCGGCACTCGATCTGTCAGGTTATCCCGAGATACCGCCGTCGCCCGAGGAAGGGCTCGATGGGCTCCCGCTCACCTTCGACGAGAGCCTGGGCCGGGTGGGCCTCACGGGAGAGGGAGACGAATGGACCGTGCTCCGCTTCAATGAGGCGGGAGGAGGCGCCCCGGAGGTCGGGACCTATGCGCTGCCCATCGATCCGCCGAAGCTCGACACGGAAGCGCGGCGCCTGATCGACGGTTATTTGCGGTATGCGTTCGACCGGGACGCCGTCGTCGGGCAGCTCTTCTGGGAACTCGCCGACGCGCGCTCGACAGAGTTCGGGGCGGCCTTTCGGTTCGCCGTCGCGGAGACGACCGCGATGGTCGTGACTCGTTCGGCGGTGCTGGCGGCCGCCCGGGGCGAGCCGCCCGACCACCTGGGCCGCGACGCCGTCCTTGGGGGCATCCGCGCTTCGGACGCGGACGTGTTGGATCGCCCGACCGCCGGTGCGGTGCTCTAGGCGGGGTCGCCGGAGCCTTTGGGGAATCTACGGCCAAGCGCTTGTTCGAGGTTCCTCACCAGCTGGTCCTCGACGTGGACCTTCCAAGGGTCGGGGTCGGCGACGACCTCCCAGCCGGTGGGCGCCGCGCGACCGAAGGCACGGCCGAACTCCTCCCGCCAACTCTGCGGGAGCGGCTGACCCGAAGGCAGTTCGTCGCCGGCGAGCCACCGCCCCACCCCGGCGAGCACACGGGTCACGTGCTCGGGGCTGTAGCCGCCTCCCCCCGTGACGAGCAGCGGGACTCCACCCAGCTCCTCGGCGACCGAACACAGTGTCCGAACCACGGCACGGTAACCCATCGGAGTGTACTCCAAGGCCGTGCTCCCCAGCGCGTCTCCCGCATGACCGTCCACCCCGGATTGGAGGACGATGAGCTCCGGCTGGAATACCCGGAGCATCGGGACGGCGACACGGTCTAGCAACGCCAGGAGCCCGATATCCCCCGTTCCGGGCGGGAATGGGATGTTGACCTTGGTTCCGGCGCCGTCGCCCTTTCCCGTCTCGCGCGGGAAACCGGTGCCGGGGAAGATCGTTCGCCCGTCCTGGTGAAAATCGATATCGAGAAGTCGGCCATCCTCGTAGAACCCGTACATCACCCCGTCCCCGTGATGGGCGTCGATATCGACGTACGCGACGCGCGCGAACGGCCCGGCGGGCCGGAGCCCGGCCGCGATGGCGACGGCGAGATCGTTCAGGATGCAGAACCCGCTCGCCCCGTCCGGCCGGGCGTGGTGCAGCCCGCCCGCCGGATTGAACGCCCGACGATACCGGTTGTCGGTGAGGGCCACTAGCGCCTGCAGCGTACCTCCGGCGATCCGAGCGCTCGCGGAATAACATCCTCGGAAGGAGGGAGTATCCCCTCCGTCGAGGAGTTGCGGTGTGTCCCGCTCGCTCAGCCGTTCCAGCTGATCCAAGTAGTCCGCGTGGTGGAATCGCTCGAGCGCTGCGCGGGTGGCCGGGGATACCATGGAAAGCCGGTCCCCTGTTCCGGGCCGGGAGGACTCACTCATCGATTCCCAGAGTCGCACCGCCAACCAGCGGCTCTCTTGGGTGAACGGATGGCCCGGGCCGAACGCGTAGTCGCGGAAGCGGTCGTCCCAGACGACCAAGGAGTCGCTCATCACACGGACCCGACTCCCTCCCGATGGTGGGATACCTTTCAACGCGACCGCGGGTTAAATAGCGGGGGCGGCTCGGTCGGCCCGGTAGGGGTCAAACATGGGGATCGAGGACGAGGTCTCTCCCAACGCGCTCAAGGTCTACAAGGCGATGAAGGACGCAGGTTGGGCGAGCGAGGAGAAGATGGGGACCGCCGAGCGCATCACGATGTCGATCAAGCTCCCGAAGACGATGGTCATGAACGCGCTCCAAGAGCTGCAGACCAAGGGCATCGCGCGCCGGAAGGTGCGCGAGAAAGCCGCGGGATACTATCTCGTCCGCTGAGCGATCAGGGGGGCGGGACCGATCGCCCGAACAGCCGCTCGACCAGTCGGCTCGTCGAGCGGAGGGTGACCTCCGTGACGGCGCTCACGCGGGCCACCTCGGCCCGGGAGCGGCGCTCGCCGTTGCGTTCGGCGGCCATGTAGATCAGCGCCGCGACGAGTCCGTGCGGGGACAACCCGGAGAGTTCCGGGCTCTTCGACGCCTCATCGAGCATCTCTTCGACGGAGGATCGAACGGAAGACGAGAGCGCGAGCTCCTCGGCATACCGCGCGAGGAACGCCCGCATGCCGACGGACGGGATCGGAAGCTCGACGCCCCGGTGAACCACCTTGAACGCGCGGCCGACCTCGGACCGGCGGGCACCTAGGGCCTTGGCGACCTCCCCCAAGGTGCGGGGAAGAGAGTAGCGTCGGCACGCCGCGTAGACGCAGGCTCCGACGGACGCCGGTAGACTGCGCCCGCGGAACAGGCCGCGGATCTTCGCCTCCCGGTAGATGCGCTCGGACTCGGTGAGCACGACCGGTGGCAAACCCAGCCGTTCTCCGCACATCGAGATCTCGTTGCGGGCCTGGGACCGTTCCATCGAACCTTCGGTGGCCCGCGCGGTCTGTCGCTGCATGACCCGCTTGAGGTGCTGGAACTCGTAGCGCCGATGCCAGCCGAGCGGCCGTCCTTGGCCATCGCGGGAGAGCGAGAGGGTCGAGCCCAAGCTCCTACGCGGGGAGCCGGGAGAGGCGAACGGACCGATGCCGCGCCCGCTCCCGTCGGAGCGGCCGGATTCCGGCAGAGGGGGTGGCGGGGCGACGAGCTCGGCCGTGTCGAACACGAGGCCGCATTCGGAGCACGAAATTTCGCCATGGACCTGATCGACCACGCGACGAGTGGCCTGGCACATCGGGCACGCCGCGGGTTCCGGCGCTGCCGGCCCCGCCCCGAGAGGGTCCGACTCGCTTGACACGTTCAATCATGCAACACGCGTGGGGGTATTTAGGCATCTCAACGATTTCCCACGGTGGGTGGGGAAGTGTATTTGCGTTTGACCACCCTCGGAGGACCGTGCGGACCGGCCTCGTCGCCCTGGGCACCGGATTTCTGGCCCTGGCCGTGGCCGGGGTCGTTGCGCTGTTCTTGATCCCGATCCCCGCCTCGACGGTGACGAGCTCGACGACGACGAGCTGGACCGCCGCGGCGGGGAGCTCCAATGGCACTGAGATCGCCGGCGCCCCGAGCGTGCAGGGATCGTTCGTGCTTCACTGGCAGACGCATCTGCCTCTCGCGGTCAAAGTCTACTTGTCCCAGGGGTGCGAGCCGGGAGTGGGGAATTGTCCCGCCTGGCAGCTGATCTTCAGCGCGGCGGACATGCCCGAGGGCAATTTCAGCGAAGGCGCCCCGCTGCACTTCCCATTCCTGTTCTCGTGGTCCAATCCTTCGTCCGCGGCCGGTCCGATCACGCTCTCGGCCGCGACCACCACGCAGGGCGAAACCTCGCTGGCCCCCGTCAGTCAGGTCCTCCTCGGTTTGGGGGTAGCGGCCCTCGGGTTCGTCGGGGGAGTGACCCTCTTCCTCGGGCTTTTCCTCCGAGGCGGGGTCTACGATGTAGCCCAGGGCCCGCGCCTGAGGAGCCCGCCGGATCTAGTGCCGGAGGACGAGGGACCGGACCGCCCGCCTCATTGACCCCAGAACGGCTGGCTGGCGCGGCGGATCCGGATCACCTCGTCGAGGACCCGGCGCTCGGCGTCGGAAAGCGACGCCGTCCGGAACAGTCGCGCCGCCGATTCGGGGATGACGACGTAGAGGCGATCGCCCTCGGCCAGGTTGCGCCCCACGACCGCCCCGTCGATCGAGGCGGCGAGCTCGTCGCCCGCTTCCGCGTGGGCGACCGAGTCCCCTTCCTTCTGGAGCGCCTTGAGCAGGCCGACCTCGGTCCCATCGTCATGCATCACCCGCGTCCCCGGGCGCAATTGTCCGGCAAGCACCTTGATCCCGACGATGGCCGGCTTGGAACTGCGGAAGATGAAACCGGGAAGGACCTCGAACTTGGCCGGGTGGACCGTCTCCAACCGGCGCCGGACCTCGAGCTCTTTGGCCGTCGCGTCGCGCCAGGCCTCGTACTCCTCGAGGATGCGGTACATCACGTCGCCCTTCAGGATCTTGACCTGGTCGTCGCCTCCTTCCGGTTGAGCCTCGGGCAGCACGGGTACCGCAAAGGCCAGGATCGCCCGGTGCGTGGGGTCCCGCACCGTCGCCATCCTCAGCACGCTTGGCCGGTTCACCGGTCCGACGTTGGCATCGTGGATCGGGATCGATGCCTCCCGGCATTCGAACGCGAGGGCTTCGAGGGCCCCCAGCGTGTCGGCACAGATCCCGACGCCCGTCTCCGCGAACTCCGAGACCGGGTGAGCCTCCTTGTCAAGCTCGGCGCGCACGACCTCAGCTTCGGCCGCGTTGTGCACGACCTTGAGGAGGCCGCCCGGCAACGCCTCTTCGACGCCCGGCGCCGCCAGATAGAGGCCGGCGGCCGCTTCGACCGACTCGACGGACGTCAACCGGGCGCCTTTCGCACCCTTCTTCGAAACGGCGTCCGGCCGGTACAAGCCGCGCACCCGGGTGGTCAGGGCACCCGCGCGACCGGTCAGCATGATCTCGTCGCCCACCTTCAACCTCCCGCGGTAGACGATGATGCTCGCCACCGGTCCCACCCCCTTCTGGTCACTCCTCTCGAGGATGGTCGCCTCGCCACTGCTCTGGACGACCGCCAGGTCCGCCGGGAGGAAGCGCTGGGCTAGGCCGACGAGCAGGGCGAGGAGCTCGGCGATCCCGACCCCGCTCTTCGAGGAGACCGGGCAGATGCCGACGTTGTGCGTAAAGTCGCTCACGCGGTCATACCGGTCCGCGGAGAATCCGAGCTCGTTGAGCTCCTCCGCGATGGCGTACACGCGCTCGTCCAGCACGCGCATGTACTCCGCGCCCAGTCGCTGCAGGTGGGCCTGCATCCGTACCGGGCCGGTGGGCTTGCGCCAGCCTGACAATAGGTCGATCTTCGTCATGGCGACCGCGAAGGGCGTCTTCTCGTGGCGGAGGATCTGGATCGACTCCTTCGTCTGGGGCATCACCCCGTCGCGCGCATCGATCACGAGGACGGCGAGGTCCGCGAGGGCGCCACCTCGGCGTCGGAGGGTTTCGAAGGACCGATGACCCGGAGTGTCCACGAACAGCAGCCCGGGGACGTTGAACTGGTCCGTCGGGAGAATCCCCTCGCAAAGTCGCTCGATCGTCGCGTGAGGGACCTCCAGCGCCCCGATGTGCTGGGTGATCCCCCCGGGCTCGTTGGCGGCGCGGACCGAGCCCGCGATGCGGTCGAGCAACGTGGTCTTCCCATGATCCACGTGGCCCAGCAGTGACAAGATGGGCTGGCGAAGGGCGGGCACGCCGCCGTGAGCCGGCGAGCGGCTCTTTACCGTTGCTGCGTCCGCCGTGCCGGAGCGGCGAACTCGGCGAGCGGTGCGGCGATCAGCGGCACCAGGAGTTCGGCCCGGTCGAGCCCGCCGTGGGCGCCCGAAAGGTGGCGCCGAGGGGGCGGTGAACCCGGCAGGCGTTGGGTCAAGCCCGAAGGTGGCGGAGGGAGAACGAGCAGGTCCCCCAGCCTCGCCATCAGCTCTGGATGGTGGGGGGAAGGCCCGAACAGCCCGGCCCGCACGGCCTCTTCCATCGGCACGATCCGACTGCCCTCGGGAAGACGGGGGGTCAGGGCCCCCTCGAGGGCCTCGACCCTTCCGGGCCGCGCGGCCAGAAATCCGGCGCGCCGGTCGCCGGCGAGAGGTCGGCTCATCTCGCGAAGGACCGCCGGGAGACGATCGATCCGAACCTGGGAGGGCAAACGGGCCGGGACCTGACCGTGGTCGCCCGTCACGACCAACGTCGTGGTGCGCGCGACGGCCCGCGAGACGTGCGACGCGGTGTAGGCCACCAGGTCGGCGACGTGCGATAGCTCCAAGGCAAAGAGGTCGGGCCGGTCGGCGCCGCGCAGGTGTTGGATCGTATCGAGTTCGTCCCAGTAAGCGAAGATCGCCGCCGGAGGATTCGGTCCATCGAGCAGTCGCGCGAGCTCGTGGGCGAAGTCAGCAGCGGTCGCGTACGGGGCGTACCGGGCGCCGTCATAGAGCACGCGCGTGAACCCGGTGGGCTCGAACCGATCGCGCGAGAGCGCGATGGCCGATAGACCTCCCCGAAAGACGGTCGGCGACCCGGAAATGTGCGAGGGTTTCCACTCCGACTGGACGATCATATCGTGTCCCGGAGTGGCAAGCGGGCTCATCCGCAACAGATCGGCGACGACGCCGAATCCGGGCAGATACTGCCGGTACCCCACGAGGCCGTGGGAAGCCGGGGCCACGGCGGTCGAGGACGACGTCAGGGCCGCGACGGTGGACGTCGGGAAGACGGTCGTGATCGGCCGGGGGCGGTCGGTCCAACCGGGGGCCGCCAACGCCCCGTCCGCGCTCGCCCGGCGAAACGAATCCCACCCCAGACCGTCCACGAGGAAGTGGACGACAGTGCCGGCAGTGCGCCGTCCCTGGAACGGATCCAATGCGCCTTCCAGGGGAGGCAACGTCGGCGGTGCCGATCGAGATGGGCGGACCGCGGCCGCGCGCACGATCGAGGCGCTCAAGTTCGGCAGCGATCGCCCCTCGTAGGCTGGCCGCGGCAGCCCCAGGGGGCTGCGCGGGGCCATCAGTTCGTCGGCCTCGCGATCTCCGGTGACCGTGGGTCGGGTCACCGCAATGCCCCGACGACGAACGTGGCCACGAGGACCACCAGGACGAAGAGGGTGATCGCGGTGAACGCGCGATCCTTCGCCCGGGCGAAGAGGAACGTCGCGCAGCCCACGCGGAAGACGGGCGTCAGCACGAGGAGCAAGAGACCCAGGAACACGACGAGGGCACCCCAGCTGCCGAGCGGGCTGCCCGCGTGGACCGAGGGCACGCCCCCAAAATCGATGGAGGGCAAACCTCCCACGGCACTGATCGCGAGACCCACGATGATCAGGACGATCGAAGTGTACAGCCCCCCGCGGAGTACCTTGGCCATGACCGCCTCGAAGGCGGGGTCCTCCCCGGCGGGCAGAGGCTCCAGCTCCGTCACGGGAACACTCCCAGGACCTCTCCGAGCATGGAGGCCGCCGCCACAAGCAGGACGACCACGAACACGTCCTTGAGAAAGGGCGTGGTCGCGCGGGGACGGAGTTCGGAACCGATCTGGCTTCCGAGAATGGTACCCACCGCGGTGGGCGCGGTGATCAGCAGTCCGACGTCGCCCGCAAACAGGTACACCAGCGCACCCGCCGCGGCCGTCACCCCGATCATGAACGTCGACGTGGCGCCCGCGACCCGCATCGGGGTGTTCATGATCGAGTTCATCGCCGGCACCTTGAACAGCCCGCCGCCGATCCCCAGCAGTCCGGAGGCCACACCCGCGAGGCCTGAGATGGTCAACCCCAGCGCGGTCCCCGTGATACGATACGATCTCGTCCCGCCCCCGTCGGGATCCGGATAGCGTCCCCCCAACTGCAGCCGGTCGGCAAGGCGGTCATGGGGCGGATCAGGATCGACGTCGCGTCCGCGCTGGGCATACATGTAGAACGCCGCCCCCAGGACCACGGGGACGAACGCGGCGATCACGATCTGGCCATGGGTGGCCAGGATGGTGACGGCGAGGATGGCGCCGGCCAGGCCCCCGACCGCCGTCGCGGTCTCCAGGAACATGCCGAGCCGGGGGTTGGTGAATCCGCTCTCGACCTGGACGGAGGCCGCGCCGGTGCTGGTCGCGATCACGCTCACCAGGCTCGCCGCCACCGCCAGGTGGATCTCGATGTTGAACAGGAGCACGAGCGCCGGCACGAGAACGAGACCGCCGCCGAGCCCAAGGAGGGAGCCGAGCGTCCCCGCCGCGATCGCGACGACGAACAGGAGCGCGATCGCTACGGCGATCGGCACGGCGTACCCGGCCAGCGCGAGGGTGTCCAACCTCTCCCTACCGTCCAACGGTGTCGTGCGCCTTAAAGTCGGTTGGGTCACGACGCAAACGCGTCCAACGGCACGGCGCGCGTGCGCGCCGGCGAGAGACGCTCCACCCCGACCGAAAGCGTGCGCACCCCGCGGGCGGCGCCGGCCTGCTCAGCACCCCAGAGCTCCCGTAACAGCTGCGTCGCCACCTGTTCGAGGGCGGCCGACCCCTCCCGCGAGGCCCCGAGGGTTCGACTGTGCTGGCTCCGGTTGAAGTCCGACCAGCGGAGACCAACGGTGACGGTACCGTACCGCAGCTTTTCATGCGTGAGCGATTCGGCCAGTCCTCGGGCGAGCCGCGACGTCGCCGTCTCGAGGGTGGGGAGGACGGTGATGTCTTGGCCGAACGTCTCGTCGGTGCTGCGCGAGCGCGGGCCCGCGCTCTCCTCCCGCCGATCGACGTGTTCCCCTCGGGCCAGCTGCCGGAGCTCATCGGCGAACGACCCGACGGCCCGGACGAGGTCGCGGCGGGGCACTTCCGCCAGCTGCCCGATCCGCTCGACGCCGACCAGTCGGAGCCGTTCTTCGGTTTTCGGACCGACCCCGGGCACGGCCCGGACGGGAAGAGGGCGGAGGAACTCGACCGTCTGCTCCGGGGACACGGCCCGAACCCCCGCGGGCTTGGCGAGGTCCGTCGCGATCTTGGCGACCCATCGATCGGTCGCCACGCCCCACGAGGAGGGGAGTTGCAAGGTGTCTCGCAACTCCGCTTGGATCGTGCGGGCGAGCGATGTCGCGGCCTCGATCTCGGGCAGTTCGATCGATAAAGCGGCCTCGTCGATGCTGAGTGGGAGCACGGCGGGAGAATGGCGATTGAGGACCGTGCGGACCTCACCCGAGAGGCGGCCGTATTTCTCAAAGTTGGCGGAGACCCAGTGGGCGTTGGGGCACAATCGGTCGGCCGCGGTGGCGGGCATCGCGCTCTTGACGCCGAAGGCGCGCGCCTCGTAGCTGGCGGAAAGCACCACCCCGCGGCGGTGCCCCTGTTTCGGGTCCGGGCCGACGATCACGGGCTTCCCGACCAGTTCGGGTCGGTCGCGCAGCTCGCAGGACACGTAGAACGCATCCATGTCGACGTACAGGACCCACCGCATGGGACTCGAGACCGTTGGACCCGAGACCGCCAATTCCCTCATGGAGGTTTCGCGTACCCGGCCGGGGTCGGGCCAAGCCGCAAGAGTCCGCGAGCGTGAGGAGTTTCCGTCGGAACTCGTCGGAGAGAGGGCGCACGAGCGAGGCGCGGGGTGCCGGGCTGAACGATCCTTCGAGGAGTTTCAGCGCCCGAAGTCGATCGCCTTGGCGTCGACGGCGATGCCCTTGGCGCTGATCACGTACGGTTGGACGCTCCGGGCGTGCGCGGTCCGGCGCATCTTGAGGATGCGCAGGGTCAGCCCAACTTGCCGACCGTCGGTCGCCGCGGCGTACCCGAGCACGATCACCCCGTCGGCGACGTACTCCGAAAGCCCATCGCGCGTGACGTCCGGATGGCGGGGATCCGCCTCGGCCGTCAACAGCGTCGTCGCCCCGCTCGCCCGGCAGGCCGAGGCGAGCGCGAACAAGGTCGTCCGACGGCTCGGCTCGTCATCGCTGAGCATGTTCAGGAGAGAGACCGAGTCGACCACGATCCGCTTGACGCCCCGGCGGACGAACTCCTTGTCCAGCTCGCCCTGGATGCGGTTGAGGTTCTGGCGGGTCTCTTTCGGGTCGAGCCGCAGGATGGCGAAGGTTCCGGCCTTCGTCGCCTCCTCCACCGGCCAACCGAACTGCTTGGCGCTCGTCACGAGCGCCGGAGCATCTTCCTCGAGGGAGAGAAAGATGCCCTTCTCCCCGGCGGTCGCGCCGGCGAGCAGGAACTGCAGCCCCAGGCAGGTCTTCCCCGTCCCGGGAAGGCCGGTGACGAGGACGACGTGGCCCTGCGGGATCCCCCCGCCGAGCATGTCGTCCAGGCCGGCGACGCCGGTCGGCACTTTGCGGATCGGCGCGTCAGACTCGCTCATACTGTGTGGTCACCAGCCCGCTGTTGGCATGGATTCGGATGACGAATCGGCCCTGGTACTCGGCCGGGATGCGGGAGAGGACGGGCATGAACTTCTCGATCAACATCGTGCGTTGTCGATGGGAGTGAGAGGGACTGGAAGTCCATGTGAACGCGAGCACGCCATCGACGGAGTCGTAGAGCGCCTGCTCCGTCGCTGGCGGCGCGACGCCGCGCGAGAGCAGGAGGTAGACGAGCCCCCCCCACTCCTTGGCTCGGCGCCGCAGACCCTTGACCAGGGTCAGCAGTTCTTCGACGTCGGTCCCCCGACGGATCAACAGGTCGGTCAGGGAATCGACAATCACCAGGTTCGAGGGGCCGCTCTCGTCCAGTGCGCTGGCGATCGCGGGCAGCGTCCCCATCGCGGCCCCCCGGGCGACCGTGGCCGGCAGCTCGGAGAGGAGCGGGCGATTCACGGAAGACCACGAGTTCGGGACCACCGAGTCGGCGAAATACGTCGGCGACAGGTCGTGGAACGTGAGGTGGCGCTCGAGGACATCGGGGTAGGAGTGATGGAAGGCACCCCGTACCTCGCGCATCACCTGCGCGCGCGAGCGGCTGAGGCTGACGTAGGCTACCCCCTTCGGATAGACGAACGGGCCCTGGGCCGAGCCGAGGAAGAACTGGTGCAGCTCGGGCTCGTCGTAGTAGAGCATCACATGGACCGCGCTGGTGAGCGCGAACTCCTGGTGACCGGCTCCCGCATCCCCCACCAAGAGCACGACCGAGCCGGCGGGCAACCCTTGGCTGAGGTGATCGAAGTCCGAAACCCCGGAGGGGATGCGTTCGATCGTCGCCGGGGCATCGGGATCGGCGACGTTCGGCATG
Source organism: Thermoplasmata archaeon (assembly GCA_022750205.1). GTDB lineage: Archaea > Thermoplasmatota > Thermoplasmata > Lutacidiplasmatales > UBA184 > Lutacidiplasma. The sequence continues at coordinate 19,452 of JAKIWD010000012.1, forward strand.
CCGTCGAGCGGCGCCAGCCACGGCCGAGGTCCGTCGATCGCCACCCCGGAAACCTCCGCGGCGCCTCGATGGCGGCCGGCCGGTATTAGTAGGCTGTGCTGGAGGCGGCCTCGCCGCCGTTGTCGGCGAGAGTTGCCCCGGTCTTGAGGAACTCGCGGAGCAGCACCGTCGCGTAGCATCCCTTCGGCAATCCGAAGTTGAGCCAGAGGCCCGGATCCGGTTCGGTCGCTCCGGGTCGCTGCGGTTCGACGACCACGCCGATCGGAGGCAGATTGACCCAGACCGGCCGCCAGACGCCCGCGCTGGCGAGCTCGGGCGTCCCGGGTAGTTCGAAGTCTGACCGGGAGATCTTCTCCTCCGCGAGGAGTCGTTCCAAGAGCTCGCCCGGAACCCCAACCGGGCGCGGAGTGTCGAAGCCGACGAGCGGACCGGCGAGGCGAGCCCGCCCTCGACCGACCGTGTCCCGGCATTCTTCGAGATTCGAGCCTGTCACGGGCACCGCCTCGGTCCCCGGGACCGTGCCGTCGCGCCCGACCCGCAGGACGAAGTCCCCTGCGACGACGTCGTGAAGCGGGAGGCCGACGGCGACCCGACCGGTCAGCCAGCGATTGAAGAGCAGCGACTGGTACGCGTGAACGAACAGAAGTCGCAGCTCGCGCGAGAGAGCCCGGAGGGCTCGCTCGGGGGTCTGCCCTCGGGCGAGGTGGTCGAGCATTTGGCGCTCGAACCGGAAGTAGGGCGGAAACTCGCGCAGCGCCCGGTTCGCGTCACCGTGATCGGCGTAGGCGCGACGGGCCTCCACGCCAACGGTGTCCGTGGCGTCGGGGATCGCGCAGAGATAGGTGTGAACCGCACCGGCCACGTCGTGATGGACCAGGTGTCGACCGACATCGTGGGTCACCGGGCGGACCTCGCCGAACCGTTGCGGCCCGAACAGGTTGGCGAAACCGCCGAGTCGGACGAGCTCCTCGCGGATGGCCCGAGCCGCTCGTTCCGAGGCTTCAAGGCCCATAGGCTCCACGCCGATGCGGATCGAGAACGTGTTGCCGAAGTGATGGCCCAGGGTCAATCCATCGCGCGCGGTGTACGCTTCGAGGATCTCGACGTCGGGCAGATCGATCGGATGCGCGGGCAATGGCCCCCGATACGAGACCAGTCGTTCGGCGATGGCCCGGCGGTCCTTGGTCCCGGCCCAGGACATCGCGTGGGGGGGAAGTCCCAGCACCGACGCCAGGCGCTGTGAGAGTTCGTGCTGCTCCCAGTTGCGGCTGACCACCCGCATGACCGTGTACGCACCGCCCTCGGCCGGTCGCGGGTTGGCCGAGATCTCGTCGACCCGGAAATCCTCCGGCCGAGTCTTGAGCCGCCCCACGAAGCCGGGGCCGTGCGTGACGTAGAACCCGAGTCCGAGAGCCCGCTCGGACGCGGCCGGTTCCCAGCGTGTGCTCACGGGGGCGACGACCGGACGACGCATCATCTCCTTTGCCATCGGGTGGATCGGCCGAGGGAGGGGGACATTCCGGCCAACGCCTTATAGCTCGGGCCGCCCCCACCATGCCCATCGATGATCCAGGCGACCGCACGGGTCCTCCAGAACGTGATCGAGATCAAGGTCGGCGAGGAGAGCTGGATGTGCCGACCCGTCGGCTCAGGGACGGGCCCCATCACGCGACGGATCACTTCGCTCTTCTCCACCGTCTATGAAACGTTTCGTGCGAGCGAGCCCGAGACAGTTCACTCCACCGTTTCCTACCATCCGAAGAAGGACGAGATCATCATTCAGGTGGGCGAGCAGCGCTGGCGCACCCAGTCCTCCCTCTTCGGGCCGCTGACGTTCGAGTTCGGGGGCCTGCCGTACGAGCTGCACGAGAAGTTGACCGGGCGATTCGGCATCCTGACCGGGGGCAAGGTCGTCGCAACGGGCGAGCTCGGGTTCCGGTCCGTCGCGCTGCGCGACGCGCCGCCTGAGCTGGAAGGGTTCTTTGCGAACCTGGCGCTCGCGCTACTGATCCGGACCCTCGTCTGGGAGATGTTCCGTTAGCCCACCGGCGGGGCGACGCGGGCGACCCCCAGGTCGTGGTCCAGCTCGGCTGACTCGCTGACGGCGTGATCGCCGAGGAACTCGAACCACGCCGGATTGGCGTGGATATCATGAGAGAGCAAGAGCCCCTCCGACGCGAGGTGCGGCCACGCGGTCGAGTACTCCCACCGCATCGTCGGGTACTGGTGGAGGCTGTCATGCAGGAACAGGTCGAGGGGTCCGTCGAGCGCCGCGAGCACGGGAGGGAGATGTTCGTCGCTCTTTCCCAAGTGCAGCGTCCAACGACCGCTGAGACCGGGACGCACCAACCAGCCCACCCGGCGACCCGCAAGACCGGTGTCGTCGGCCGCGGTCGAGCTTCGCAGCGCGAAGATGTCGACCCCGATCGAATCCAAGTGACCGACGCCGTTGCGTTCGAGCGCCTCGAGGATCAGCCGCGCGCTGTACCCCGACGAGATCCCCGTCTCGATCAGCCGTTGCGGCCGTCGGGCCCGGATCATGACGTAGAGGAGCGGGGCTTGGATCAGCGCGCCGGCGCTCGGAAGTTCACCGACCTCCTCCCACAGGGAGCGATGCAGCGGCCCGAGCTCGGCGAAGTAGCCATCGAGCTCCTCGACCGGACGGTCCAACACCCGCGCTAGTGCCCGCCGGGAGACTCGATACATCGGGCCCCAATCGAGGAACCGGGGGTTGGCGCGAAAGCCGACCTCCCGCGGTCGGATCTCCCGCACCCAGATGTAGCGGACCCAGGCGAATGGGTGGCGGGTGAAGTGGACCAATCGGCGACGCAGCCGTCCGCCGAACGTCTCGCGAATCTGCGTCCCCCCCGAGGGTCCGGGCCGCGAGCCGGGTTCGCCGCTTAACGGTGCCGGTCGCCGTAGGGGCGCAGCGGGGCTCCGCGCGGTGCCGGCGAGGTCGCGCGAGCGCTCCGCCAAGTACGCCGGTGGGCGCTCGTGTGGGGGACGGTGAACAGGTGGTACGGTATCGGGACCAACATCACGGCGCCGACCGCGACGGCGACGGCCGCAAGGGAGTACGCGAGCCCGACGCCGTACGCGGCGAACACGAAACCGCCCGCGAGGGTCCCGACGAGACCGCCCGCGCCGGCCACCGCATTGTACAGGCCGAGCGCGCGGCCGCGGCTCGACCGACCGACGAGTCGGACGAGGAACAGCGTCGAGGCCGTGCTGATGAACGCCCACGTGACGCCCAGGGCCGCGTTGAGCAGGGTGATCCAGCCGACGAGCGCCGGACTCCCCAGCCCGAACAACACATAGATCGGCCCCCAGAGGAAGGCGACCATCAGTAGCACCCGGCCGCCGAGCGATTCCAAGAAGACGAGCTTGGGTGAGTGGACCTCCACCGCCTTGCCCGAGTGGAAGAACAGCGCGGTCGACGCCGCGCTCGCCCCCAAGTAGACGATGAACACCGCGGCGTCGTTGAAATGGGCGGTCTGCCAGAGGAAGACGGGGAATGGCCCGTAGAACATGTCGAATCCGAGGGTCATGACCCCGAGCGCGGCGAGGAAGAGGATCTCCCGGCGCGGGACGGGATCGGTCGACGGTCGGGTGAGGTCCACGAGATTGAGGATCCGCGTGCGGAAGTGACGGACCCGCTCGAGGACGCTCCGGTGGAGATTGATCAGGTCGGCCAAGCTCCGGCGCTCCAGGCGCACCACCGGCTCCTCGATCCAGGCCCAGGCGATGATCGCGGAGAGAAGTGCCAGGACGCCGGCGAGGACGAGCAGGCCGGTCATCACGCTGATGATCGAGTAGTTGAATCCGATGACGAACAGCCAGACGAACCCGAGCCCGAGCCCGATCGTCGTGCCGAGGCCGGAGATCAGCCCGAAGAGGCCGATATCCTGCGGCCACCAGCGCTTGTGCCGGGTCTCCAGCAGGAGCATCGTCCCGATCGGGGCGCTGGCCGCTGAGGCGAGCCCCTCGACTACGTTCAGCCAGAAGTACGTGATCAGGTCGTGCGCGAGCGCGATGAGGATGATCGCGACCCCGGTCGCGACGAACGAGGCGACCAGGAAGTACTTGCGATGCGCCACTCGGTCCGACAGGTTGCCCCAGAGCATCGTGAACGGGACCTGGCTCATGGCGCTCGCCGCGATGATGATCGTGACGGCGAAGGCGGACGCGCCGAAATGTTGGAGCGCGAGGAGCGGGATCAGCGGCGTGGCGATCCCGTCGGAGATCGCCAGGGGCAGGTAGGCGAGGAACCAAAGGTCGTTCGTGGACGCACGAACGGTGACGTGGGACCGGACCTCCACAGCCAACCCCCCGCGCCCCGTTGAGGGCCGGATTTAGCGGCGAGGGTCGGATAAAGACTCGTTCGCTATCGCAGCCGATCGCGCGCCCGACGGGGCCGGCCGGCGCACCCGGTGTGAAAATCGACGGGGCTATTCGGCGGGAACTCCGACGGCGTCGAGGAGCTGATGGAACTCCGTGTCATCGATCCATTCCACTTTCAGGTAGTCGCGGAGCACCGCGTCGCCGACCTTCAGCCGGCGCGCCTCGTCCACCACGAATTGGTACGCCTCGACCTCGGTGGGGCGTTGCGCGTAGTTGTACCTCCGGTCCCACAGCTCGAGCCCGCGGGCCCGCTGGAGCAGGTGGCACATCTCGTGAAAAATGTCCATGAACAGCGTGAGCGGGGGGCTCTCTCGCAGATGGCTTTCCCCGATGACGATGCAATCGGCCCCTTCGGGTGTCACCACCGGTTTCCATTGCCCCCCAGCCCCGGGCGGGACCTTCCACGGCGAGACGTACATCCAGGCGTCCTGGTCGACTATCTCCACGCACGTCGCGTCGAACAGTTTTGTCCGGGCGACTTCGTCGACGACCAGCCGGCTCGCCGTCGGAAGTTGATCGAGGTCCGGGAACGCCGCCAGCAACGGGTGCCGTCCCAGCGGGAGGTCCCGGGAGATGCGGAAGCCGGCGGGCGGCTCCCCCGGGGTGGCGGCACGACTTCGGGGCATCGGGGGGCGCAAACTGTTTTGGCCCATAACTCTAGGGGCGGATTCGCCGGTCCGACCTTGGTCGTTCAGCGCGTGCCCGCAACCCTCACGAAAGTCGCTGGCCTCTCCGTGGGGCACGCGCAGAACGACGGGAAAACCACGGGCGTGACCGTGGTCCGGTTCCGTCGCGCGGCCCCGACGGTGGTCCACGTTCTCGGCGGGGCCAGCGCGACGTACGACACCGGGTCGCTCTCCCTCGATGCCACGTTTGGACGGCGGTGGGCGATCTTCCTGGCCGGAGGCAGTTTGTTCGGACTGGATGCGGCACGCGGCGTGCGGAACGCCCTGCTCGCGTCCGGAGCCGGTGGGCGAGTGTTCGGCCATACGCAACGATTGGCCCCGATCACGGGCGCGGCTCTGTTCGACCTCCCCCGGCTCGGGAAGGAGATCCCGGATTACGTCGAGCTGGGGAGAAAGGCGGTCTCGACTGCTTCTCGTAAGCCCGTTGAAATGGGGCCCGTGGGCGCGGGAACCGGGGCGACCGTCGCGAAGTATCTCGGGCGTCGCTTCGCGCGGCGGGGCGGGTTGGGGTCCGCCGCCGCTCGCGCACCCAAGTTGGGCTGGGTCGGCGTGATCGCCGCGGTGAATTCCGTCGGAGCCGTCTGGGACCCCGAAATTGGGCACTGGGCTGCGGTCGCCCGGGAGCCCGGCGGGCCCCCGCTCGCACCGGGAGGGTTCCGAGACGTATCCGGCCGGCAGGTCGATTCGCGGGGCACTACACTCGTGGTCGTGGTGTGCGAGCTGACGCTGGAAAGGTCGGCCCTCCAGCGAATCGGGAGCATCGCGGCGGCCGGCTTGGCGCGATGCATCATGCCCGTGTTCACCGCCACGGACGGAGACGTTCTGTTCACCGCCAGCACGGAACGGCGCTCCCTACGGGGGGGCCGGAGCTACCCGATGGCCGAGGCCGACGAGCTGGGGGCTATCGCCGCCGGACTGATTCCCCGCGCCGTTGTGCGCGCCGTCACGAGCGCTGGAGTTGAAGCGGCGTCCTCTACGGACCGCGCGGCGTCGTCCCAGACGTAGCGGCTCGGCGGAGCGGAGTGCCGCGGAGCCCCCGGATCAGATCGGCTCGTGTGATGATCCCCTGGAGCTCGCCCCGGCGCAGCACCAGCACGGCCGGGTAGCGGCCCAACAGGCCCGCGAGAAGGTCCGCGGGGAAGGCTTCATCCACTTGGGGATACGCGATCTCTTGGACATCGCGCACCCGGGCGCGGCGGCCGTCGGGCCGGGCGAGCGCGCGCAACACGGCGGTCTCAGAGAGGGCGCCCGTGACGCGTCCCCCCTCGATCACCGGGAGCTGGGAGTAGCCCCCGTGCTCGAGCAGCTGGGAGGCGCGGGCAAGATCAGTGGCGGCATCGACCGTCACGACGTATCGATTCATCACGTCCTGGGCTCGGAGCTGCGGGGTGGCAAGCCCTTCCCGACCCTCCAGGTAGGTGAGGATCTTCTGGACGAGGTCGTACGACGGCCGGATCTGGCCGCGTTCGATGCGCGAGAGGGTAGCGTCGCTCCGGCCGATCGCCCGTGCCAGTTCACCGAGCGGTATCCCCAGCGCGATGCGCCGTCGGCGAAGTTCGGTGAGCGACTCCATGAGCGTCCCGAAGGACGGGGACCCGGGTTATCTCGGTTTGTCCTAAGGCCGTTGGACCCTTCTCTCCCGAGCCCCGATGGGGAAAGGTAAATGACCGCGCCGTCACGTGGGTCGCTGTCGGCGCCATGACGGCTGCTCCGCGGCGGGTCGCGTGGATCATCGCCCCGCCCGAGCTCTGCACGCTTTGTCGCGAACCGTTGACCCAACCGAACGAGGTCAGTTCGTGGAATGGCAACCCGGCTCATCGGGACTGCGTCCGGATCCACCTGATCCAACGCGATCCCGCCTTCCGCGAGACCGACTCGGAGGAGCCCGCGGAGGAATCGGGGGACTCCATGGACGGAGTGCTGCCGCGCGACGACGACGAGAGCGATCCGGGCTAGTTCGCACCTACGGCCCGGACACCGTGGAGCGTGGGAGAATCGCCGGTTCAGAAATCACTCGGTAAGCGGCGCCCGCGGCGCCGTCGGGTCGGCGTTCCCCGCCCGCTGCGTGCATGAAAAATGGGGTCCCAATCGGAAGGGATAATAGCGTAGAACGAATCTTGCGGCCGTCCCCGGCGCGTGCCGAGGAGTGTGTCGAACATGCCCGAAGTGGTCATCACCTGCGACTGGACGATGATGAGCAACCACCACGGGAAGGAGTTCCTGGGATTCGGCACGACCTCCCCCGCCTATCTGCTGCCCGAAGGCGTCTACCAACGCATGTTCTTCCCGAAGATGCCGACCGACGACCACGGCTACCCGAACCAGGCGCCGTACGGCATGCGCAAGATCGAGGCCTCGCTCCTGGACGCCGGGTTCGACGCGCGGATCGTGCATCCGAGCTTCCTCGACCGCTACATGCCCGGCGAGGCGAAGGTGCTGCTCGTCTCCGGGCACGATTACTTCGGCCTCAACCCGCCGAGTTCCACGTTCGCCGGCGTGATGAAGAAGGATCCGCTGAACTGCGTGAACTTCAAGCGGCTGTTGTCCCAGCCACATATCCTGGAGGCCCGCCGCCAGGGCATGAAGCTCATCGCTGGCGGACCGTGTGCGTGGCAACTCTCGCCCGCCACGCAGTCCAAAGTACCCTGGATCGGGGAGTTCGTCCGCTCGATCGGCGGCATCGATTCCGTCGTGGAGGGCGAGGCCGATGTCTTCGTCCGCGAGCTGGTCCGCAAGGCGCTCGGCGACGAGTTCCTTCCTCCCCACGTCATCCTCTCCGCGAAGGAGGCCCCCAAGGTCGAGCAGATCTCGTCGATCCGCTACCCGAGCGTCAACGGCCTGATCGAGATCGGACGCGGGTGCTGCCGCGGGTGCTCGTTCTGCTCGGTGACCACGCGGCCGACCCGGTGGTACCCGCTCGAGAAGATCGAGCAGGAGCTCGCGGTGAACGCGAAGATCGGCACGGTCAAGGGGCTGCTCCATTCCGACGACGTCTACTTTTACGGCAGCCCGAACATCGTTCCCCGAGAGGACAAACTGATCCCGCTCCTCAAGCTGGCCAAGCGCTATTACGCGCAGGTCGGCTGGAGCCACGTCGCCGTCGCCTCGTTGATGACCAAGCCCCATCTGCTGGCGAAGTGCGGCGAGGTCCTCCTCGACGAGCAGCAGGATTGGTGGGGCGTCGAGGTCGGCGTCGAGACCGGTAGTCCGCGGATGATCACGGCCGCCATGCCCGGCAAGGTCGCCCCGTTCAAGGCGTCGCAGTGGCCGGAGCTGGTCGTCCAGGCGGCGGGGTTGATGAACGACAACAAGGTCTTCCCGGCCTGCACGTTCATCGTCGGCCTTCCCCAGGAGACCCAGGACGACGTGCTGAAGACGATCGACCTGATCGACGACCTGTGGGACTTCAAGGCGATCCTCGTCCCGATGTTCTTCGTCCCGCTGGGGCACCTCAAGTCGAAGGACTGGTTCAGCCGCGATCGCCTGAGCCCGGAGCAGGCCGAGCTGTTCAAGCGCGCGCTCTCCCACGGGATCCGGCAATCCAAGCGGTTGCTCCGGGACTTCTTCGACTGGGAGGGACAGCACACGCGTGCCTACCGCGCCGGCTTCCGGGGGTTCATCGGGTTCCTCGAGCTGCTCTCGAAGATGAACGGCCTCGGCAGCGAGCCGGACCGCGCGAGGGGGCCGCTCGAGAGCCCGCTCGCCCACCCCGAGAGGCTGCCGGTTCCCACGATCCCCATGCGGGAGTGAGCCGCTACTCCGCGTCGACGTCGGCGGGAGGGTCGCCCGGCTCGTTCCGGTGGACGGCCCGGGGCCGGTACTCCCGCGGCGGCTCGGGGTTGTCGAGCCCGGAGACCCGTCCCAGGACCTCGATCGAGACTTCGAGCCCGTTCCCGTCGTAGGCTCGCCAGGAGCCGGCGCCGAACGGGTAGCCCAGGATCAGATGCCGTCGACCCCAATGCCGAAAGAGCCGCGTGTCGGCCTCGGAGGGGTGGAGCGCCCCCGAGGGGTGGGAGTGGACCGTGCCCGCGACGCCCAGATCGACCGGCAGCATGTACAGTTGGAAGTTCGCGTGCCGACGTCCCGCCGTTGTCCCGGGCAGCAAGAGCAGGTCGCTGATCGTCCCCGGTTCGTCGGCCCGGAGTATCCCGCCGAACTCGTTGGGGTAGGCCGAGCGCGCGCAGGCCAAGGCCGAGTCGAGGCACCGCCGCGTGATCGCGGTCGGGGTCTCCCCGATCCGGTGGCCGGCGCCGGCGCCCTTACGACGCGGGCGGAACATCGGCATCGTCAATCGCCTCCGTCCCCGGCACCTCTTCGGTCCACGGCAGGATCCGCTTGCCCTGCAGCCGACCGAATGCGCGAGAGCCAAACCGGATGAACGACGCCCGTCGCGCCGAGCGGTAGGCGAGCACGGTCGGTCCACCGGGGACCCGGATCTCGCTCTGTCCATCGACCACGATGACGCCGTCCTTCCCCGGATGGACGAGGCGCACGCTCACGCTACGGAGCGGGTCGACCACGATCGCCCGTTGGGTCGCCTGGAACGGGGCCAGCACCGTGATCACGATCGCCTCGAGGGATGGGTCGACGATCGGGCCGAGCGCCGAGAGCGAATATGAGGTCGAGCCGGTCGGCGTGGCGAGGATGACGCCGTCCCCTCGCACCCGCCCCAGGGGGTGATCGTCGACGGCCAGCTCGAACAGTCGCATCTTGGCGACCTGGCTCGTGTGGACCACGATCTCGTTCGTCGCGTCCGGGAGGACCTTCCCCTGGCAGCGACTCGCCAGTTTCATCCGCTCCTCCACGAAGTAGCGTCCCCCGACGAGCCGGTCGAGCGCCGCCTCCACGGACGCCGGTCGGCTCCCGTCGACCTCCGATAGGTAGCCGACGGTGCCGGCGTTGATCGGGAGCACCGGGAGCTGGGTCTGCTGCAGTGAGGTGAGGAACGTTCCGTCCCCGCCGATGACGATCAGCGCGTCCGCGGCGAGTTCGGGAAGGGTCGCGTGGGGCACGCTCGCGACGGACGCGCCCAGGGCTTCCGAAGTCTCGGTGACGAGCTCGACCTCCGCGGTGCCGGCGAGGTGCGAAAGACAGCGTCGGGCCAATTCGAGCGCGAGCGGCTTACCCGGGTTGGCCGAGATCGCGACCTTCATTGCCACCCTTCTGGGCCGCCCGCCTGCGAGAACTGGGGGTCGCCCCAGGCGGCTACGCTCGTATGATGTCCCAGGGCGAGGGGGAACGTCTCGAGGGGCTGGAACGCGGCATCGCCCACGAACCCTCCGGCCTCGCGCACGATCCGATACGCCGCGGCGATGTCGGTGACGCGGAGGTTCCGGTGGGGCGTTTCGTTCTCGAAGATGTAGGCGTCGGCGGCCCCCAGGGCGACCATCGCCATTTCCAACGACGCGCACCCCAGCGACCGGATGCGCCGGCCCCGTCCGGCGAACGCCACCGCCCGCGGGGTCGAATGTCGACCGAGGTTGACGAAGAACATCTCCTGGCGACGGTCCCAGCCGCGCACATGGATCGGGCGACCGTCGCAGAACGCTCCGAGGCCCCGCGCGGCCCAGAATGTCGTGCCGTTGAACAGGTCGTGGACGAGTCCGAGTTCCACGCTCTCGAGATCCGTTCGCCCCAGGGCGAGCGAGACCGTCGCAAAGGGGATGCCCCGGAGCGCGTTGTGGCTGCCATCGATCGGGTCGACCACCAGCGTCCATTCCCCGCCCCGGTCGACGCGGCCGATCTCTTCGCTCACGACGTTCCAGTCGAGCCCCTCGGACTTCAGCGTCGCGAGCACCACCGATTCGGCGACGCGGTCCATCTGCTCGGTCGGCGAGCCGTCCGCCCCCATCGCGACGACGTCCGCGCGGTGCGGCGAGGTCCGCGCGTGCCGTACCGCGGTGTGGACCGACTGGCTCATCCGCACCAAAACCTCGAGCTCCGCAGGCGGTGCGACGGCCACGGCCCCCGGACCCGGACCCCGCATATAGGTCTGCGCGGCAGCGCCCGGAACCGGGCGGGGGAGCTGGCCAAGGTTAAGTGACGCCCCCGGTAGGCCGCCCCCGATGGAGTTCCAATTCCTCGGAGGTGCCTCCGAGGTCGGCTCGCTTGGGCTCGTGGTCCGGGATCAGGGCCGCACGCTGCTCTTCGACTACGGCATGACCCCGACCGACCCGCCTTCCTACCCCCGTCCGGCCCCGACGCACCTCGACGCCGCGTTCCTCTCCCACGCCCACCTGGACCACTCGGGCATGACGCCGGTGCTGACCCGTCTGCCCTCGACCCGCATCGTCGCGACGCCGGTAACGATCGCCGTGGCGGGGCTGCTCACGCGCGATGCGCTCAAGGTCGCCAAGATGGAGGGCTACCTGCCTCCGTTCGATCCGTCCGACATCCACGCGTTGGACGCGCGATTCTTGGCGGTCGAACGCCACGGCACCTTCCGCCAGAAGGGGATCGAGGTTCAGCTGACGCCGGCCGGGCACATCCCCGGCGCGACGATGTTCCTCTACCGGGGCGCCAAGGACGTGCTCTTCACCGGCGACCTCCAGACCATCCCGACCCACCTCGTGCGGGGCGCCGAGCCCGTCCATTGCGATGTCCTCGTGATGGAGTCGACGTACGCCGGACGCGAACACCCCGACCGCAAGGAGACCGAACGTCGGTTCCGCGACAAGGTCGCCGAGACCGTCGAGCGGGGCGGCAAGGTCATCGTGCCAGCGTTCGCCGTGGGTCGCGCCCAGGAGGTCCTGATGGCCCTCGCGTCGAGCGGCTTTGAGATCTGGCTGGATGGCATGGCTCGCAAGGTCAACGACATCTACCGCGCGGCACCGGAGTACCTCGCCGACGCCCGACGATTCCGGCACGCGGCCGACTCGATCCACGTCGTCGAGCACTCCGGCGAGCGCCGTCACGCGCTACGCGAAGCCGACGTCATCGTCACGACCGGTGGGATGCTCGACGGTGGGCCGGTGCTCTACTACATCGGCGAGCGCTACAAGGACCCGAAGAGCGCGATCCTGCTGACCGGCTTCCAGGTCGACGGATCCAACGGTCGGCAGCTTTTGGACGAGGGCACGCTGACGATCGATGAGGTCACGATCCGCCCCGAGTGCGAGGTCCTCAAGTTCGACTTCTCCGCGCACGCCGGCCACAGCGACCTTGTTGAACTCGTGCGCAAGACCCAGGCCCGCAAGCTCGTGCCGATGCACGGCGACCACCGGGAACTGCTCGCCGAGGCGATCAGCAGTGAGTGCGAGGTCGTGATGCCGCAGAACGGCCACCGTTTCGAAGTCTAGTGCCGCGTCCACCAGCGGAGTGCGGGACGCGAATTCGTCACACAGTGGATTCGATTGAGCCTTCGGATAGCAA
>JAKIWD010000053.1 GCA_022750205.1 Thermoplasmata archaeon
CGGTGGCACCCTCCGCGAGAGCGATCTCCCCTTCGTGGTGCGGGAACTTGAGCTCGAGTCCGCCCCCGTGGAGGTCGTAGCGTTCCCCGAACAACCGGAGCGTGATCGCCGTGTCCTCGATGTGCCAGCCCGGCCGACCGGGTCCCCACGGGCTCTCCCAGGTCGGCTCGCCAGGCGTCGCCGCCTTCCAGAGCACGAAGTCCTCCGGAGCGCGCTTGTCGGCATCGACCTCGACCCTGGCACCTGGACGCAGCGCATCGGTCTGCTGTCCCGACAGCTGGCCGTAGGCCGGGAACTTGGCGACCTGAAAGTAGACGCTTCCGTGCGAGACATACGCCGCGTTCCGGTCGATCAGTTGCTGGACCTGGGCGAGGATCTCCGGTAGATAGTCCGTGGCGTGGGGGTAGTAGTTCACCGAGCGGGCCCCGAGCCGTTCCATCGCCAGTCGCCAGGCGAGGAAGTGGCGGTCGGCGAGTGTGAGCGGGTCGACGCCCTCCTGGCCCCCGCGGGCGATGAGTCGGTCGTCGATGTTGGTCACGTTCTGGATGTAGAACACCCGGTAGCCCCAGCGGCTGAGGGCCCGCGCCAGGACGTCGAAGGTGATCGCCGTCTTCGCGTGGCCGATGTGGGCGTCGGCGTACGGCGTGAGCCCGCAGACGAAGAGCCCGACCTTCGGGGGCGTGAGCGGGACGAACAGCCTCGACTCGCGGCTGAGCGTGTCGTAGAGGCGGATCCGGCGCATCGGGCTAGACCCCGCGGAGCGCCGTCCGGACCTCGTCGGCGAGATCGGCCGGGTCCTCGATCCCGCAGGAGAAACGAACAAGCCCGTCCGTGACCCCGTGCGCTTCCCGCTCCCTCCGGGGGACGCTGGCGTGGGTCATGGACGCCGGATGGTCGACCAGGGACTCGACCCCGCCCAGACTCTCGGCCAGCGTGAACAGGTGGAGGCCCCGGAGCAGGCGGCGTGCGGCCCGCCCCCCTCCCGTGAGATCGGCGCTCACCATGCCGCCGGGGAGCGCCATCTGTCGGCGGGCGAGTGCGCGCTGGGGGTGGTGGCTCGACCCGGGAAAGTGAACGGCGGATACCGCGGAGCTCGCCTCCAGCACTTCGCAGACCGCGCGGGCCGATTCGCTGTGGGCCTGCATGCGGATCCCCAGCGTATGCAGCCCCCGGAGCACGAGGAAGGAATCCACCGGGCTCGGGACGGCACCGACCGCGTTCTGGAGCCACGCCAACCTCTCGCCGAGGGCAGCTTCCCGCGCGATGAGGGCTCCCCCGATGACGTCGGAGTGTCCCCCGAGGTACTTGGTCGTGGAGTGGAGGACGACGTCCGCGCCGAGCTCGAGCGGTCGCTGGATCGCCGGGGAGGCGAACGTGTTGTCGACTACGAGCAACGCCTTCGCCCGGTGGGCAGCGCGGGCCGCCGCCTTCAGGTCCACGAGGCGGAGCAGGGGGTTCGTGGGGGATTCGACATAGAACATGGCCGCCGGCGAACGACGCAGTTCGGCCCCGGTCGCCTCGATCTGCGTCGCATCGACATAGTCGATGACGATGCCAAAGGTACGTCGGTGGTGTTCGAAAAGGCGCCACGTCCCGCCGTACAGGTCCTGGTCCGCGACGATGCGCGTACCGGTCGGGAAGTGTTCCAGCAACGTCGTGAGCGCACCCAGCCCCGAGGCGAAGGCGAGACCGGTCGCCCCTCCTTCGAGCGCCGCGAGCGATCGTTCCAGAACGGTGCGCGTCGGATTGGCAGACCGGCTGTAAACGTACCCCTTGTGCCGATTCGGCGCGGACTGGGCGAAGGTGCTCGACAGGTAGATCGGGACGTTTACGGCGCCGGTCAATTCGTCCGGAGGCTGGGCGTCGTGCAGCAGCCGCGTGTTAAAGCGCATGACCGGCTCCGTGGTGCGAGAAGTGTTGGAGCAGGTCGTGGCGGGTGATGAGCCCGACCACCGCCCGGGTGCCCGGGTCCCGCACCAGCAACGCGCGTTCCTCCTTGAGACGTCGAACGACCTCCCCCACCGGGGTGTCGAGGTTCACCTCCGAGAAGCGGGCTCCGAGCGCGACCGAGACGGTCCGGTCCGCGACCGTTCCGTCCGCGAGGCTGGCCCGCAGCAGGTCGTCCTCCGCGACGCTGCCCAGGTTGTCGTCTCCGGCGAGCACGGGCACTTGGGAGATCCCGTGGGCTCGCAGCGTCTCCAGGGCGTCCCGCACGATCGTCGTCGGCTCGACCGAGAGCAGCGCCGGGGTGAACTGCTTTTCCCGCAGGAGGTCCCCGACCACGGCGCCCGGTTCGAGGAGCCCCTTCTCCCGCATCCATTCGTCCGAGTAGAACTTGGAAAGGTAGCGATCGCCCGAGTCCGGCAGAATCACGACCACCGTAGAACCCGCGGGAATCGGCGCGCCTTCGAGCCATCGCAGCGCGCCGACGACCGCCGAGCCCGACGAGCCGCCGACGAACATCCCCTCCTCCCGCGCGAGTCTCCGCGCCATGACGAACGACTCGAGGTCGCCGACCTCGACGAACTCGTCCATCCACTGAAAGTCGATCGACTTCGGCACGATATCCTCGCCGATCCCTTCGACCAGGTACGGGACGACCTTCCCGGGGTCACCCGTCCGGAAGGCGGGTCCCAGCACGGAACCCTTCGGGTCGACCGCGACGATCCGCACGTGGGCATGGTGCTCTTTGAAGTAGCGCCCGACGCCGCTCATCGTTCCGCCCGTGCCGACGGTGCCGACGACCGCAGCGAGCTTCTCGCCCGCACCGGCGGCGATCTCCGGGCCCGTCGTACGGTAGTGGACGGCCGCGTTCTCGGGGTTCTCGTACTGGTTCGGGTAGTACGCGTTCGGGATCTCCTTCGCGAGCCGTCGGGCGACCGAGTAGTGGCTCATCGGGTGGTCCGGCGGCAATTGGCTGGGAGTCACGACGACCTTCGCCCCGTAGGCGCGCAAGAGCCGGATCTTCTCCGAGCTCATCTTGTCGGGGAGTACGAATACGCAATGGTAGCCCTTCACGGCCGCCACCAGCGCGAGGCCGACGCCCGTGTTGCCGCTGGTCGCTTCGACGATCGTCCCCCCTGGCTTGAGCAGCCCCTTCGCCTCGGCATCGGCGATCATCGCCGGTCCGATCCGGTCCTTGACCGACCCGCCCGGGTTCAGGTATTCGAGCTTGACGAGCACGCGGTACGGCAGGCCCTCGGTGATCCGCCGTAACGCGACCAGGGGCGTGTGCCCCACCAGGTCCAGCACCGAATCGAAAGGCGGCCGGAGGGTCCCCACGAGAGTGCGGAAAGGGTCGGTCGCATAAGGTCTTGCGCGGCGAGCCGGCGGGGGACCGCACTAGTTCGTACAGTCGAACGACCAAGCTTAAGGCGCGGGCTCTCATGGAATCGTCGTGGCCGACAACTCCCGTTTGGGCGTCCTGGAAAGCGACGTCCTACGTTCCTTGCGGGAGCTCGACGAGGCGCCCGCGAGGGCGGTCCGCCAACACCTGGAGACCCGGGGAAAACGGCTCGCCTACACGACCGTCGCCACGACCCTGGGCCGGCTGTGGTCCAAGGGACTCGTACACCGCCGCCGAGAGACCTGCCGGGGCGGTGAGCGATTCGTGTACCGCTCGGTGGACTTCGAGCGGCGCTACCTCCGACAGGTCCTCCAGGGAGTGGTGTCCCTTTTCGGGCCCTCGGGGGTCGTCCACCTCAACGAAGAGCTCGCCAAGCTCGACCCGGGGCAAGAGCGCGAGCTGCGTCGCCAATTGAGGCTCTGATCGGGGGCCCGAACCGTGCTGCCCGCGATGGTCGTGGCCCTCTACGTCCCCGCCCTGATCTGGATGCTTTGCGGGCTGGCCCTGCTCATCGCCTTCCGTCGATCGGCGCCACGCGTGGTGCTGCGATTGGCGGCGACATTCCTCGCTCTGTGGGCGCTGCTCGCCACGACCACGCTCATCTGGGTGCTGACCAACGGGGGGTACTCCGCGATCGTCACGCTGGCCCGCCAGCCCCTCACCCTGTTCGAGCCGCGGTGGGCGGTCCTCTGGGCGCTGGGTGCGCTCGGCGCCTTCGTCGTCTTTGCGATCGCCTTCTCGGTCAACCAGCTCGTGGGCCGCGGCTTCCTGCACATCCTACGCCCGGCGACGCTCGCGTGGCCCGCCAACCTGCCCCGCCCGGCCGAAGCCGTGCGGTTGATGCAGTTCCACTCGTTCCGCCCTGAAGCGTTCTCGTTCACGCTCTTGGCCGTCGGGGGCGGGGCCCGAGCGGGCCCCCACCGGGTCGAGGTGATCCTCCTGGCCGACGAACTGCTCCGCCGCCTGGAGCCGGAGGAGGTGGAGGCGACCATCGCCCACGAACTCGGGCACATCTACGACCTCGATGGGCGATACCTGACCTTCTTCCGGACCCTCGCGCGGATGATGCGGTGGGATCCGCTACTGGCCCATCTGGCGAACTCGCTCACCCGGCAGGAAGAGTACCGCGCCGACGACGCCGCGGTGGCCATGACCGGGCGCCCCCTGGCGCTCGCGCGGGCGTTGTTCAAGGCGTCGACGCTCCCGCGGACGTCGCTCCCGCCCGGGATGAGCGCGTTCCTCGGCACCTCCGGACGGAGAGGGGCGGCCGAGACCATCCGACGCATCGAGCGACTCGTCCAACTGGCCGAGCGGTCCGGGAGCCCCTCGCCGGAAGGGGCCTGAACGGGTGACCCGTCGCGGTACCGCCGTCCAGTGGCTGGTCATCGCGGTCGTCCTCCTGGGAACGTTCTCGATCGCCCCGGTCCGGGCGGCCTACCCCACGCTGCCCCCCGGAATTTACTCGCAGTTCCTCTCCGGCCTCGCCGTCCCGGTCGTAGCCCCGAGTGCGTCGGCCACGTTGACCGGGACCCTCTCGGACCCGGGTCCTCTCAATGCGATCAGCGCGGCGAATCTGACCCTCGAGATCTATGCGTTCAACGCGTACCCGGGGAACGCCACTCAAGCCCTCTCCGGCGGCCCCGCCCCCTCGTTCGCCGACTCCTTGGGGCCGCCGACCGTGCTGGTCCTCCCGTTCGCGAACCTCGCCGCGCATACCTCGACGTCGCTGTCCGAGTCGATCGTGGTGCCATCGGGGGCGGCGGCGGGGGCGTACGCGGTGCGGACGCAGCTGAGCTTCGTGGAGAACGGGACTCCCTACCTGCTCCAGTCTCGGGGGTACTTTTCCTACGACAGTTGGACGAACGCGACGGCGGGACCGAACGGGACGACTATCCTGAACGTCAGCCGCCTCGGGGTCTCCGGCGTTCTCCCGGAGACGGCCGTCCTCGTCGTCAACAATCCATACCCGTGGACGCTGACGGTGCTGATCGTGGGCGCGATCGCCTGCGCGGCCGCTGGTGGCTATTTTGCCTCGCGCAAAGGCCCCGGTTCGAGCTCGGGCGCCCGTTCGGGCGGGCCGGAAACGAGCGCACCCAGTGCGCGCGGGAAGAGCCGGAAGAGCGACGGCGACTGACGCAACAGCCGGCGCGCGACGTGCGACGGGAAATCGATGTCC
Source organism: Thermoplasmata archaeon (assembly GCA_022750205.1). Classification (GTDB taxonomy): domain Archaea; phylum Thermoplasmatota; class Thermoplasmata; order Lutacidiplasmatales; family UBA184; genus Lutacidiplasma. The sequence continues at coordinate 5,523 of JAKIWD010000053.1, forward strand.
CCGAACGCCACGATCGCATCGGCCATACCCCCTTCCTTCAGGGCCGTCACGATCCGGTTCAGGTCTGTGTCGCTGAGTCGAAGGAACAGCTTGCGCAGGTAGAGCGTCTTGGCGAACTCGTCGCCGAGTTCGGCCCTCCAGGCCGCGTCGTAGGGGGCGAGGGAGGCGGCCGAGACATCGTCGGCCGCCAGCGCACGTTGGGCGGTCGCCGCCGCCAGTTGCGCGCACCGCATGCCCGTGAAGATGCCGCCCCCGGAAAGCGGCTTGACCTGGGCCGCCGCGTCCCCGACCAGCAGCACCCCGTCGGCATGGGTCCGAGGCAACACCCCGATCGGTATGCCGGAGACGAGCAGGCTCGTCGGATTGCGTAGGCGCTCCCCGAACCGCTTTTCCAGGTGGGTGAGGAGCCGCTCGAAGTACTGCCGTGCCGTGACCGCTCCGGCCGAGCAGGCGATGCCGACGCGGGCACCACCGAAACCGTCCGGGATCCACCATCCGAACAGCCCCGGAGCGAATTCACGACCCAGGTACACCTCCACCTGGTCGGCGTCTCCCGGGCTCTGGGGGAATTCGGCCTCGAAGGCAGGGAGGACCTCGACCGGCCGGCGGAGCCGGTACGCCCGGGCCACCGCGCTCGCGACGCCGTCGGCCCCGACGACGAGCCGAGCCCGTACCTCGCGGCGTTGGGTTCCGCCGTCCGACAGGCGCACCACGGAACCGTCGGCTCCGGAGCTCGTCCGCCCTTCGAACTTGGTCCCGGTCTCGAAGCGCGCTCCGGCGCGGGCGGCCCGATCGGCGAGGTGGACGTCGAGCCCTTCGCGATCGATGACGAATGCCCGGGGTTCGGGCGCCTTGAACGAGATCGAGTTCAGGTCGGGGCCGAAGACGCTCGCCCCGTGGACCGAGGTCCGCACGATCGAGGGAGCGTCCGCCAGATCGAGCACGCGCCGGGAGACCAGCCCCGCGCACTGGACGGGTCGGCCGACGCGTCCATGTTCCTCGACCACCAGGACCTCCCGGCCCTGCAGGGCGAGCTCGTGCGCCACGGTGGAGCCCGCCGGGCCGGCCCCGACGACGAGCACCTCGACGCTCTCCACACCGGTGGGAGCGGGGCCGGATAATTAAGCCGGGGGACGCCGAGCGAAGGCGAATCTTATGTCGGGGACCGGTGTCGGCCGCCCGTGTCCAAACGCCGGTTCCGGGAGGACGCAGAAACCCCGGCCGAGTCGCAGACCCCGGAGGAGCGGCGTGCGCAGCGCCGGAAGGATCGGGCGCTCGGCCAGAAGGGAAAGAAGCCGAAATCCGGACCCACGAGCGCGTGGCGTCGGGCCGCCCTCCTCGGCATCCCGGCGGTGGTGATCGTCGCCGTGGTGGTCGTGCTCGTGTTCGGGAACCTGTTCTCCACCCCGTGCATCACGCTCCAACCGATCCCGCCGAGCAGCGGGGTTCCCGGATTCCCGCCCCACACCACGTCGGACTTCTCCCAGACCTGGTGCCCCTCCGGCGTCAGCCTCGTGATGGAGGTCTTTCCGTACATCCAGATCAACATCAACGGCCATAGCGTCGGGATCCCCCCGACGCAAGCCGCGTCGAGCGCGACTCCGGATTATCCGTCGATCGGCCGGAATACGAGTTACCCGGGGAACTACGCCTGCAATTTGCCGGTGGCCACCCACCCCCCGCTCGCGAGCCAGGGGTATCCGGACGGGATCATCTACCTCGCCTCGCCGTGGCCGTACATCTACACCCTGTCGACGTTCTTCCAGGTCTGGGCCGGTTCATTCTCGAGCGTCAACGTCAACGCGAGCTACGCAGCCCAGCCCATCGTCTATCAGACCAACGACCTCCTGGGGTTCACCTCCGATGCAACTCACAAGATCACCCTCTTCGTCGACGGGCAGGTCTCCAGTGCCGGACCGTCCCTGGCGCTGGACACGCTCGATTACGGGCCGAACCCGTATCCGGCCTGCATGTCCCAGAAGTACGGGACGGGTCACATCATCGTGCTCTCGTACAGCCTGATCACCCCCGCGGTCCGCGGGAGCGGCTTACATCCGGCCACGCTCTCGACGGCCCCGGGCGTGGACCCGATGGTGTACCTCACCTCGCTCGGTGGGGTCCTGGAGAAGGTCGGCAACGCCGCGGGGCAGGAGACGGACCGGGCGCACGCGATGTTCGCCGGGCTTTCCTGGCTCGTTCTTCGGCCCCTGGGCGCCTGACGTTCGACGACGGACCGCTATCCGGCCCGCCAGGGGGTCGCGACGAGGTCCGTCCGTTGACGGGGTTCCACGGCCGAGCGTTCCACCGCGACCACTCGGCCGGCGGAGTACGCGAGGTGCCCGGTCCAGGCGATCATCGCCCCGTTGTCGACGCACAGTGCGCGCGGAGGCGCGAACGAGCGGCCCCCCCGGCCCTCGGTCATCGCGCGGACCATTCCCTGCAGTCGCGCATTGCACGCCACGCCTCCACCGAGCACCACGTCCGTGCGCCGACGGTGGGCTAACGCCCGCTCGGTGATCTCGGTGAGCATGCTGTAGGCCGTCACCTCGACGGAGTACGCCAGGTCCTCGAGCGTGGCCCCTTTGGCCCGGTAGGCCAGGGCGGCCGTCAACATCCCCGAGAAGGCCACGTCCATCCCGTGGACCGAATACGGCAACGTCCAGAGCCGGCTCCCGCGCTGGGCGTGCGCCTCGATCGCAGGTCCCCCCGGGAAGGTGCCGCCCAAGGCGATCCAGAGCTTGTCGAGGAAGTTGCCGATGCCCACGTCGAGGGTCTCCCCGAGGACCCGATAGCGTCCGGAACCGTAGGCGATGACCTGCGTGTTCCCTCCGCTCGCGTAGAGGAGCATCGGATCGTCCATTCCGCTGAGGACGCGCGCGATCTCCACGTGGGCGACGCAGTGATTGACGGGCACCAGCGGCTTGTCCCACATCAGCGCCAGCGTCCGCGCGACCGTCGCGCCGGCCCGCAGGCACGGTCCGAGTCCCGGGCCCTGCGCGAACGCCACCGCCTCGAGCTCGGCCGGATCGACATGGGAGTCCTGCAAGGCCTTCGTGACGAGCCCCGGCAACAGCTCGACGTGGTGGTTGGCGGCCTCGCGGGGATGGATCCCACCGGACGGCGGTCGGTACATGTCCGAAGCCATCCCCAGGATGCGCGCCTGGTCGTCGACCACACCGACCGAGGCCGTGTGGGCCGTGGATTCGATGCCGAGGATGACCATCCGCGCTCTCAGGGCGGCGCGGATAAAAGGGCCCTCGCCCGGAACTAGTCGTCGCTGGACTCGATCCTAAAGGCGACGCGCGTCCCCTTCAGGGCCGCCTGGATACGGTCGGCGAACTCCAGCGACTCGCGGACCGTGGCGGGCCGGCCCCAGTCGTAGACGAAGTCGTACCCCTCCTGATGCGCCTCGAACCCCAGGTCCTCGAGCACGTCGGCGACCTCGGAGAACGGCGCACCCTCGCTATCGAACTGGAGGAGGAGGAACGTCTTCATGGTCCACGGAACGAACTTCCCCCGGAATCGGACGCGGGCGATTAAAGCTGACCGGTCGAGCGGTCGGGCGGCGCATCCTCGCCCTCGCCGAGGGGGGTCGGTTCGGGTTCGGGCATCGGTTCCGGCGCCTTGGCGTGGGCCACCACGCGCACCGCCACGCCGCGCGCCATCCGCCCCATCTCGACGGGAGCCAGCACGAGTCGGCCGACGGCGAGCAAGCGATCGGCGCCATCGACCAGTAGGGCGCTCGAGCCGGGCACGAGGGAGCTGTCCCCGCCTTCGACGAACTTGGAGAACAGGCTGCGACCCGCCGCGACGAACTCCGTCGCGTCGGCGGCGACGCGGATGCGGGCGCGGGGCGGGGCGAGGCTGCTCCGCAGGAGCTCCGCTCCGGCGAACGTCGGACGCGGCAGTCCGTCGAAGTCCAGGATGAACGTCCGACGGCCCCCGTGGAAGAGGGCCCGCACTCGACCGGTCCGTCGGGATCGCTCGACCTCGAACGGGCGCTGGCCGAGGGTGACGCCCTCGGCGCCATGCTGCCATTCGAAGAGCGCGCGCACGTGCCGGCGCGTCCAGACCTCGAGCTGGTCGCGCGCTTCCGGCAGGGAGACATCGCTCAGGTCGGGGGCCGCCACCCCCGTGCGCTCCTCGGAGAACTCTTCCATTCCGAGGTAGCATCCACTGGGGTACAGCTCGGTGAGCTCGAGCGGGACTCCACCGAGGGGGGTGGGGACCTCGTAGTAGAGCATCGCGCCGCCGGCATCTTCGCTCGGGAGGGCGCGCAGGATCGACGGGACGAGGGGACGCCAGCCCAGGGGGCGGAACGGCCCCTTGCCCTCCTTCCAGCGGGCGACGTGGGATAGGAATCTGATCACGCTCGGGCGCAGCCCGCTCGTGGCGCCGATGACCCGGAAGTTGCGCCGGCTCTCGGGTTCGGTCGGCAGGAACACCCGCGCGCCCCGGACCGCCGCCCGCAATCCGGCGAGCAGACCCGGGTGCGCCGTCGCCCGCCGCTCGGCGAGCTCCCACAGCGTACCGTCTCGGATCGCCTGCCGGACCCGGGCGACCTCGGTCGCACAGACCAGGAGGTTGTGCTCGGCCAGCCGGCGTTCCTTTTCCTCGGCGGGCAAGCGTGCCACCTCGGTGAGGGGCAACTCACCACACAGCCGGCATCCGCAGAACGGTTCCCGGATGCCGTCGAGCGAGACCGTCCCTTCCGGGAACATCAGATTCCCGCGGCGGGCGAACTTGTGGTAGGAGGAAGAGTCGAACACGTCGACCCCGAACAGGGCGGCGAACGCGAAAGCGGCCGGATGCCCCGTTCCGAACAGATGGACGAGCTTGTCGGGTGCAAGCCCCGGACGCGCGGCGATCAACAGCTGTGCGAGCGCGGGGAACCGGTACTGCTCCAAGAGGGGTACGACGCCCCCGACCGCGAGCACGTCGCCGGTCTCCGACGCCTCCACCGCCGAACGGTACCGCAGATCGCCGTGGAGCCCTCCTTGGACCGGGACGGCGAGTAATCCCCGCGTGACCTCGCGCGCCGCGCGGGCGCGCTCGGTCGTCGTCGCGACCCCCGCCTCGGCGGCGGCGTGGTCCGCGCTCGGCTCGACGAACACGTCGAGCACGGTCGCGATGTCACTCCCGATCCTCCGTTGGAAGCCCAGGATCTCCTCGGGGCCGACCTCGACGTGTCCGTAGGCGTGTTGTTGGAAGGCGCCCGAGTCCGTCATGACCGGACCATCGAAGCCGAGCAGTCCGTGGATCCCTTCGGCCTCGGCCCGTTCACGGAGGCCGGGCGTTCGCCAGGTGATGTAGGACGAAGTGATCACGGCCGAGAGCCCGAACTTCCGCCGGAGCTCCGGGGCCGGGACCGGCTGCCGAGCCGGGTCCGGATGGACCACGGGCAGCAACACCGGCGTCTCGAGGCGGCCATGGGGGGTCGACAACCGGCCGATGCGCGCGAGGCCGTCGCGTTCCAGGAGCTCGAAGTCGCCCAACGGTCCCGCGACGGGTCCTCGCGATTAAGGTTGCCGGGCCTTTTACTCCCAACCCGCGCGGATCTGCTCGAGGAGCCCCACGAACATCGGCCGGGTCAACTTCCCGGTGTTCGTGTTCTGGGGACTCGGGTGATACGACCCCCAGACGAGCGGCTTGCCGGGACCCAACGAGGCGCACGCGCCGTGCTCGAACGCCACCCTGGGGCGTGCGACGTTGTGCACTCGGGCCGCGGCGTCCAGGGTCGATTCCCATGCGAAGCCGCCGAGGGCAAGGTACGACCGAGTGCGGCTGAGGAGGACGAACTCGCGCTCGAGGAACGGGCGGCAATGCGCCTTCTCCTCCGGCTTCGGGTGGTTGTCCGGCGGGACGCACCGCACCGCAGCGGTCAGGTAGAGGTCGGTGTAGCGCAGCCCATCCCCGCGTTGCAAGGAGGTCGGCTGGTTGGCAAAACCGGCATCATGGAGGCCCCCGACGAGGAAGGCGGCCGAGCGATCGCCCGTGAACACACGTCCCGTCCGGTTCGAGCCGTGGGCTGCGGGGGCGAGCCCGACCACGACCAGGCGCGCATTCGGGTCCCCAAAGCCCGGCACCGGCCGTCCCCAGTATTCTTGGTCCCGGAACTCCCGTTTCCGGTCGTGCGCGACTCTCTCCCGGTACGCTACCAATCGGGGACACGCCCGACAGGCGACGACCTCCTCCCGAAGCTGGTTCCACGCGGACCCGTCGCCCATCCTTCTCGCCGAAGGTCAACGCCCCCGAGTGATAATGGCCAGCGCGCGGCGTGACGGTGCTCGATTCCCCACTAACCCGGAGCGCACCAGCCGTCTGCCGCGGCACCATCGGAGGCGGAGGGAGACCCCTCCGTAAGGGCCTGTCCTCTGCCGAGCACCTGCTCGAGCAGCCGGGGAACCTGCACTTCCGGTGGCTCGGTCGTCACGGTAAGTCGGAACCGGTAGCCGCCGCCTCCGTGGGGGGACGCCGGTCGAACCTCTATCTCGGGGAGATCGACCGCCCCGACGACGTCGACGCGCACCGGAAGCCCCCGTCGCGCCAGCTCGAGGGCTAGGTCAGCCCGGGCACGCTGGACGATATCTGAGCGGGAGTACCGGGGGGGTGTCGGGGTCCCCCACGGTTCCTGGCTCGGTGCGGGTGCGCTCGTGCCCATGGTGAACGTGCCAACGGAGCCGTCGTATAAGAGCGCGGGTTTAAGCGTATAATTCGCATAATCGTGCGCCAATCCTACGCTGGTAGTGGTAATGTATCCGCAGTATTCAGTTCCGCAGCGGTCGGGCGAGCTCCGACACCGAACGTGGTCACCGCCGGTGACTCACGGTATTAGTAGCCCGCCGCGTCCCACCGGCCATGGGCGATGTAACGGTCCCGAAAGGAGGCCGGGTGCAACTCGGCACCGTGGAAGGGAACCTCGAGGTCGGGCCGAGCGCGACGATCGACGCCATCCCCCTCGGCCACGTCATCGTGGTGGGCAGCGTGCGGTTCCGCGGGGATGCCACCGTCAATGCGACCCTGGAATGTCAGTCATTTTCAGCGGACCGCGGTGCGGTCCGGATCGTCGGCGACCTCATGGACGCGGGTGACCTGGAGGGTCACAAGGCGACCGTCGAGGTCACCGGGGCGATCACCTCCAAGGACATCGACGTGGACCGCGCCCTCCGCGTGGGGGGGCCCGTCACGTCGGGCCGCATCGAGGTCGGAGGCGAGTTCGAGGCCCGCGCCGCCGTCACGGCCCAATCGGTGGAAGTCGGTGGCACGCTCCACGTCGCCGGACCGCTCACCGCCCACGCCGTAAGCATCGGCGGGTCGGCCGACCTCGCGAACGTCACTCTCCAGACCTTGGAGGCTGGTGGACGCGCGACCCTCGTCGGCGGCAAGGTCGAGCGATCGATCCAGGCGGGGGGGGCCTTTGAGGCCACCGGCGCGCTCGAATTCGGTGCGTTGAGCGTCGGCGGGCGCGTGAGCTTGGGCCCCCACAGCCGAGGCGGCCGCATCGAGGTGGGCGGGCGATTGGAGGCAACGGGCGACCTCACGTTCGCCTCGCTCGAGGTCGGCGGCCTGGCCGACATCGCGGGCAACGGTCAGGGCGGGGAGATCGAGATCGGAGGTCGACTCACGGTCGGCGGGGCACTCGCCGTTTCCGGACACATCGAGGTGGGCGGGCGGATCCGGGTCGGCGGTGCGCTCAGCGCCCAGTCGATCGAGATCGGAGGGGAGCTCCGAGCGCAGCGGGCGGTCGTCGCCCAGCTGGCCGAGATCCAGGGCAGGGTCGAGACCGTCGAGGGACTGAAGGCCGATCGGGTGGAGCTCGGGCGTCGCTCCGAAGCGCGGGGCCCCCTGGTCGGGACCCACGTCGAGATCGGTCGCGGAGCCCGCGCGGAGATGGTCTTCGGCGCCGAAGTGGACATCCAGGAGAACGCCCAGGTGCAGGAAGTGTGTGCCGAGGTCGTCGAACTGCGGTCCGGCGCCCACGCCCAGCGGGTGCGCTACACGCGCTCGTGCCAGCTCGGGCGTGGCTCGAGCGTCGACTCCCCCCCGGAACAGGTGACCGGACTGCCCCCGTTTCCGCTGTAGGTGCGGATGGCTCCCACGCCCGCGCACGCAGCCGAGCCGCCACACCGCGCCGCCCCGAAGCGTCGCGAGAAGTCCGACATCTACGCCACCATCCTGGAGGTCGTCAAGCGCCACCGAGGCGCGGCGCGGATCACGCGCGTCTCGTATGGGGCCGGCATGCCGGTGGACCGGCTGAAGACCGCGATCGAGCAGTTGGTGACCCTCGGTCTCCTGGAGCGGCAGGAGATGGAGGGCTTCGCGGTGTACGACGTCACCGCGCGGGGTCAGGAGTTCCTCACGACCTACTGGCGGATGCACGGCTACATCGAGCTGTTCGACGCGCCGCCGGACGGGTACGCCTGAGGCTCGATCCGGCCGGGGCGTCAGACGGCGCGCCATCGCAGGCCGTACCCGATCAGGAACAGCCACAGCAGGCTGAACCCGGCGAGCACGATCCCCGGCACCACCGCGGCCGAGAACGATGCGTGGAGCAGATCGGTGAGGAGTACCGCGCCCCACGTGAGCGGCCAGAGGTCCGCCACGTACTGCAGCGGGAGCGGCAGGAGCGAGACGGGGTAGAAGACCGGGGC
>JAKIWD010000081.1 GCA_022750205.1 Thermoplasmata archaeon
TAGTCTCGGGGGTCTTCACGTCTTGACAGGTAAAATAAAGTTAGATTCTGGCTAGCCCCCCCTTCGCACCCGTACCCGTTTCGGAACGCCTACGAGTTAGGTTGACCCGGGCGCAGCAGAGGGATAGCCCCCGCCGGTTTCGGACCGTAGCCCGGAGCGGATTCGGGGAAAAAAATAGGCCGGGGGCCCGAAGACCCCCGGGATGGGGTTGCCTACCTTTCTGGTAGAGGGCCGGAGAGTAGCTGGGTCGGGGCGTTGGCGGAAGGGGTTCACGGCGTCCCCGAGGGTCCATAGGCTTCGGCCCGAAGGGGCCAAGTCCGAGGGCTCAACGGTTCGGGGGCGGACACTCGGGTGCGTCACGAGTTACCCTTCGGTAGGTTGATGCTCGGAGGGTCGGTGGGGCAGCGGGGAGGTAATCATGCGCACCGCTCTCGTGGCGCTCGGAATCCTCGTAGTAGTCGCTGGGCTGGTGCTCCTGATTCCCAACCTCGCGACGCGCTGTGCCGCAAACACGAGCACGGCCCAGTCACTCGACCTGCCCTTGTGTTCGAGCGTTCAACCGTGGGGCTATACCGGGGCCGCGATTGTGATTGTTGGAGTGTTTTCGGCTGCTGTCGGGTTCCTCTCCACTTCGCCGGCAACGCCGCGCTCGGGCCGCACTGGGTCCGCGTCTCAGATCGTGTGCAGCGGTTGCGGTCGAATCTACTCTGACGGGACCCACGCATTCTGCCCGTCGTGCGGGAAGAAACTTGGTGGGACGACCCCCGGCTCCTTGTCACCCGGACCGCCGTCTGAATCGTAAATTTATGGAAGGCCGGGGGAGGACCCGGCCCTCCGAAGTGGTTAGCTCAGTCGGGGTGGGAGAGAGGTCGCGCGGAGGCGGTCGGCGTTGTCGCGGTTGAGGCGATCGAGGTCGGCGTGGCCCAGCGAACAAGGGCCATTTTGGCCAAATCGGGCAAAGGTATTGTCGGGTAGCCCCGAGCGGATTCGAACCGCTGTCGCCGGCTCCAAAGGCCAGCATGCTTGGCCACTACACCACGGGGCTGCGCTTAGCGGACATACCTTCTCTAAAAAAAGGGCGGGGTGTCACGACACCCGCCTCCCAGGGCAGAGCCGCCTTGAGATTCGGCCTAACCTCCGTCCGCTGGGCGATCACGCTCAACGGGCTTCGGTGTCACCCAGACGAGGAGCGGTAGGAGGAGGATCGCGACGCCCCCACCAAATATCCAGGCAGCGGTGTAGCCCTCCGTCGCGACGATGAAACCGAAGGCGATGGCCAGTCCGCTTCCGAGACTCACCTGGATTGAGTTTACCACCGCGACTCCGAGTGCCAATCCTGCTCCCCGCGATTCCGGCAGATAGGTCGGCACCAGGTACAGGATCGCGAAAATCATCCCATCGAGCAATCCGAGGGCCACGAAATCGCCGACCAACGCGGCGAGGGGGAGGAACGGGATCAGGAGGGTCAGGACTCCCGCCGCCGCGCCGAACAGCGCCAGGAGGCCCCGGCGATCGGCGACGCGTTCCCCCAACCATCCGCCGAGGGGGCCGCCGGGGAAGGAGACGATGACGACCACCGTTGCCAACGCTGCGGTCAGACCGAGACCCCATTCGGGGTGCACCACGCCTCCAAAGTCGACGAAGTACTGCGCGACGACATAGATCGCCCCCCAGAACCCGGTCAGTCCGAGAGAGAGCGCCCAGAGGGACCGCGAGCGGAGGACCTGCCCAACCGTGTTCCACACTTCGGCAGCGGAACGAGAAACGAGCGCGGCTGACTCGGGGGGAAGTACGATCGCACACATCAGAACGGTCCCGAGCAGTGCCGCCCCACCGGCGGAGAGAGCCACGTGCCACCCCCAGCGTTCGCCAATGATTGCCCCCCCGAACAGACCGATCGCTGCCCCGATGCTGAAGCCCCCGTTGTACAGCCCGATCACAGGGCCCCGCCGTCCCTCCGGGTAGTACGAGGCGATCAGGCTCAGCGCGGGCGAAAAGAAGCACGCCGCCCCGACCCCGGCGACGAATCGGATGAGCGCGAGAACTTGCCAGGTCGGAGCCCACCCCGAGATCACGCCCGCGGCGCCCAGCACGGCCAGGCCTGCGAGCGAGATGTTCCTGGGTCCCCACCGAACTGCGGCGATCCCGGCGGGAATCTGGAAGATGCCGACCCCAACCAGGAACGCGCCCAGGACGATCCCGAGCGCTTCGGGTCCGGCGCCCAGCCCGACGCCGATGAGCGGCAGCACGGCCCCCACGTTGTACCAGTTGACGGCGTAGACGACGCGCGCGACGATCAGCGCGACCATCGGGCGCGCCCGTTGCGAGGCCGGGAGCGACCCGCGGGCGCTCACTCGGAGCCCTTCTTCGCCTCGAGCTCGAAATAGCGAAGTAGCCCTTGGGCGGCGAGCTCGTATCCCGAGACCAAGCGGTCTCGGTCCTCGGAGGGCTGTGCGATCCCGACCGCCGCGGCTGCCCCGACCTCGTACTGTTCGAGCGCGTGGGCGACGCTCGTCACCGTCGGGGACGTCAGCGCCGCCTCCCGTGCCGCGCCGACCCACTCTTGCACGGTCGCGTGGTATCGGCGAAGTGCCGCCGGCGCATCGGGAGCCGGACCGAAGTGGCTGTACCAGATCCTTTTGGGTTCGGCGGCGATCATCCGTTCAAGACTGCGAAAGAGGGCCGCAATATCCAAGTCGGGCGGGGGGATCGCCGGCCGGGCTCGCCACGAGCCCTCAACGAAGACGCCGGCCGAATCGCCGACGAGGATGGATCGGGTTCGGGTCTCCAGGAAGCTGACGTGATGCTGCGCATGCCCGGGCGTCGCGAGCACCTGCAGCTCTCCCCCCTGGAGCGGGAACGATTCCCCGCCGACGAGCGAGCGGATCCGCGTGGCAGGAATCGGGACGATCGCCCCCCACAGCGGGTCGGCCGCCGGGCCCCACGCCCGGCGGGCACTGGCGACCAGTTTCGACGGGTCGATGAGGTGCCGGACACCCCGTTCGTGCGCGTAGAAGACCGCGTGCGGCAGCGTGGTGGCGAGCGCGCCGACCCCTCCGGCATGGTCGAGGTGGATGTGCGTGACGAACACGCGCTTGACCTCCTCCGGGGCGATCCCGTTTCGGCCCAACTCCCGAACGAGGGCGTCGTGGCACGTCGTAGGCCCGGTCTCCACCAGGGACCAACCGTCGTCGGACGGGAGGGCATAGCTCGCGACCAGGCCCTCGTGATCTCGAAAGTGGAGGTCGAGCAAGAGACGGCCGTCCCCCAGCTCCCGGGTATCGGCCACGGGTCACCTAGAGGGGAGGCGTCCCGTAGGTCACCAGGACGAACGCGCTGACCGCGAACGCCAGGCAGATCACGAACGAGGTCGCCCAGACCGGTCGGCTCCACCGTAGCACTTTGCGTCCGTCCAACGGACCCACGGGGATGAGGTTGAACGCGGCGAACCAGCCGTTGATGAACGCGAGCAGCAGCAGCACGGACCAGAGCGGGTTAGAGTGAACGAGGGTCCACGAGCCGACGGCGGCCGCGAAGAACACGGCGCCTTCGGCCAAGTTCAGCAGCGGCCCGGCCAGGCTCGTGCGGCCCCACTCCCGCACGTCACCCATGCCTCCGACCACGGTCGCCCCGGGTGCGGCGAAGAGGAAACCGGCGAAGGCCGTGGCCAGCGAGACCACCAGACCGACCGGCGACATGCGGAACTCCGCCCAGAATCCGTAGCGCTGGGCGGAGATCTTGTGGGCCATCTCGTGGGCGATGAAGCCGGTGAAGGCTGCGGTCGTGGCGAATCCGAGCCCGCTCACCAGCGTCGCGGTGTTCAGACTTCCAGGGGCCTGGTTGAACCGCACGAATCCCTCGATGAGCAATAGGTCGATCACGAGGACGACGTACGCGATCGACAGGTGCAACAGCTCGGTCGGCGAGGTGGAGATATGATGCCGTTCGCGGGGCATCGTCCCCTGCCAGTAGGAGGGGTTGGGGGTCCAGCCGCTCACGGGAGTACTTCCAACTCCGGAGCCGACCACTCGATCGCCGGCATCGGGCCAGATGGCCCCTCCCCGCGAAGGAGTCCGCGGATCAGCTCTACGCCGGCCGCAAGTCGCGGGCCAGGTCGGCTGAAGTACGCCTCATCGGCCAGCACGGTTCCCCGCGTCGGGCGCAGACGACGTACGGCCGATCGCAGTGCCGCGCCGTCCAACTCCTTGACTGACCGCTCGACGGAGAAGCTACACGGCGAGATCACCGCGAGGTCCAGCTCCTCCGTCGCCAGTTGCTCCCAACTCGTCCGGATTCCGGGGGATCCCGTGCCCGGTCCGTGGTAAGACCCTCCGGCGGCCGTCACGATGTCGGGCGTCCACAGTCCGGCGAGGATCGGTGGATCAAGCCACTCGATCACCGCCACGCGCGACCTCGAGTGTTCGGGCGCACCCGACGGAGAGGCGCGGGTCCTGAGGGTGGCAATGAGGTGCTCGGCTTCGCGGGCGCGACGAATCGCCGCTCCGATCGTGGTGATGCTCCGCCAGACCCCTTCAAGGTCTCGTGGGGTGAGCGAGACGATCTCGGGGGCTAATCCAGTGACCGCGCACGCCGCGCGGACGTCTTGCTCCGTCACCGAGCAGACCCCACACAGATCCTGGGTCAGAATCACTTCGGGCGACAAGCGCCGGAGACTGGGCAGGTCCAGCTCGTAGAGGCCCTCTCCCGCCGCGCGAGCCGCCCGCACCCGCACGTCGATCTCGGAGGAGGGACGGTCCGAATCCCCCGTCCGTGCGCGCATGACGACAGGGAGGGAACGTACGGAATCCGGAAAGTCGCACTCGTCGCTGCGCCCGACGAGCTCCGACCGCGCGCCGAGCGCACAGACGATCTCGGTGGCGCTCGGGAGCAGCGAGAGGATCCGCATCTCTAGCGATCGACCGGGCCGTTCACCGATGACCCGACTTCTTAGCTTTGCGGCGCGCCGGCGGCGTCCGAGACTCGCGGACGGATTTCGCCCGGCGTACCGCGGGGGCCGCGACCGGAGTTCGTCGGCGAGTTGGAGCGAGGGAGTCCGACGTGGGTGCCGGGAACGCCGGTCGGGGTAGCCCAAGATGTTCGCTCAGGGCTGCCTCCCTCTCGGGGGAGAGGCCGAGTAGCCGGGCGCGGTCCCGCTCGCGGTCTCCGTCGGCCCGGGCGTCGCTCTTCCAGAGGCTCGCCGCGTGCAGGAACCGGATCTGGGCATCCTCGGGTGTGTGTTGGAGCATCGCCTCGATCTCCACGCGGGCCTCCGACCAGTGCTTTTCTTCGATCAAGGCGGCGATCAGGTGGGCGCGGATCTCCACTCGGCCGTCCTCCTCGAGGAGGTGCCGATAGGCGCGAACCTCTTCGGACGACTTGCCCTGCGATCCAAGCACGGCGGCCCGACCCACGCGGGCGTCCAGGTCGTCGGGATATCGGACCAGCACTTCGGAGAACGAGCGATCGGCATCCTCGGCCAGGCCCAGCTCCAGGAGCGATCGGCCGATCCCGATCTGGGCCGGCGCGAACTCCGGCTTCATCGTCGCGGCCTGCCGGTAGAATCGGAGGGCGAGGGCCGGTACTCCCCAGTCGAGCCAGGTCTTGGCCCGGCGCATCACCTCGTCGAGTTGGCGAGCGCTTGGGAGCAGGCTCGCCGCCGTTCCGGCCATCGCCGGCCGCGGTTCCTCCCCAAGATACTCTCCGAGTCCCAGCATGCGAGCGAGCTCGCTGAACCGGGCGCCGTCGACGACCGTCCCCTGGTGGCTCAGCACCTCGCTCAGGAGGGCCAGGGGCAGGTGGCCGGGCGTGAGGATGACCAGCTTCATCGGCGCGCTGGGGACCTGAGCGAGCAGGGATCGGATCGTCTCGAGCGAGACCTTCGTCGGGTCCTCGAGAAAGGCGTAGTGGAAGCCGTCGCCGGTCTGGAGGACCATCCCCTCGGAGGTGTTGCGGATCGCGGTGACCTGCTGGCCCATCGCCTCGACGAGTCGACCGACGAGCTCCGAGAACTCGGGAGCGCCCATCGGCGGCGCAACCGCCCGCATCTTAAATACGTACATTCGTCCGAGGAAACGACGACTGTGGAGTTCTCGACCCTCCTCGATTATCGCGCCCGGCTCGAGGAGACCCTTCACCGCCAGTTCAGTGCGGAGCGACGTCGGGTGGATCCGGTCTTCCGCCCGTACCTGGACTCCATTTCCGAGTTCACGCTCCGGGGCGGCAAGCGGTTCCGGGCGCTCCTGCTGCTCGCCGGCTATTGGGTCGCGTGCGGCCGGGATCCGGCGCCGGTGCTCCCCGCGGCCGCCGCGCTCGAACAGTTCCAGACGTGGATGCTCGTCCACGACGACATCATCGACCACGCCGAGACCCGCCGAGGCGGACCGACCCTGCACCGCTCCTTCGAGCAGCGCCACCGTACTGCCGGACTGCTCGGACGTTCCGACGAGTTCGGAGTAGGGATCGGCATCACGTTGGGCGATCTGGCCGAGCCGCTCACCGTCGCCGGTCTCCTGGAGGCTCCGGTGGCCCGCGACCGGAAACTGCGGGCGCTCGCGGAGTACGACCGCATGACGCGCGAGACGGCCTATGGCCAGCTCCTCGACATCCAGAACGGTGCGACGCCGGTCGAACGGGTACGCGAGGCCGACGTGCTGCGCGTGCATCGTCTGAAGTCGGCCTTCTACACGGTCGCCTCCCCGTTGCGGCTCGGCGCGATCCTCGGGGGGGCGCGCCCCGCATTGCTCGAGGAGCTCAAGGAGTTCGGCCTCGACGTGGGCGTCGCGTTCCAGCTCCGCGACGACGTGCTCGGGGCGGGATTGGACGCGGGCAACCCAGGAAAGAGCGCCAACGACCTGATCGAAGGCAAGCGGACCCTCCTCGTGATCCGCGCCTGGGAGGGGACCGATGACGCGGGCCGGGCCCGCCTTCGGGCGGTGCTCAATCAGCCGGACGCCTCCTCCGCCGCCATCGAATCCGCGAAGACCGTGATCCGCGAGACCGGGAGCCTCGCCTACTCCGAGAAGAAGATCAACCTGCTTCGCACGCGTGCGTGCCGCCGCGTGGAAAGGAGCCGTGCCCTGCGACGCGCGGCTCGACCGCTGCTGCTCGAGATCTGCGACCGGCTCGTCTATCGGACGATCTGACGGTTCAGGCGAGGTTCGAACCCGTGCCGGGGGTGGCTCCGGCAGCCTGGAGGGCCTCGGAGAGCTCGCGTTGCATCGAGGTGTACTTTTCTTTCAGGTGGTTTTCCTGGCGTTCCATGGCCTTGACGCGGACCTTGAGGGTCTCGCGCTCCTCAGAAAGGATCCCCTCGACCTCGGCCCGGTCCTTCGCCTTGGCGAGGATCCCGCCCACCGGTCGATAGAGCGTCGCGTCGGCCGGCAGACCCTTGAGCTCCTCCAACGTGTGGACCGTCTCGCGCAGCTTGAGGTCGATCTGCAGGCGCTGCTGGGCGACGTTGGAGAGGTCCTGCTGAAGGCGTTGGAACTGCTTGAGGTCGTTCTGAAACTTGGCCGGGAGCGCCACGTCGCGCAGAGGCCCGGTGGCTCACTTAAGCGCTTCGGGAGCGGGGACTCGGACAGCCGGCGCAACGTGCCCGACCCGCTCGGTCGCCTCGGCCAGGTCGATCCAACCGAGGTAGGTGTTGAGCGCCGCGCGCAAGGCGCCCGTGTCGCGAGTACGGATGTCCAGCAGGACATTTCCGTCGGGGGAGAGGGTGAGGGTGCAGTGGGCGCGGGGGACCTCTCGCTCTGCCTCGGGGGCCAACGCGCGGTGCAATCTCACGGCGGACTCCTGGTCGCCCCGGTGCGCCCGCAGGCGGGCCGACCAGGGCCCGGCCGTCACGCGACGAGCTCCGCGCGCAATCGGCGCACGATGCGATCGGTCTTGTCTGCGGCCGCCCGAACGTACACTTCCGGAGAGAGCAGTGCGTCGATCTCCACCGCGGTCAGGTGGTGGGAGACGACCGGATCCGTGCGTGCTCGCTCGGCGAGGGACGTGCCGTCGGAGGGTCCGCGCGTCAGTTTTCGGAGCCGCTCGTGGGCCTCGGCCCGGGGCACGCCCTTGGCCGTCAAGGCGAGCATCAGGTTCTCGGTCATCGTGCTTCCCCCGGCCAACGCCAGATGACCCGCCATGCGTTCGGCATCGACCTCGAGGTGTTGGAAGACCTGGACCAGTTTCACCAGTAGATCGTCCAGGAGCACGATGGAATGCGGCAGTACGATCCGCTCGTTCGCCGGATTGGCGAGATCGCGTTCGTGCCAGAGCACCATGTTCTCGAGCGGCGGGAGCGCGAACGCCCGCACCAGGCGCGCGAGCGAGGTCACGTTCTCCGAGAGCATGGGATTGCGTTTCTGCGCCATCGTCGAACTGCCCACCTGCCGAGCTTCGTCGAACGCCTCGGCGACCTCCGCGATTTCCGTCCGTTGGAGATTGCGCACCTCGGTAGCCAGTCGCTCGCCCGTGCTCGCCGTGAGGGCCATGAAGTTCGTGAACTCGGCGATCCGGTCCCGACCGACGATCTGGGTCGGGGCTTCATCCGGTGTCAGGCCCAGCCGTTCCATCACGGACCGCTCGACGATGACCGCGTGGTCGCCGAACCCAGCCCCGGTGCCGACGGCACCGGCCATCTTCCCGACGGCGAGGCGGGGAAGCAGCTCGTCCAGGCGCTGGCGGTGCCGGACGATCTCCGCCGCGGCCGCCGCCATCTTGTACCCGAAGCTGAGCGGCACGGCGTGTTGGCCGTGGGTGCGGCCGACCTCCGCCGTCGCGCGGTGGCGTTCGGCCAGATCCACCAGGGTGACCGCCAGATCGGTGAGGTCGACCCGGAGGACCCCCGCGGCCTCCTTGAGCTCCATCGCGAGAGCGGTATCGGTGATATCCGCCGACGTGGCCCCGAAATGGACCCACGCGCCCCCCTCGCCGGACTGCTCGGCGAGCGCCCGGGTGATGGCCATGACGTCGTGCCGGAGCGATCGCTCCAGCTCGTCGACCCTTTCCAGGGTCACGGCGTGGTCGGCGATGGCCTGTTCGATCGCGCGCGCCGCCGGCGCGGGGATCATCCCGCACTCGGCTTCCGCCGTCGCCAGTGCGCCCTCGACACTCAGGGCCCGCGCAAGACGCGCGTCGCGCGAAAACAGGGCCCGGACGGGCGGCCGCCCGTACCGAAATTCGAGCGGGCAGATCAGGTCGTCGTCGGCCACGACCGCCGAGCTTGATGGCGGTATATAGGTACGCGCACGCCGCGCGGTTTTCGAGGGTCGCGCGCGCCCCGCCGGGTCCGTTATACCCGGTAGCCTCCTGCCGCGTCCCCCGGGGACACGCAACGTGGCAAGGATTCTGGTCGCCTTGGGCGGGAACGCCCTCAACCGTGCCGGTGGGGACGGCAGCTGGGGCGAGGCGGTCGACCAGATGCGCCGGACGGCGCCGGCGCTCGCCGAGCTGGTGGTCGACGGCCACGACCTCGTGCTTACGCACGGTAACGGACCGCAGGTGGGAGCTTTGCTCCGCGAAGCCGAGCTCAGCGAGCGGGAGGTCCCGTCCCGGCCGCTCGATGTGCTCGGGGCTGAAACGCAAGGCCAGATCGGCTACCTGATCCAGCAGGAGCTGTCGGCGGCGTTGGAGCGTGCGAAGGCTCCGCGATTGGTGATCCCCCTGATCTGTCGAATGGAAGTGTCGGCTCGCGACCCCGCCTTCCGCTCCCCCACGAAGCCGGTGGGTCGCTACTTTACGGAATCCGAGGCGCGGGTACTCCGCAAGCGTCACGATTGGCAGATGGTGTTCGATGCCCATCGCGGCGGTTGGCGCCGCGTGGTGCCGTCCCCCCGACCGGTTCGATGGGTCGAGGGCCCGGCGGTCCGCGCGTTCCTTGGCAAAGCCCCCCAA
>JAKIWD010000183.1 GCA_022750205.1 Thermoplasmata archaeon
CGACACGACGCCGTTCCCCCGAACACCCTCGCGCCACACTCCGTGACCCCCCGCTCCGTCCCGCCGAGGGGCAAGATTCATTTGGAGTGACTTCCATGAGCGGATTGCTACGTCGATTCGGAGTTGAGGCGTGGCGGCACAGGGTGGTTCGGAGCGGGGGGACGAGCGCGCGGCCTCCCCCAACGCGAAGCACAGCGCATCCGCCGGCCGATCGCCCCTGGTCGTCGAGCGGCTGACGCATCTCGACGTACCCGACATCTGCGCCCTCTTCAAACGCGTCTGGGACAGCTTTCCCGACCTACCGAACGAGCTGGTCAAGGCGTGGGAGCCGACGCCTCTCGAGTTCACCAGCTGGATGGAGGGGGTCACCTATTTCGCCGCCCGCCGCGACGGCAAGATGATCGGCGCGATCGGCTGCAAGATCACCGACCGGAGCTGCCAGTTGGTCCACCTGGCCGTCGAGCCCGAATCCCGGCGACAGGCCGTCGCCACCGCGCTCACGGGTGCGGCGTTGGAGTGGGCGCGGCACAACAAGACCCTCTCGGTCTGGGCGGATGCGCTCGCACGGTTCACCGCCGCGGCCCAGTTGTTCAAGAGCCTCGAGTTCACCGAATGCGGCGTACTGCACCAGCACTACTGGGGCGAGGACGTCAGGTTGTTCGAGAAGATTCTGTAGGCGACGCCTCGGTACTGCGGCTCCGCGACCGCGAAGGATGTCCCGCTCCCGACCCGTGCACCTGGGCCAACACCCGCAATCGACGGAGCGCTTCTTCCGGATGACCCCGGACGAACTCGCGGGATCCTCGCGCCAGCTCGGCGGCCTCCAGATCGATCGACACCCCGTTCTGACGCTCGCGCACGAGGAACTCACCGTACCGCGAGACGTACTGAGGGAGTCCGACCTTGAGCCGCGCGACCGCCTGGCTGCGGAGGGCGCGGAGCTGTTGTTTCAGGGGCGCCAACCTCCCGCTCCTCAATTCCCGCTCCAGGTCCTCGGAGAGCTCGGAGGGGTCCTGGGGCGTAGCCAAAGAGAGGGCCTGCATGTCGCGGAGCATCGACACGAGGCGCTCGAGTTCCTCGCGTGCCTGGTCGAGATGCCGTTCTTTGAGCGCTACGACGCGGTCGACCTGTTGGTACGCCGACAGCGCCTGCGCGATCTCGCCGGCGCGCGCTCCGTGCAGGATATCCTCCATCTGCTCACGCTCGAGCCGGCCGTCGACGGAGTACGCCTCCAATCGCTGAAGTCGGTTCTTCGTCAGGCGTTCCCAATCCTCCAGCGCTCGGACGACCTTCTTTTGAGAGATCCGCTCGACCCCGGCGACGACCTCGACCCAGGGCTCAGGGTCGGCGGCGCCGCGGGCGAACTCGTCGGCCCACGCCGGAAGCACCGGTAGCGAGAGGCCGAGCGCCTGGCCGGCGTCGGCCCATTGCTGGAGTCGTTGGACGCGCCGACCCAGGTCGGTCGACACGGCCGGCGACGCGCTGATCTTCCGGGCCGATGGAGTTTCGGCGACGGGGTCGGCCGGCCCATCCTCGACCACCCCGGAAGCAGAGGGTGCGGGCGTGAAGCAGGCCGGGCAGATGGTGGCCCCGACGGGCAGCTCCTCGCCGCACCGAACGCAAGGACGGGTTTCACCGGCCACGGGACCCCCAGGAATCAGGAATGCAGGGGGTGAGATTTGAACTCACGAACTCCTACGAGACCAGGACCTCAACCTGGCGCCTTTGACCAAGCTGGGCCACCCCTGCGAGACCGGCGGCGCGAACGGCTCTTCGGGCATAACCTTTGCCCCGGAATGGCCCACTAGGGGCGACCTTCCCACCTACTGTACCTCGGTGGTCCCAAAAAAGGCTTGTAGAGCTTCGCAGGCCCGATTTGTACGCAGTATGGGCGAATCTCCCGGGTTGAAGGAGTTCGATGAATCCGAACGTCACCCCCGAGATTTCACCGGGGCGACGGAGAGTACCGAGATGACGGGGCGCCCGGGGACAGGGCGGCGCGACGGTGGTCTAGGCCCCCGGGCCGCTTCGGGCAAATGTTTTTACAGAGAGGTCTTGACCGGGCCATGGCCGACCGCACGACGGGAGGCCCAACGCTGCCCGGGGCCACGGTCTTCATCGGCACGAAGCCGGTCATGACCTACGTCTTCCAGGTAGTGGCCCAGCTCAATTCCGGCGCGGGTCCGGTGGTCGTGAAGGCGCGTGGTAACGCGATCGGCAAGGCCGTGGACGTCGCCGAGGTCGTCCGCCATCGGTTCCTCGAAGGTCAGGTCGACGTCGGGCCGGTCACGATCAACACCGAGCGCCTCGTGAACCGCGACGGTCGGGAAGCGAACGTCTC
>JAKIWD010000044.1 GCA_022750205.1 Thermoplasmata archaeon
GAGGTCGCGGTCAGTCACGGCACGATGACCGTCGGCGGGGGTATAGGGGGGCAGTTACCTCAGGGTGCGTCGCTTTCTGCGGCGTTGACAAGTCAGTGAGAACGGGCGATGGCGTCGCGGGCGAGTCGAAAGCGCTAAGAAGCCTCCGGGTATCCAACTTTTAAGGTAATGGACGAGCCCCCCCGCTCGCTCTGGGCTAGGCATCTCCCGATCGTCTATCGGCTCGCGCTCGTCGGAGCCATCGGGTTCACACTTTTCATCATGGCCACCGGCGGGTTCGCGATCGCAACCGATCGGGCTGGCACGCTGACCACATCGGCGAATGCTTCGGCCGCGCACTTATCGGTCGCCGTGACCCAGCCCTCCACGACGCTCGTCGTCAACCCGGCCGCGACCAGCACCCCGGCGCTCTCGCTCTCGACCGCAGTTTCGCCGGCGGCGATCTGCGGATTGGCGAGCTCCGACTGCAACGCCGGCCAGGGTATCGCCCGCGTGACGCTCACCGCTCAAGTCACCTCGACAGCCAAAGCGTTCTACCCCGATGTCCAGGTCGCATTCGTCCTGGAGACGACCGGACCGGACGGCGACGAGGATCACTACAACTCGTACTACGGACAGGATCCTTGCGCCACAGCCACGAGCGGTCAGGGGCCACTCTGCGAGGAGTCCAACGGCGTCCCCTTCATGATCCAGAATGGCCAATCGATCGCTTCGGCCATCCAGGCCGCCAACCCCCACTCGAACGTCTCGTTCGCGATGACCGACTTCTACGGGACGGACTATGATTGGAACGATGGGCCGTTCGACTCGTGGAAGTACCATGTCGACATCCCGACCTTCGTCCCAGCGGCCGAGTTCGGCGCGGCCATCCACCAGACGTTCCAAGCCGAACAGATGGATGAGGCGAACGGCTGGGGTTGCATCTGCGGCCTCGACGACAACTTCCTCCACTCCTCTGCGATCACGGGCCTATATGGGACGATCATCGGCAGCGGTCTGGATTGGTCGCCCAACACTCACCACGTCATCGTCGTCATGCTCTCGGCGGCCCCGCGCGATCCGAACTACGTCGAGAACTACTGGGTCAGCGCCTTTGACCACTGCTGCACGAGCCCGTCACCCTACGGGGGGACGTGCGAGCCGGCGTACCAGTTCGCCAACGGCATCAGCCCCGCCTGCGAAGGTTGGGTCAAGAGCCAGGACGGCAACCCCAACGACTCGATCGCTCAGCTTACCAAGACCTCCCACAGCTGCACCATCTCGATCGGTCATGATTGCACGATCGATGTGATCGACTATTGGGATACTCCGACGGACCCGTACTCGCAAGGTTGGCCGTCGAACCCGGGGTATCCGTCCGGCACCGTCGGGGCCGGTCCGGGAGGATCGGGTGTTGTCCAAGACTCCGCCCACATCCTCGAGGCTGGTTGCGATCTCGCCGCGGCGACGGGTGGCACGTGGGATGGGCCGGCGTACTGGACGTGTCCCAACGGACAGTCCGGCAGTCTGCAATACGTGGCCCACGGCTCCCTCTCATCCCCGAACACGAACAACCCCACGCTCTTTGGCGCCGTCAAGAACATCGGCTTCGGCCCGGTCTACCAGACCCTGGTGGCCAACGGGTCGAACCAGCCGGTCTTCACGTACGTCCCTCCACCTAACTTCGCGGTATCCTCGAACCCTGAGTTCACCGCGGCGTGCAACACCCCCGGTGGGTATCTCTCGAGCTGCCAGGTGCTCCCGAACCTCATCACGAAGACGGGCGTATCGTACCTCGGCTGGAACTGGAGCACGAACAAGTCGCTCAACAAGCTGTTCGTAGGGGACAGCTGGACGGCCTCATTCAACATCGTCAACACCGGTCCGCCCTACGCGCTCGATCCGGTGCTCGAATGCATCACGACCAGCTGCCGGGCCGCCGGTGCGGGGGACATCAATGGGCTCTACTCGTGGGCATCGTACTTCCCTCCCAACAGCACCGGGCTGACCACACTCTCGTTCCCGCTCGCGCAGGTGCACGTCTTCGGCCCGGCCGCGATCGCACCTCCTCCCACGGCGCCTCCACCCGCTCCTCCGGTCCCGCCGGGACTTCCGATCATCACGACAACGCCGCAGCCGGTCCTGGTTCCCACGCCCAACGTGCTGGGCCAGGGCATCGCCAACTTCTCCTTGCAGGCCACGGCCGCCGGATTCTTGGGTGCCGGATTCATGCGGGTCGGTATGAAGAACCGTCCATTGGCCGTCGGGGTGGCGCAGAAGAACGCCGCGCTCCTCCGCCGTCAGCACGAAGATAACCTGCACATCGGCCGCTTCCAATAGGCGAACCGTCGGTTCGCCGAGGGCCTTAGGACCTAGCTGTCACCGAGTTGGCGCTGAACCCGTCGCCGCGACTTCGCCTTCTCTTCGGTGGCGGGAGCTGATCTCTCGGCTTCGGGAACCTCGACAGCATGGGGGGCCTCGGGGTCCTTGGCCGCCGGTGGTAACAGCCCTTGCACACGGGGGCTGGCCGGCTCCGTCCCGAGCAACAGGGCGACCTCCTCCTCGTCGAGCCTCATCTCGCGCACGATCGCCCGGACGACCTGGCTCGACGTTTTCCCCGAACCCAGTGTTGCCCGATCGAACATCGCCTCGAAGAACGGGAGGGCGTACTCTACGCTCTTTCGGCGAGAGATGTGAAGATACGGCCCGGTTTTTCCCAGCAGGTGTAAGCGCGTTGCCCGGACGAAACGGGTACGACCCATCGCGCTCAGGAACTCGGGGAACGGTGCCGATCCGCTCGCGGGGCGGCTGGGAGCGAGGCTGAGGCTCACACCCCCGGTCATGGTCTCGGTCGCGTAACTCCACAGCGAGTACACCCGTTGCCGGCGGGCGCGGGCGAGCATGTGCTCCGCGCGGGCCAAGTGCGTGATCGCCCGCTCCCGCCGGGCGGGATCGGCGTAGGTTCGCATGACGCTCTCCTCGATCCAGGGGAACAGGTCGTCCGGGGTGGCGTCAAGTCGCTCGCGGATCTCAACGGTTCGGTAGACTCGGGGATTGGCGAGGATCTCCGTGGTGAGCTCGCCGAAATCGGACGCGTGGTCGCGCCCGCCGAACAGCATACCGGCATCGGTGTTGGCCGGCAACGCCGCCACGGCCTCCAGGTCGTTGAAGGCGGCCCGCAGGTCCCCCTGGCTTCGCTCGATCAGCCGGTCGAGGGTCGGGGCGGTGACGTTCAGGTGCAGATCGACAATGGCGCGCCGGAGGAGCGTGCGCACGTCGCCGGATGTGAGCAGCTCGAACCGGATACGGGCCACTCCGCTCCGGAAAACGGGTGAGTATCGGGTGAGCGGGTCGGGATCGTTGACGGTGAGCAAAAGGGGTTGGCGCGTCTCCTTTACTAGGCGGGCTATCGCTCCGAGCCCGCCTCGGTCCGACCTATCCGACGTGCGCTCACCGGTTCTCCAGTCCTGCACATCTCGCTGAACGGCGGGGACGGCCGCGAGAGCGCCACGCGGGGTCGTCGCCTTGACGTCCTCCCAGGCTGCGTAGGCCGCCGGTCCGCCCGTTTCACCCAGCCCCCAGCTCTCGGACAGCGCGGCCGTCGTGCCGTATCGACCGCGGAGGAACTCACGCCAGCCGACGACCTTGCGGGGACGCAGGGGAGCCGCCACCGCCTTCCCGGTCAAGCAGTCCGCTTCATCCAGGAGGATGAGGGAACGGCCCCCCGACCGGCGGTCACGATACACCCCTGAACTCCCGAGAGTCCCCGACAGCGACGCGCGGCCGGCGACGGCATCGATCGCGGATTGATTGCGCGCGTCGGACGCGTTCATCTCCACGAGCGTCCAGCCACGATCCGCGGCAAGAGCGAGAGCGGCCGTCGTCTTACCCACGCCCGGGGGCCCCTCGAGCAGTGCCGCGCGGAACCGAGGCGCCTGATCTGTGGCTTCCCAGGCATCCGCCCACCGCGCCAGGTCGCGAAGGGCACGGGCGTTGCCGGTCATCGTGCGGAGGCTCTGCGGTCGAAGCCGTTCCGTCAACGGTCGTCGGTCGACGGGCGCTGCCGGCACAGGGCTCGACAGCGGCGCGCGGCCCTTAACGGGCTCGGAACGACGCCGGACGCGCGGCCGGCATTGGTTTGAACCCGGGGGCACTCGCGTGGCATGAACCCGCTAGCGCCTGCGAACGCCCCGCTGGGGCTCCCATCTCTGGGGGTGGGCGTCGCGAGTGCGTTCCATCCCCTGCTTACTGGCGAACAGGACCGAGTCGGACGCGCGCTCATTCGACGGGCCGTCGAACGTGGGATCCGCCTATTCGATTGCAGCGCGGGCGGGCGGACCGATGAAGTGGAGCGGCGGTGGACGGCCGCTCGGGAAGACGGGGAGTCCTCGAACATCATGGTCATGACGACGCTCGTGGGCGAACCGGCCATGCCCGAGGAGTCGGGGCCGGGCTCGATGCCCAAGTTCCCGGGCGCCGGTGGGGTGTTCGGACTGCGTGTAGAGAATTGGGCCCAGGACGTACGCGACTCCGTCGCTCGGGCGACGAGCCGGCTCGGCCGATCGCCGGTCGCTCTTGGGTGGATCGAGAGCCACGAGGTTCGCACGCTCGGCGATCCGAGCGTCCAGCACGCACTCCGCGATCTATGCGCGAACTCCGGGATGATGCGTCGGTGGGGGGTGCGCTTCGACCGTCGCTTTCCTACCTCAGAGGAGCTCGACACGGCGATCGCCGCCGGCCCGCAGGCCGTGGCCCTCCCGCTTCACCTCCTGAATGCCGGCCAGGGGCTAGAGCTCGTGGATCAGGTCCGTCGCGCGGGAGCGGGGGTAGTATCCACCGACCCCTATGCGGCGGGGTTGCTGGACGGTTCCCGATTGCGGCTGAACGAGGGGGCGGTTCCGGGCCAGCCACCCCTTCCGACGACCCTCGGCAGGCTCAATGCGGAATTCAAACCGGTTACGCAGCTGGCCCACCTCACCCGGGGACATCGACGGACGCTCCCTCAAGCGGCGCTCCAGTTCCTGTGGGGGACCCCCGGAGTCGACTGCGCCATCGTTCCTCTGCGCGATCCCAACGATCTCGAGGTGGCCGTTGGCAGTTTGGCCGCCGCACCGCTCGAAGATAGCGAGCGCGACGTCGTCGTGCGACGGATCCCCCGTCGCGGGGGAGCCCGAGGCGACCCCTCGATTGTCGACGCGCGCCTCAAATAGAGGCACTACCGAATACTGCGCGATGATCGCCGTCGGCGACCTCGCGCCGGACTTTGAAGGGGTGACGGATCGCGGGGACCGACTCCGCCTCTCGTCCCTCCGGGGCCATCCGGTGGTGGTGTACTTCTATCCCAAAGCGGGGAGCATGGGCTGCACGCGCGAATCGCAGGAGTTCGCGCATCGGTACCCACTGTTCCGCGAGAAGCAGGTCGAGGTCATTGGGGTCAGCGTCGACGATGTGGCAAGTCAGCGTCGCTTCCAGGAACGCTGCTCCTTGCCGTTTGCGCTCATCGCCGACCATGACCGGGAGATCAGTCGCGCCTACGGGGTCCTCGGGGCGTTCGGCCTCGCTCGGCGGGTCACTTTTGTCGTGGACCCGAAAGGGCGGGTCGTGCATCTGGTCGAATCGATACTGCCCGGCCCCCATGCCTCCGGCGTGGCGACTTGGCTCGCGAGCGAGGGGACCGAGTCCGCCAAACACGAAGATCGCTAAGCCCGACGGTTCGGGGCGGGATTACCCGCCCGGGGGGCCGTTCGAGCCGGGCGTAAGGTACGCCGGCGCTGGGTACGCGAGCTCGCCGCCGCGGACCACCGGGGGGACCCCGGTGGCCATCGTGTGAGCGGGAACCAGGCGCGCGTCGAAACGGCCCTTCTCCCCGACGGCGACCAGCGAGATCATCCGACCACCGCCGGCCACGCCTCCAACGCCACAGGAACCCGTGGTCGCTCGCAGCGTGACGGCGATCGAGCGGTTGGCGCCCGCGAAGGAGAGGACGCTGACGGAGTAGGTAGAGTTGCACGCCAGGCCGGCGATGGCGAGCGAAGTCTGCGTCCGCGGCAGGTTGGCGCTCGTGATGTGGCCGTGCGCGGTGCCATACCTGACGTTGTAGCCGGCGACGGGCGCCGTGCCAGAGGTCTCGCCCCAGGTCAGGTTGGCGCCGGTGGGCGAAGTGACGATCGTCAGTCCTGAGACCCGCTTGAGCAACTGGATCTGTTGCGGCATGGGGTACGGGTTCCCCATCGTGATGAGATCCGGGGCCCGCGGCGTCGCGTTCAGGTCGAAGTAGTCGAGAGGAAGTGCGGCCAGCCCGTCGCGGAACGTCAAGTTCGACAGTCCGAAGCGCCACTCCATCAGGTGGAGGACGCTCTCGAACCGCGTCTGGACGTGGGAAATGTACCCCTCGGGGGTGTACGCGCTGATCACATAGACGGGTACCCGGAATCCGAGTCCCCACTGGTCGATCTGGGGCGGGGCCACGTGGTCGTAGTAGCCACCGTACTCATCGTACGAAACAAAGATCGCCGTGGACTTCCACAGGCTCGAGTTCATGACGGCGTCCGCGATCGAGGAGACGAACCCCATCCCGTTGTTCAGGTTGTCCGGCGGATGGTCGGACATGAATCCGGCCGGGATGATCCAAGAGACGTTCGGGAGGGTCC
Organism: Thermoplasmata archaeon; assembly: GCA_022750205.1. Classification (GTDB taxonomy): domain Archaea; phylum Thermoplasmatota; class Thermoplasmata; order Lutacidiplasmatales; family UBA184; genus Lutacidiplasma. Next base: position 6,630 of record JAKIWD010000044.1, read on the forward strand.
CGTTCTTGGTGTCGTTGAAGAAGTTGCCCCGCGGGACGAAGTGGGAGTTGAGGTTGTAGTTGTACGTCTCCGCTTTGGAAATAAGGGGGTTCCAGTAGTCAAAGACGCTCGGCTGGCTGTTCACACCGTGAACGGTCTCGTTGAGCGCGGCGAGGAACGACTGGTTGTTGGTGCTGTCGTCGTAGTAGCGCCAGGTCGTGGAAGAGTTGACCAGTTCGTCATCGAGCGCGGGAGTTGCATTCGACTGATTGAGGTACTGCATCTCCCCGCCGGAAAGAGGGGCCGCCACGCCCTGGCGGGAGAAGGCTCCGAACGGGTTCTCCGATTCGAGGGGCGCTGCACCCGCGACCATGAACCAATGGTTCGGCAGCGAGTACGACAGCGCGCTCGAAAAGAAATTATCCCCCAGACCATACGATTCCGCGAGGTTCCAGTACGCCGGGATCGTCGATCCGTTGTAGTAGCCGAGGACCTGTTTGAGGTGCGGCGCGGCGGCGTAGAAACCGTCCATCTTCCCGCCGTCGTAGGACTTGTGCGACGCGCCGTAGTTGTGCGATCCTCCCAAGGATACGTTCACATAGCTCGCATTCAGGGCGAACGGCCGGATGCAGCCGCCCGTCACGCTTCCGGGAGTCATGTTCACGCAGTCACCGGCGGGGATGCCGTTGCCGGTCACCGGGCACAGCGAGCTCAGGGCTTGACAGTACACTCCGAAGTAGTTGTCATACGCATGATTCTCGAGCAGCACGAACACGACGTGCTGGATCGGGAAGGTGGACGGGATGATAGCGACGGCCGGGGTGAGGTGCCCGTACGAGACCTGCTCGCCGGAATTCGACGGCAGGTAGGGGATGAGAACGATCGCCAACAGCACGCCCAACAGGAGGGCGACAAGCCGGGGGTAGCCCCGGCGGACACTGCGCGACACCCGGAATCCCGCGACAAGTCCGTTCTCGGGTGATAAAACCTCGGTCGCGGCGCGGCGAAAATGGGGCGCTGAGACAGCGCCCCCCACCGGGGTCGAGCCGCCCGGAGTACCTCGCGCCGGACTACCGGACGTCTCGGCTCTCGGGGGAGGGGAACGGTCCTCGCCCCGAGAGCGCGCGGGTGGAAGCGCTCAGTCGAGGTCGAAGTAGATCTTCACCGTGGCGTGGTACTCGGCGACCTTCTGGTCGCGAATCACGCCTTCCATTTCCGTTACGCGGAACCACCGGAGGTTCCGCACCGTCTTCGCCGCCGTGTCCACAGCCATTCTCGCCGCATCGGCGAACGATTCCTTCGACACGCCCACTACCTCGCTGACCTTCTGGACCATGCTCGCGCCTCGTTCCCCCGAACCCGTGGGAGCCTAAGAGCCTGCGCGCCAGCGGCTCGGGGGACCGCTCGCCGTCGGCTAGACCGTCAGCCGGTCCCACGGGTAGTCGGGTGGCAGAGCGCGTTTGCGTCCGCGCTTTCGACCCACCCATCGAAACCGGGTCCCGTGCCGGTCCACCTTGAGCTCGACCCGGTGGCTATGGAGGAGGGGCGTCAACGCCAACTTCGTTCGCGCCCGCCACTCTTCGATCAGCGCCGCGCGCTGCGGCGCGAGGGTCGGATCGCCGACGTCCGGGAGGGACATGCCGAGTTCCTGGGCGAGCTCCCAGAATCCGAGAGCACGACTCGGGTCGCGCCGCAGGGCGCGAGCGAGCCGGAGGGGCTCGGGGGAGAACCCGGCGAAATCTTTCTCGTCGCTCGGGGCATCGGGCACGGTCGGCATCACGGTCACCTCGTAAGTGAACGTATCGGCGCCGGAGCTCGGTGAAGTGAAAGGGGGCCGAGTGGAGCCGCTAGAGGGAGTTGAACCCCCGACCTGCTGATTACAAATCAGCCGCTCTGCCAACTGAGCTATAGCGGCGCCCGTCAGCGAATCGGCGGCATCGTGGATAAAATAGTCTCCCCGAGGAGGCCGGGCCCACCGGCGGGTTCGAAGTGCTCCCGGCACCGGTCCGGATCGGTCCTCCCTCGGGAGCGGCCTTGACGTCGTTCACCGGCGGTTCCGTCGCCGAGGTTTTGCCGGAGACTGCCTACCGAGCCGTCGACCGGCTCGCGTCGGCGCCGATCACACTCCCGAACGGACGGCCCCATCGGGCACCCAAGCGGCGCAGGCTTGCGAACGCTCTTACGGCCGCACGTTTCCATGGGTCGATCGGATGGACGGCGCCGAACGACCGAGCATCCACGCGCCCCGAGGGCCGACCCTCAGTTGCCGGGGCTGGTCGCAGGAAGCGGCGATGCGACTGCTGATGAACAACCTCGACCCCGACGTCGCGCGAGACCCGGCCCACCTCATCGTCTATGGGGGGCGCGGTAAGGCCGCCCGCAACTGGGACGCCTTCGACCGGATCGTGCAGGCGCTGCAACGCCTCGGGAATGACGAGACGCTCCTCGTGCAATCCGGGAAGCCGATCGGGGTCTTCCCGACCCATCCGGACGCCCCGCGGGTCCTGATCGCGAACGCACTCCTCGTCCCACATTGGGCCGATGACGCCACGTTCTGGGATCTCGAGGCCCGGGGCCTGACCATGTACGGTCAAATGACGGCAGGCAGCTGGATCTACATCGGGACCCAGGGGATCCTCCAGGGGACGTACGAGACGCTCTCGTCGCTCGCGCGGCTGGAATTCAATGCACCGGACCTGGCTGGGCGATGGCTCCTCTCTTCCGGCCTCGGTGAGATGGGCGGCGCGCAGCCGCTCGCGACGACGCTGCTGGGTGGCGTCGCCCTGATCGTGGATGTGGATCCCCGGGCGCTGCAGCGCCGGTTGCAGACCGAGTATCTGCAGGTCGAAGCGCGCGACTTGGAGGACGCGCTGGCTCGCATCCGAAACGCCGTCAAGGAACGAACCGCCCTCTCGGTGGGTCTGTGTGCGAATGCGGCCGAGGTCTACCCGGAACTCGTCCATCGCCGCATCATCCCGGACATCGTCTCCGATCAGACGGCCGCACACGACCTTCGCGTCGGCTACATCCCCGCGGGGTACAACGTCGAGCAGGCGGCGGAGGCGCGCGGACGCGACCTGACGGCGTACCTGGCCCGGGTGCGGGCGTCGCTGGCGGATGAGTGCCGGGCGATCCTCGCCTTCCAGACGCAGGGTGCCCGTGTCTTCGACTACGGAAACAGCTTCCGCGCTCAGGCGAAGACCGCAGGGGTCAGCAATGCCTTCGATATTCCGGGCTACGTTCCCCGCTACATCCGCCCGCTCTTCGCGGTCGGAAGCGGTCCGTTCCGCTGGGTCGCGCTGAGCGCGGACGCCGGGGACATCCGTCGCATCGACCGGATGATCCTCTCAGAGTTCGCGGCGAACGACTCGCTGTGCCGCTGGATCCGCCTCGCGGGAGAGAAGGTTCGATTTCAGGGACTCCCGGCCCGCATCTGCTACATGGGGTACGGCGAGCGGGAGCGATTCGGTCATCTGGTGAACGACCTCGTTCGCGATCACGAGGTCGCCGCGCCCATCGCGATCGGGCGGGACCATCACGACTCCGGAGCGGTGGCGAGCCCGTATCGGGAGACGGAAGCGATGCGGGACGGCTCCGACGCTATCGCGGACTGGCCCATCCTAAACGCGCTGCTGAGCACGGCCGGAGGCGCGTCGTGGGTCTCGGTCCACCACGGCGGCGGCGTCGGGATCGGCAACTCGATCCACGCCGGGCTCGTGATCGTGGCCGACGGCTCGGCGGATGCCGATCGCCGCATCGGGCGCGTTCTCCACAACGACCCAGGACTTGGCGTGGCTCGCCACGCGGACGCTGGCTATCCGGAATCGCTCGCGATCCAGGCGACGGCTCGCTTCCGCCTGACCGACTGAGGCCCTTCGGGCCTCACCTTGCTACGGGCTAGCACTGCGTCCAAGGCCGGGGGCCGATTCTGGAACATCCGTTCATATGCGAAATTCGGGGTCCGAAAGCTGAGGTGGAGCAAACTCCGCCCCAGAAGGAACAACATGAACAGAGTGGGACGAATGGGCGGAACGTTCGCGGCGGCAGGGTTGGTCGTGCTCGCCCTGCTCGTCGTGCCCGCTTTCGCCGCGCCGATGTCGGCGCCCTCCGGAGCGCTCGTGGTAGGGCCGAGCGAGCAGTGGGCGTATGGCGCCGAGAAATGGGTCAATGTCACGGTGAACTTGCCCAACGGCACCTACACCGAGAAGGCGTTCTTCGGCTGGCAGGTCATCTTCACGGCGACGAACACCTCGAACTCGACCCAGGCCTGGGAGGTCCAGCGGACGGTCGGCGGCAGCTTCTACGCCCAGTACTGTCACCCGAACTGCTCGGCCCCGACGGCGTTCGGCAACCTGAGCATCGTCGGTCTCGAGCGCGATGCGGGCTTCGCCAATCTGACGACGACCGCGACCGTCTACGTCAACGGCACCGCGGTCGCCGCGGTCGGTCTGCTCAACGCCTCGTTCGAGAACTCGGCCTACCTGAACGAGTCGATGCGCTACGGGCTCTCAGGCGGGTCGTTCTCTGGCAACGCGTCGGCCGGCTTTGACCTGTCGGGGTCGGCCCACGGCGCCGTCTCGTTCTCGCCGGCGCTCGGACTGGTGCCGATGAACGTGAGCGCCCCGGAAGCTTGGAACAGCTCGAGCGCGTTCTCGAGCGCCGGGGCCTGGGCCGTCGCCTTCTCGGCCAGCCGCACGAGCTTTGGGGGGGTTCCGACGAGCGATGCCTCCACCGCGAGCGGCAACGTCGACCTGACGGGAACCGTCGCGTTGTGGGGCAGCGATCTCGGGAAGATCACCCTCGCCAACGGCGTTACCGTGCCCGTGATCGCCCTTGCGTGGACCGGGCCTTTCGATGTGGTGGACGGGGTCATCCTGATCCCGCACGACTTCGACCTCTTCGGAGGGGACAACCACAGCTGGGGCGGCGATGAGCTCGGAACCGAGGACATCGCGACGAGCAATCTGGACATCCGGATGGATGCGGCGCACCACCTCGAAGTGGTCGCCGCGGCAACGTCCTACGCGGCGGCGGACAACTCGCTCGTGGGGCCGAGCCCGCCGTCCTCGAACGGCGCGACCCCCCTCGCGACCACCAGCTCCCCGACGGTCGTCCAAGCCCAGCCCGAGACGGTACCGCAAGCACAGCACGGGGCATCCTGCCTTGCCGGCGCCTGCGCTGCGACCGTGGGGACCGTCGGTGCGATGACCGCCGGATTGGCGCTCGGCGCCGTCGTCCTGGCCGTCGCGGCGGTGGCGCTGGTCGGCCTGGCACTGGCGCGGCGCGGGCGACGCGCAGGCGCGGCCCAGTGCGTTGCTCCTCCAGCGGGCGCTGTCGATCCGCCGACCGGGAACGGAGCCGCGGGCAACCCGTAGGGCCCTGCTCCCGGTCGTCAAGCCAACCCTTTCCCCCCTTTTCTCCCGCCGGCGAGCTTCCCTCGCGCCCCTCAACAATCCACGTTGACTAGCTGGACGGGGCACCCCGACGAGCGTCCAACGCCGAGGCGGCGGCGGTGACCATCCGCCGGTCGGTTTCATATTTCACCCTGCGCGCTGCCTCCACGGGAGCCAGCCAGGCGTACGTGTCGAATCCCGGCTCCGGCCGGACGGTTGCATCGGAACTGATTGCCAGAAAGTACAGCGTGGTCTTGAACACGTTCACCCCGCGCAACGGATCGAAGAATCGATAGTTCACTTCGCCGACTTCCCCCATGACGTCGAGCGCGGTCAGTCCGGTCTCTTCCGAGACCTCCCGGAGTGCCGCGGCGAGCGCGGACTCCCCCGGCTCCACATGACCCTTCGGCAGACACCAACGGTCCTCCGCGGTCTGGTGGAGGAGGAGGATCTGCGCACCCCGGCGGTCGCTGATGACGGCACCGGCCGTCAGTTCCGCGACCGCGGGATGATCGGGTCGGAAGGGAAGCGAGGAGCCGCGCACGCTCGCCGCAGCCAGGTCGGCTAGAAGAGCCCGCCGGCTCGGGCAATGCCCCAACTATTATGCGAGGGGCCTCCTCGAAGGGTCGCCGTGCTCGCCGAGGGGGAAGCGTACCACGACCTCGCGACCCTCGTCCGGGAAAAGGCCAAACGCAATGGCGACCGACCCGCGTTCCGTTTCGCGGACCGTACCCTAACGTACGCTCAATTAGACGCACGATCGAACCGCGTGGCCAACGGGCTGCGGACCGCCGGGCTCGGCCATGGGGACCGTGCCGCGGCGCTGCTGTTCAACTGCGCCGAGTTCATGGAACTCTGGTTCGGGGCCGCGAAGGCCGGGGTGGTGCTGGTCCCCCTGAACACAGGTCTCAAGGGATCCATCCTCCGGTACGAGCTGGAAGACTCCGGCGCGAAAGGGCTCGTCGTCGACGGCCGGCTCTGGGAGGCGTACGAAGCGGTCCGAGAGCCGCGGACCGCCACCCGGGAGTGGATCGTTGGAGCAACGGGGGGCCCCGATCCTATTCCGGGCGGAACGGATCGTTGGGCAAGCCTCCTCGAGGGCTCGGAGCGGTTCGACGAGCCCGCGCCCGCCCCGTGGGATCCCGTGTCGATCCTGTACACCAGCGGGACGACCGGCCCCCCGAAGGGGGCGCTGATCCCGCATGAGAAGGTACTGCGGACGCCCCGCGAGGTGGCCGAACGCAGCCGTTTGACCCCGGATTCGATATTGTTCACGGCCCTACCGCTGTTCCACTGCAATGCGCAGGAGATGACGGCGATACCGAGCCTGCTGGACGATCTGACCGCCTGCTTCGACGAGCGGTTCCACGCTTCCACTTTCTGGCAAGCGGCCGCGAGCTATGGCGCCAGCCACGTCTCGTTGCTGGTCTCGATGATCAACGTCCTGTTCAAACAACCCGAACGCCCCACGGATCGGACGCACGCGGTCCGCGTAGCCCTGACCGCGGGCGCCACGAAGCAGGTCTGGCCGGCCTTTGAACAACGGTTCGGATTGTCGCTGATCGAGCTCTACGGGATGACCGAGTGCGGTTGCACGACCCTGATGAACCCTCCGGACGCGGTTCGCGTCGGCTCCGTGGGCACGCCACTCGGATTCGTGGAAGCCGACGTCGTCGACGATGCGGATCGACCGGTGGCCAACGGGGTCCGTGGCGAGCTGGTGGTCCGACCGCGCGCGCCCTACACGATGTTCCTCGGCTACGTCAACAAGGCCGAACAGACCGTCACCGCCGAACGTAACCTCTGGTTCCACACCGGTGACTTTGTTACCCGCGACGACGACGGGTACTACTATTTCGTCGACCGGAAGAAGGATGTGATCCGTCGCCGCGGTGAAAATCTAGCGCCGTACGACGTCGAGAGCGTGCTCAACCGGCACCCGTCGGTCTTCGAGTCCGTCGTCGTGGGGGTCCCCTCCCCCCTGGGCGAAGAGGACGTCAAGGCGTTCATCCAGCTCCGTCCCGGAGAGTCCGGCGACCCGCGGGCCCTGTTCGAATTCTGCGTGCGGGAGCTTCCGTTCTTCATGGTGCCCCGCTACATCGAGTTCCTCGACGAGATCCCCAAGACCGCGAACCAGAAGGCCCAACGCTACCTCCTCAAGGGGCGACGGGGGGAGCGGGAGCACGACCGCGAAGCGCTGGGCATCGCCACCCGAAAGCCCTGATCCTCCCGGGGAGCGGTCGCGCCCGATCGTTCTCCTCGACGCCAACGCGCTGTTCCTCGCGTTCGAGGAGGGCGTGGATCTCGAAGGAGAGATACACCGCTGGCACGCCGGCGCGCTGATCCGCGTGCCGAGCTCCGTCCGACGCGAGCTCGTAGCGCTGGAGAGGCGCAACGTGCCCCGCGCCGCGCTCGCCCGGACCCTCGCCAATCGATTCTCCGTCGTGCGGAATTCGGGCAAAGGGGATGCCGCGATCGTGCGCCTTGCACGCCGGCTTCCCGCGGCCGTGGTCACGGCCGATCGCGCCCTCCGTGACCGGTTGGCGGCCCTCGGGGTGACGGTCCTGGTTCCGCGCGATCGGGCGCGGCTCGTGCCATTCAGTCGCCGCGCGGCCGCCGGCGCTCGGGCAACGGTTAAAACCCGACCCCCGCTCGAGGGCCGGCGGCGCGCCGGGAGGTCGATCGATGCGTGACGACGACGAACTCCTGAGCAACCCCGGACTCGCGTTCGGGAGCGGCATTGTCGGGGTGTGCGACATCTGCCACAAACGACAGGCCGTGATCATCCTCCAGAAAGAGCGGTTCCAGGTCTGCGTCATCGACTTCCTCAACAAGACCTTCGTCAACAGCAAGGAGAAGCCCGGTCGACCGCTCCCCCCGTATCGGAGCGAACGGATCTGGTTCGAAACGCAGGCGACGGCCAATCACCGGGCCCCGGCCATCGTCCTCAGCCCCACGAAGGTCGCCAAGCACCCGATAGTGCTCGTCACGCCGGACGTCTACGGCTTGACCACCACGCTGCTCGACGCGGGAATACGGCTCGCGCGGGAAGGCTACGAGGTGCTGCTGCCGGACGTGGGGAAGACCGGTGGCATCGGAGCTGCCGATCACCTGAGCCTCCGCCGCGGCGGCCTACTCGGGGGCGGGGTCGCGCTGGAGTCCGCGCGGGTGCGTCACCTCGTCGCGCTCTATCGGGACGGCCTTCGGGCTCTCCGCGCCCGCGAGATGGTCGATCCGGCGAAAACCGCGATCGTCGGTTTCTCGTACGGTGCGAGCCTCGCGGTCGCGCTCGCCGCCGAGGATCGCCAGGTGAGCGCCTTGGCCCTCGCGTATCCGATGCCGGTGAAGCCGGTGGACATCCTCAAGCTGATCACCGCCCCGACCCTCGTGGTCTCTGCAGGGCACGACCGACGAGGGACGACGGCCCGCACCCAGTTCGCCGCGGCGGCCGAACGCAACGAGATACGGGCCGAATTCCTCGACCTGCCCGAGGTAGGCGCGAACTTCCTGGCCCGGGACCTCTCGGCGTATGACCTAACGAACGCCGAGCAGGCCTGGGCCCGCATCCTCACCTTCGTCCGACTGCGACTGCTGCCGCCGCCCAAATCGGCGCCGACACCGCCCAAGGTAGCCCCCCCTCCTCTCTCTACGGCGCCATTGACCCTGAAGGCCGCGACGGCCCCTCCCGCCGCGCCCGCCGTTGCGCCGGCCTCGCCCGCGGCGCCGGCTGCGCCGGCATAACGGCTCACGGCTTCCCGGAACGTCCGAGCCCTCCGGGGGGCTCGCGGCAGGGGTGACCTGAGCCTCACGGGATGCGGCCTTAAACGAGGACGCGCGTGGGGAGGTCATGCCCACTCCCCTCTTCCTGCCGGTGATCCTCGGAACCGTTCGCGATCCTCGCGCTTCGGCTGGGGTCGCGCGATTCGTCGCTCGGGAGCTGGCGCGCCGCCCGGGAGTTGAAACGCACCTCTACGACCCGCGGGAGCTGCCCCTCGGCAATCTCGTTCGGCGAGAGTGGGAGATGTCTCCGCCCGACGCGAAGGTCCAGTCGTTCGTCAGCGAGATGAACCGCGCCGATGGGTTCGTCATCGTCACGCCCGAATACAACCACGGCATCCCGGGGACGCTCAAGAACCTCCTCGACCATCTCTTCGACGAGTGGGGACGCAAGCCGTTCGGCATCGTCTCTGCCGGTGGGATCGCCGGTGGGCTTCGGGCGGCCGAGATGCTTCGACAGGTGATCTCGGGACTTTCCGCGATCAGCATCCCGAGCCAGGTGCCGGTGTTCCAGGTCGAGACCGCGTTCAACGACGAGGGGCCCGTCTCGGACACGGAGCGGTGGGCCCAGCGCCTCGACCGGTTCTTCAGCGAGCTCGAGTGGTACGCCCGCGCGCTGGCGACCGCTCGTGCGGC
>JAKIWD010000205.1 GCA_022750205.1 Thermoplasmata archaeon
AGTCCGCCACGATCGATGGCTCGACACGCGCATACTGACGGAGCGCCCAACCTATCGCCTTGCGGAGAAAGAACTCCCGACGCTCGAGCGAGGGCTCCAGGCAATCGAACAGGAGATGCCGGTCGGTCGCGGTTCCCGACCCCACCTGGCAGATGATGCTGGTCCGTCGTTTCCAGAGATCATCGCCGACGGCCCACGCGCGCATCTCGGCCGCCATCGGACTGGGGAAGCGGCGCAGGATCGGACCCACGAGATGGATCGCGACCTGGTCCACGTAATCCCACCACGCTCCGGTTCGGATCATCTCTTCGTAGACCGGCAGCGAAGCGGGTACCTGGAACTCTCGTGCGGCCCGGGAGCCGGAGAGGGCGATGGCCGCATAGCGCTCCTCGCGGAACTCGGCGTTTCGCCAGAGGAACTGAGTCGACGTCGCCCAGTCGCTTGCGGACCGGAACGAGATCCCCTCGAACCGGCGGCGACAGACCTCGGCCAGCTTCGGCGCCGGGACCCCATAGTACGGCATCGAGGACCGCATGTACCGCTGCATGGCGGGCGCCCGGTCGGGGTCCCCCGCTTTCCGGAGATCGGCGCGCAACGCGGGGAGGAGCCCGCGCGGACTCGGTGACCGGGAGAGCGGGGTCATCCTCGTACTCGGGAGTCGGCTCGACGGGGGCGCTCGATTTCGGCCCATGCGAGTCGTGGGCTCCCGATCGGCGGGTCGCGACGAAGTCCTAGACGGTGAGGGACGGGCGCGCCGTGGCGACGAGACGTCGGGCGCGAAGGGCGGTCAGCGTCAGCCAGCGACTCGGTTGACCGGCCGGTTCCACGATCATGGGCGTGGGTTTCTTCCGGAGGGAATAGCCGGCCCCCGTCCCGATATCGGGGTGAGGCCGGTCGATCGCCCAGGTACCGTCGCTCCTCCGCTGGGATTCGAGCATCGACAGGGCGGGGTCCAAGCGAGGGTCACCGCCCTTCCCTAGGCTGGTCAGCAGGTCGAGGCCGACGAGATAGTCGTAGTAGTAGTGGTTCGGGAAGTGCAGTCGCCGCCAGGGAGCGTACGGCGGGCGTCCCTGTTCCAGGAGCCGACGGCGAAGATAGAACTCGGCGCCCCCCTCGATGGCCCGACGCACGGCCGGGGAACGGCGGGCGGGGAGAAGGGCGGCGAGGGCGCTCAACCCTTCCCACCCGTCGAGCGTGCCACGGCCAAACGCGATCCGCGGCCAGCAGTGCCAGCCCCCGTCGGACAGCTGAGCACGGACAATCCAATCGACCGCGGCCCGGACCCGGTCGTCGTCGCCGTACCCTGCGAGGAGCAACGTGCGGGTCAAGTTCCCCGTGACGCAGAGCTCGCTCGGTTCGTGGGGATCCGGGGCGTTGTCGAACCCTCCGTCGAGGCGCGCAAACTGATCGAGGAACAGCTCGCACGCGGCGGCCATCCGCGGGTCGTCCCGCGTGACGCCGAAGAGGGCGAGGACCTGGACGTTCCAGATCGTCGACCGGTACTTCGGGGTGTAGAGCTGGTCCGCCGATTCCCAGTGGCCGCCCGCCTTTTGCTTCGC
>JAKIWD010000022.1 GCA_022750205.1 Thermoplasmata archaeon
GTACGCCACGTTAGCCAATGCACCCCCGACGACCGCGAACGCGAGCGCTCCGGTTAACGAGCGCAACGCCATCGAGTACGCCAGACCGAGCGTCGCCGCTCCCTCACCAAAGAGACCCGCGAGGATCACGATCCTCCGAGGGTACCGATCGGCGACGAGGCCCCCGGCGAAGGAGAACGGGATCTGGGCCAGGCCAATCCCGGCCAACAGTCCGCCGATCTCAAGGTAGCTGATCCCTAGTACGTTGTACAGGAACAGGGAGAGGAACGGGAAGCAGAGCGCCAGGCCCAAGGCCCGGAAACCGAGACCGAGTCCCAGAAGGCGGAGGTTGCGATCCACGGGATAGGAGCCCGGGGTTTCCAGATAGGGCTGCCGCGGTCCCGGGACTACCCCGTCAATAGTGGCACGACAAGGCTCTGGATCTCTACCCAGATCCCGTCCGGGTCCTGGACGAACCCGATCCGGTACCGCCCGTCTTCGAGCCACACGGGGAGCGCCGGCGTGGCCCCGAGGGTCAGAAGGCGTTGATACGTCACATCGGCGTCCGTCACCTCAAAACCCAGGTGATCGAGCCCGTCGCCGGGATCGTAGTCGGTCGCGTGGAGTGATCCGGGAGGGTACCAGTTGAGCTCGAGTTGCTGGTGGGAGGTAGGATCCTCAAGGCCGACGAAAACCCCGCCGTGGCTCATGGTCCCTCGCCCGCGCTCGCGGAGCCCCAACCCCTCGCAGTAGAACTTGATCGATCGGTCGAGGTCCCGGACACGGATCCCGAAGTACGCCAGCGTCAGAGGGACCTCGAGGCCGATTCCTCGACGGGACGGCCACGGCGTCGTGCCTCGGGCCGTAGCTTGGCGTAGGTCTGTAGACGGTCGCCGTGCGCCATCAATCGTGCGCGAACCCACCGCCAGAACTTAGGGGTTGGCCCGCCCCTCGCCGGGGAGCCCGGGCGGGCCGCTCACCACAGCGTCCGGCGTGCCCGCCCCCCGAGCGGACCCGGTGATCGGGACCCCGGCCAGCAGCCCGAGGGGGAGAATGCAGAGCGCGGCGAGAGCGAACCAGGCATCGGTGTAGCCGTCGCGGGCGATGATCAGGGCCGCGACGAACGTGACCAGTGCGCCGCCCGCGATCTGGATCGCGTTGAACAGGCCGATGACCAGGGGGAGCTCCTCGCGGGGGATACCCGGGAGGTACGGGGCGAGGACGTACATCATCGCGTACACGGAGCCGGAGCTCAATGCGAAAACGACGGCGGCCGTGACGACCTCGGCGAAATCGCCGTGGGGCACGATCAGCAGCATCGCGCCACACACGCTGCCAGCGGCGACGAGCTGCGTGCGCCGATTGGTGAACCTCTCGGTGAGCGCGCCGCCGATCGGCCCCCCGAAGAAGCTGGGAAACACGAAGAGGGAGGCGATCCCACCGGCGAGCGCCGGTGCCCAGGCATACGTTGCTTCGGCGAACGGGACGAAGTACTGGCCCGCGGACAGGGAAGCGCCCTCGACACCCATGAACGCAAGTCCGATGCACCAGACCGCGCGCGATCGCAACGCCGCCGGGACCGCGGTCCGCCCGTGCGTCGGAGCTCGCGCAACCCCCGGCACGAGCGGAGCGGCGAGGGCAAGGAGAGTGAGCAGGAGAACGGCTCCCAGCGCCAGTGCGCCCCGCCATCCGATCTCGGGGATCACGAGCGCGCTGACGAACACACCGAGCGCGGCGCCCGCGCTGAACGCGGAGCTGAAGGTCCCGACCGCAACGCCCCGGCGCCCTTCGGGGTGCAAGCCCGCGACGAGGCTGATCGCGGGGGAGAAGAACAGCCCACCCCCCGCCCCCGCCGCCGCCCGGAGCAGGACCAGCGTGAGGAAGTTGGGCGCACCGGCGGCTGCCAGGTCGGCCGCCCCGAGGAGCAGGGCGCCGCAGAGGGAGACCCCGCGCGCCCCGAATCGCAGCGACAACAGCCCGGCCGGTACCTGCAGCACCCCGGCCCCGACGAGGAAGCTCGCGAGCAGCAGCCCCCAATCCGCCGGCCCGACGCCGAAGGTCTGGCTGACGTTCGGCAGCCCCGGCCCGACGTCGAACCAGTTGTACGCGTAGGCGATCCGCAAGGCGATCAGGACGACGGTGGCGCGGCCGGGCGCCCCGCGAAGGAAGTCGAGCGGGGCAGCCCGCGACGGGTCCTGCACGCAACCTTCCGGAGCCGGCGGACCCTATGGAGTCGACGCCGGCGTCCCTAGTAGTCCGACGCTCCGGGCCCGAATCGCGTTTCGAGCGCGTGTCGGAGCGCGGGCTGACGTTCCTGGATCAACGCCACGCTGTCCGCTACCGCCTGGCGGACAACGGGACGGGGATCGGTATGCAATTCGGAAAGCCCCTCGATCGCGTCGGCGGGGAATCTCCCCGCCAGGCCGGCGAGCGCCATGGCCATCGTCGCGCGCACGGGTACGTCGTTGTTGTGGGTCCATTCCTTGATCCAAGGGACTCCCACCGTCGGGTTGGCGCCGATGAGAGCCGGGATCGCCTCGCCCGCACAGGCGGCGTTGACGGTCGGGCTCTGATCGCCGATGAACAGTTCGAGCCGGCCCAGCAGGCGCCGAGCCTGGAAGTCTTCGAGTTCAGGTCTCGTGGGAAGGCACGCGCGGCAGGCGACCTCCCGCAAATGCTCGTCCTGGTCGAGGACCCACTCCTGGGTCCCGTCGAAGACCGCATCGAAATCGTGGTCGAGCAGGGCCTGCAGGCTGACCACCGCGGCGAGGCGCTGGTCCTCGGCGGGAGAGGTCGCCTGCACGCGCAATCGGGCCAACGTCGCAGCCAGGTTGCTCTCCGGGGTCATCGGGGGCCGATAACGGGTCCCCTTCTTTATGGTTCGAGTCCGGCTGGCCCGCGCCGGTCCGCGCCGAGCACCGGCCGCGGGAACGCGAGAATGGACGGCGGGGCCGACAGCATCGAGGGCGCCGGCGCGTCGAAGGATCCGCTGTTCCTCGTCGCCGATCCGTTCACCGGGGGCGCGGAGTGGGCGACGCTGATCCCCTGGCTACGGGGCGGATTCGAGGTGCTCACAGAGACCCCAACGGCCGATCGCTCGTCCGGCGGGCCGTCGGACGACCTCTCCGTGCAGGACGCTCGCGTTGAAGCCGAGCTGTTGCGCCGGAACATCTATCCGGTGCATCTCATGGCTTCGACGTTCTCGGTCGCTGCGGCGATCCGTCTGGCACTGCGGCGACCTGAACTGCTCCGGAGCCTCATCCTCCACGATCCCATCGTCCGATTCCCGGCACCGGAGGCGCGGAACACCGCTTCGTGGGCTCCGGTCGAGGCACGTTTCCTCCCGATAGTCAACGCCCTCCGGTCGGGCGACACCGCGCGTGCTCGGGGGCTCTGGCATTCCGCGTTCGCGCAACCCGGCGCCTTAGATCGACTCACGGACTCCCGAGTTCCGGCGGCAGTGGAGGATCCCCAGCGATGGCTCGAGGGGTGGGATGATCCGTCCGTCTGGCGGGTCGAGCCGCCCGCTCATGCGGAGTTTCTTCCCCCCGTGCTCCTCCTCGAGGGCGATCGTTCTCCCGACTTCATCCGCCGGATCGGCGACGCCCTGGCGTCTGGGTTCCCCAACCTCTCCCGCCTGACCCTTCCGAACGCGGGCCACTTCTTGCCCATCGAGGAGCCCCAGCGCCTGGCGGGGGTGTTGTTCACGTTCTGCCTCGAGCGCAACGTGCCCTCGATGTAGGGCCCGGCGCCAAGTTATGCGCGTGAACCCCTGCCATCAGCGTGGCGCCGGCTCGCACTCGCTCGCGCGGACGCTCCCCGTACACCGTTCGCCGCGCGACACAATCCGATCTCGCGACGCTGGTCGCCCATCGGACCGCGATGTGGCGGGAGCTCCGCCGTTTCTCGGAGCGGGATCTCACCTCCCACGCGCCGGAGTACCTGCGCTGGATGCGCCCGAGACTGCGCGACGGGCGCGTGGTCGCATGGATCGCCGAGACCGCCGACGGTCACACCGCCGCGAGCGGCGCGATGTGGTACCAGCCGTCGCTGCCCCGACCGGGGATGCCCCAGCAGACCAGCCCGTACATCTTCACGATGTTCACGGAACCGCCGCATCGGGGTCATTCGCTGGCGACGCGCATCGTCCGATTGATGCTCGGTGCGTCCCGCCACGGCGGGCACGCCCGGGTCCTGCTCCACGCCTCGAACCAGGGTCGCCCCGTGTACCGCCGCATCGGCTTCGAGCGCACGTGGGAGATGCGCTTCTGGCTCGACGCCCGACTCGCCCATGTGCCTCGTAAGCGCGCTCCTCCTCGCCCCGCCCGGCCTCGCAGGTCTGGGGCCAGCTGAGACGTACGTCACGCCGCGTGTTCGCTGTTCGTCGGTGATCGACCCAAATGACCCGAAATGTCTCCCTGAAAGTGGCGGGAGTGGATCTGGCCGGCAGTCCCCAACGGGCTACCGGATTCTGCTTACTCTCATCCCGGCGCGCGACCCGGGTGGCCACCTTGGGCTCGGACGACGAGATCCTCGATCGCATCCGTGCGGACCGCCCCGACCTGGTGATCATCGATGCGCCCCTGTTCCTTCCCCGGGGGCGGGCGAGCCTCGAACAACGGGGTCCACCCCACCTGCGCGAGTGCGACCGCGAACTGCTCCGGGCCGGGATCCGCTTCTTCCCGCTCTCGCTCGGACCGATGCGGATGCTGACCGCCCGGGGGATGCGACTGCGCGGGGAGTTGGAAGCCGAGGGGCGGGTCGTGTGCGAAGGGTACCCGGGGGCTTCCCAGGACATAATGGGCTGGCCGCGGAAGCAGGCCGGGCGAGCGCGGCTCCAGCGCGCGCTGCTTGAGTTCGGATTCCGGGGGGCCATCGCGGAGCGCCCCCTGATCCACGATGAGCTCGACGCGATCAGCTGCGCCTGGGCAGGGTGGTTACACCTCCGGGGTGAATCGTGGGTCCTCGGCGATCCACAGGAAGGTATCATGGTCCTTCCCCGCCCGCGTCGCGGGAGCCGGTTCCTACGTCGCGGCCCCCGACCACGCATGGTGGCGCCGTCACACGTCCAGGCTCCTGAGAGAAAATTGGGCGCAGGTTGATAATCTCCCGCCGGCTCGTCGGGCCGCCATGGGGCCAGTTCGCCACCGGAGGTCGGTCGCCCGGCCGCCGGGACCAGCGTGGCTGCTGTCGATCCTCCTCCTGACGAGCCTGGCGGGCGCGATCGCCGTCGTCGCCCCCGCGCACGCGGCGGCGCCGTCGCGGGGTGCCGCCGCGGCGATCCCCGTCGTCCATCCGTTCGGTCTCCGGGGCCCGGTACCGATCTCGCCACCTCATCCCGTGCACCGGTCGGTGGTCCCGTTGGGAAACGGCGTCGACCCGTTCGCGTTCTTCCAGAGCGAACCGGCGTCGTTGGGCGTGACGGATTATGGGGTCAACGCCCAGGGCAACGGCTACAGCTATTCCACGCCGATCTGGTGGGCGGATGCCAACATCACGCGCATCTTGGCGTACTACCCCTCCGATGTGAGCGGAGACGGCTTCATCACCTTCCAGCTGAACGTCGTCCTCAAGCTGACGAGCCCCGGTGGCACCACGTATGCGTTCTGGATCCAGGACGTGGTCGATGTCGACACCGTGGGCAGGGCGATCGGGTTCCTGGACAACGTCTGGAACCTCAGCACCGGTGGCACGCTGCAGCCGACAGGATCGATCGTCGGCAACGGTTCGGTCGGCTCGTTCGGTCCGGGCTACTTCTACGGCGATTCCCCGCCCTGCCAGGGGTCCACGGGAGGATATGCGGGCAACTGCGTTTCGATCAAGTACCCGTACCTCGTGACCGAACGGGTCACCTCCGGAGAGGTCGGGGGGACGCCGCACGTCTCGTTCCAGTACGACTCCGGAGCCGGCTGGGTGACGTACGACAACGTCAGCTTCCCGTTCGCCCACGGGTTCACGGACCACGATTTCACCGTCGACGGCACCCAATACACCCCGCTCGGCCTGTTCTACGACGGCGAATGGGATTACACGGGGCCCCCCGGTGGGACCCAGGACGACCGCAACACGCAGATGGACATGCAGCTCGACCTCTGGAACGGCCACAACCTCCAGGCCGTCCCGGATGCGTTCAACTTCGGCAGCAACACCGGTGAGTCGATCAGCAATGTCATCGCCGGGCCGTACCTCAACGCCACGAACGGCACCGTCGGAGCCCAGGTCACGAGCGGCGGCGGCAAGCTCGGTGCGCTCTACTATTCGACCAACGTCTCGACGCTCTACGTGGCCGCCCCTGAGCTCGCCTCCGGGACGATCGTGATCGGCGGCGAACCGCACCCGTACGTCGGCAATCAATCGGAGTTCACCCTCACTCCCGGTGGCTACAACGTGTCGCTGTGGGCCGGGAGCTCCCTCGTCGGCTATGCGCAGGTCACCCTCATCGCCGGACAAGCGACGCACATCGCCCTCGGTTACCCGACTCCGTATCCCGTGGACTTCCTGGAGCGCGGACTCCCGGCGGGCATCGGCTGGAGTCTCACCGTCGGCGGGATCGCGTACCCGAACCCCGGTTCGGCCATGGAGCTCGAGCTGACGAACGGCACGTACGTCTACTCCGTCACGCCGGTGGTCGGGTTCACGACTCCGACCTACGCCTCCCAGTTCACCGTCGCCGGTGGGAACGTCGTCATTTACGTGAACTTCACGGCTTACCTCTTTTCCGTGACGTTCTCCGAGGCCGGACTACCGGCCGGCGCGACGTGGGGGGTCGACCTGGCCGGGACCACGGTCGATGGGATCGGAGTGACGATCGTCTTCCACGAGGCCAACGGAACGTACCCCTACACGACCGGCGCGGGCGCGGAGTACACGGCGTCGCCGTCGGCGAGCACCGCGGTCGTGACCGGGACCCCCGATTTCGAGCTGATCAGTTTCGGCCTCAGCCCCGGGTATCTTACGGGGAAGGTCACCCCGGCCAACGCCGCCGTGTTCGTGGGAGGCAGCGCGGAGCCTACCGCCGACGGGACGTTCAATCTGTCCCTGCTCCCCGGCCTCTACACTGTCGAGGTGACCGCGACGGGGTACAATGCGAGCTGGTACAACGTGACGGTCTCCCCCGGTCATGCGACCGCGCTCGCCGTTGCGCTGAACGCCTCCCCGCTCGCCAAGGGCGGGGGTGGGGGCTCTCCCCCGACCACCTCGACCGGTAGCATTTCCACCACGACGGCGCTGCTCATCGTGGCCGTCGTGGCCGTGGCTGCAGTCGGGGTCGTCGGCACGGCACTCCTCATGGCTCGGGCCCGACGCCGATAGCCTCACGCGCCACGGGGTCCGACCAAGCCCGTGCCGGCCGGATCAAGTCCCCACGCCGACCCGCGTCGCCCGTGGGGCGATTGGTGGTTGGGACCGTGGCGGAATTGGAGGGATCGGCTCTGGACGTGGCTCACGCGCGATCGAGCACGGTCCTGCCCAGAGTGCGGGTTCGGGATGCCGACGCGGGGTGACGATCCCGTCGGACCCCCGTTCTGCCCACGTTGCGGCGCACGCGTCCGTGAGGGCGGCGGTCGCTAGCAGGGATCGTCGACCGCAGCGATCAGGCGGCCGAAAGGCCGAGGCGCACCGGATGGATCCAGCTGACCCCCTCGGCACCCGGCACCGGTTCGAACCCCAGTCGACGATAGAGCCGGTAGGCGCGCGCGTTCTCGCGCGTGACCACGAGGCGGATCGACGGCGTTCCCTGCCGCCGGAGCTCACCGATCGTGCGGGCGAGCAAGGCGGTCGCCCAACCTCGGCGGCGGTACCGAGGGTCCGACATGACCTGGCTGATCAACGCCCCGTTGAGCTCGTTGACCAGCGTAGCCGCACCGAGCTCGCCTTCCCGTTCGACTCCGAACGAAGCGGGCGCATTCCACGGACCCAGGTCGCCCGAAAGCAGGAACTCGATCGAGCTCCGCGCCTCCAGGGTCGGATCCTTCCATCGGCGGAACAACGCGACGTCCGTGGGATTGTCGGCGTACGCCGCGACGAGGAGGCGGGACAGCGACGTCGAATCGGTCGGCAAGAGCGGACGCAGCTGGCCGCCCTCAGGTCGCAGGGGTTCCGGCGGGGCCCGGTCGACCGGCCACCCCAGGTCCAGCCGCGGCACCGCGACGAAGCCGCGCGCACCGAAGATGGCCCGCCGCTGGGCGGCCGTGACGCCGGGAAGCTGGTCGCTGAGCTCGACCAGCGGTAGCGCGCCCGGCATCGCCTCGAGCGCGTCGAGGAAGGAGATCACCGCGGCGTCGGACCGGTACGCCGGACTGAGGTAGAGCGCGGTCCGGCGGCCGACGTCCCCCGTCGCTTCCCAGACGGCGATACCCACGGCCTCGTCCTTGGGACCGACCCAGAGCGCCCCCGGGAGGGCCGACCGGCGCACCGACTCGGCGAGGGGGCCGACCGCCGCCTCGGCGCTCTCCACACCTTCCGCGCGGAGCGCGCGCGCGAGCTCCTCCAGCATCCGCAGCGCTTCGGCCGGCGCCTCGCTGGCGGGGACGAGCGCACCGCTGCGGCTCATGCGATCCGGCGCCGCCATCCCGGCACGGGCCAGGCACGTCGCGGGGTACCGGGGGTCCCGTCGGGGGCGAGAGGTACCCGGACGCCGAGCGCCCGGCCGAACGCCGATATCTCGAGCGAGTACCAGGTGGCGAGCCAGCTCCCGTCCGCCTCCCGATGGGCCTCGCCGAAGTGGTACGTGTCCTCGAGCACGCCTGACGCGTGCCGCGCCGACGGGTAGGACCGCGCCAGGGCGTCGTGTTCGTCGGCGACCGGCCCGACGGCCCCGGACGGCTCCATCGGTACATCGACCGCGAACGGGCCGCGGACGATCCCCCGTCCGAAGACGTACTGCGCGAACTCGGTGCGCACCCGACCGCCGTCCTTGCGCTCCCGGAGGAGCAGCCAGGTCATCGGGTTCGTGGTCGGGAGCGGCACTTCGTAGGGCCCCAGGTCCCTCAGGTGGCGTCCGACCCAGAGCCGGGCGGAGAGCCGCAGCGCGAAGTACGCGCCGTAGAACGCCATGAGGCCGTAGACCGTCCCCAAGTAGACCGCGAACGGCACGTGGTCGCGCTCGACCCCGAGCAATAGGTAGAACGCGGCGACCGAGACGACCAGCGTCACGATGTTGATGGCGCGGTCGGCGTCGAGCTCCAGCCGTCGCTCGGAGAACGGCAGGAGCGGGGGCACCGAGAAGTGGGTGAACCCGTCCTGGAGCATGTGCCCGAGTCCGCCGACCTCCATCACGACGAAGTACACGAGCGGGTCGCCCGGGGCGATGCGCGGCGCGATGAGACCCCCGCCGATCGCCGCAACGACCGTGACCCCGAAGATCGAGTGGGTGATGCCGTGGTGGCGCAGCATCGGGAACCGCCGCGCGAGCGGGAACAGCAGGATGTCGCCGTCCGGGAGGCCGCCCGCGATGGCGCCGGCGGCGAGGTACGCCGGCTGGAACCCGACGAGCCCGAAGGCGAGCAGGTAGGCGATGAGAACGTGGGTGAACAGGTCCACGGCCGCGGGAAGCCCGCCTCCCTACAGGAGGCCTTCTTCCATCACTTCGACGGACTCGACGTGCGGGACCTTGGCGAGCGCGGCCTCGGTCTGGGAGAGCACCCCGCCTTGGTCGGGCATGACGACGGAGACGAGGAGCGCCTTCAATCCGTAAGCGATGTCCTTGACCTGCATGCCGCGGATGGTCACGTTCGTCGGAACGGACGTCCGCACGCTCTCCCCGATGGCCCGCAGGTCGGTCTCGACACCCTGGGGCATTAGCCGGAAGAGGACGGCGACCTGGCCCATGGATCGATGCCTACGGGCCCTCGAAGTTGCACTGGGTGCAGTGGTAGATGACGCTCTGGTCGCGGCAGCGCTTGCACCGGCCGATCGTGGTCGCCCCGCACTCCGGGCAGGGAAAGTGCGTCGCCCCGCGTCCGCTGAGGGCGAGCCCGCACGAGCTGCACTTCACATCCGCGATCGCGATCAGTGCTGCGCTCACTTCTTGGATTTACCCCGGCGGCGCGCGCCGACCCGCAATGTCCATATAAAGATGGCACCGAAGAACGCCACGGCGCCCGTCACGTACCAGATCGTGTTGTCGGCCGGGGGCGGCGCGACGTAGAACGACTCGCTGAACGTCTCCGTGCCGCCCGCGAACGTGACGAGCCCGTGCTCCGCCGCGAGACTGATCGAGAAGGTGTGCCACCCCGACGCCAGATCGGTGTTGACGTAGCGGAAGCTGATCGGAGAGGCGGTGTCGGCGCTGATCGAGTTGACCTTGATCGTCCCGACGGGGCTCCCGTCGAGCAACACGGTCAGGACGAAGGAGGAGACGGCCAGGCCGCTCGCTGCCTCCAGGGTCGTGGAGATGACGTACGGTTGGACGACGGCGACGAGGAGCGTGAAGTTCTGCGTTGCGTTCGTGCCGTTGAGCGTCGAGGTAACGAGGACCGCGAGCGTGACCGACTCCGAGTGGTTCCCGGCCGAGAACGTCAGGTTGATCGAGTTGTTGACCAGCACGCCGACCGACGCCGGGCCCCACTTCAGCCCGGTGAGGTTGTCCGCGCTGACGTAGGCGTGGTAATCGTAGATCCCGACGGTCGTGCCGTTCTCCGCCTCGGCTGGGCCACCCTGAGCGGTCACGTGATACGTGGTGTTGGTCAGCTGGCCCACTGTCGTGGGTCCGGCGACCGCGCCGGTCAGTGGTGGATAGTTCACGGCGGCGCGGGCCTGGCCGGCAAGCAGGAGGGGCGCGAACGAGATCACGAGCAGCACGACGACCACCAGGACGAGGCCGAGGTCCCGCGAAGAGCGCAGGGCGGCGGACATGGACCTAGCGGCGCCTCCAGCGCCGGGTGCGGGACCACTGGTAGACGAGGATGGCGGCGATGAACGCGATGACGGGGACGAACGCCAGGGCCGGCACGAACCAATCGGGATACGCACTGGGTGCGCCGATGCCCGGGCCGGTCACGACGAGGCCCGTGGAGTTCGCCGATAGCTGGGCCTGGGGAACCGGGAGCGTCAGCGTGCGCGTCGCCGTGAGCGAGGCGTTGGTCGCCGTGGCCGTGACCTCCACGCTGCTGGGGTAGTAGGCGACGCCGCCGGGGGCCGTCAACGTCACGCTGAACGTCTGGTTCGTCCCGCTCGCGAGCGAGGTCGTGCCGATCACCGGCGAGGAGCCGCGCTCGATCCCGGCCGCCCAGCCGAGCGTCGCCAGCTCCGGTGCATTGTCGACGATGATGCTGACCGTCTCGGCGACGTTGGCGCTGTTGAGCAGGTAGAATCCGATCGTCCCGGAGCGCGGGCCCAGGATGGTGCCCGCCGGGAACGGTCCCGCCGTCAGGCTGATGAACGGCGCGACGGAGACCGAGACGCTGCTGCTCGATCCGGCGCTGGTGCCGTTGGCGAAGAACGGTTCGAGCTCGACGGGCGGCGGCGTGGCCAGGGTCCCGGCCGGGATCACCACCGTGGCGGTGCCAGAGAGGGTGGAGTTCGCCCCGAGCGGTCCGAGGGTGACGTTGTTCGGAGTGATCGTGAAGTTCCACGTGGCCGGGGCCCCCACGAAGTGGATCAAGGCCGGTGCGTTGCCGACGTTCCGGGCGACGAACCCGAGGACGATCGTGCCCCCTCCGTTCGCCGAGACGCTCGTCGGCGGGAGCATGGTGACGGCGACGAACGGGTGCAATTGGACCGCGAGGGTCAGCGCCGTCGCCGCGTTGCCCGACAGCAACGAGACCGTCGTCTCGGCCGACGCGCGCGCCGTGACCCCGTAGGGGCTGGCCGACGCGCTGGCCGTGAGCGTATAC
Source organism: Thermoplasmata archaeon (assembly GCA_022750205.1). Classification (GTDB taxonomy): domain Archaea; phylum Thermoplasmatota; class Thermoplasmata; order Lutacidiplasmatales; family UBA184; genus Lutacidiplasma. The sequence continues at coordinate 11,814 of JAKIWD010000022.1, forward strand.
AGGCCCGGCGCGAGGCGGAACGTCTGCGGGACGCTGAGCGCCAGATCGTACAGGGTCAACGCGGAGCCATCGGGCCCGGTCACGTTCAGCGTCACCGGCCCGACCGTGGTCCCGGGGGCCCCAAAGACGGTGACCGTCTCGGCCCACGTGGGGACCAGGACCACATCGAGGGGGAGGAGGCTCGACGCGCTGACGGAGATGAGCGACAGGTTCGCGAGGGCGGCGTTCGTCCCCCCGCTGCTGGCGTACAGTTGGTACTGGCCCGGAACGAGCGTCACCGAGAACGAGCCGTTCGGCGCGGCGATCGTCGTGACGCCGAGAGACGGGAGGGGGCCGATCAGCTCCAGGGAACCGGGCACTAGGTCGGGGTACCCGGCCAGCGTCAGCGACCCGGACAACTTCGTCGTTTGCACGGTTGCGGTCACGGGGACGTCACAGTAGCCGACGGCCTGGTCGGTCGAACAGAAGTCGCCGGCCGAAGCGGTGAGCGTCTCGTACCGGTCGACCCCCCCGACGATGAGCAACTGCGTCGTGCTGACGATCGGCGTGTAGGTCAGATTGGGGGGGAAATACCCCGTGTACAGCCCCTGGTTGGCGGTCGCGGCGATCGAGATGCTCCCCGGGGCGAGGAAATCGAAGTGGATCGCTCCCGTCGAGTTCAGGGCGACCCCGTTCAGCGTCAAATTGCCCGTGAGCCGCGCGGCGACGCTCGTCACCAGCAACGTCGGCGAGATCGCACCCGTCGCATTGATCGTGATCGAACCGAGGGCCGTGAACGTCGTGGGAGTGGCGGTCGCCGAACCGTTATGGAGCACACCGGCCGCATACGCCGCATAGTCACCGGGCGGGGCGTAGAAGCCGCTCTCATACGACGACCCGGAGACCGAGTAGTTCCCGAGCGTGGGCGAGCGCAGGTCGACGACGACCGATCCGGTCGTCAGGAGGGGCGGGAGGATCAGTCCCCCGCGCGACGAGACCTGACGCAGGACCGAGAGGTTGAGGCTCGTCGACGAAGTGCCGAGGGGGAGGGTGACGTTGAAGGCGGTCGTCTGCCGCAGCAGTCCACCGACGAGCGGCGCCGGACCCCACGCGGTGAGCCCGTACGTCCCCGGGGCGAGCGAGAGATGGAACGACGGCCCGCCGGTGGCGTTGACGGTCTTCGCCGTGCTGGTCTCGGCGGTGAAATTCACGGTGATCGACTGGCCCGTCGGAAGTCCGCTCACGGTCAGGTTAATGCTGACCGGAACGAGCTGGAGAGGTAGCTCGGACTGCGCGCTCAGATCTGAGGGACTGAGACCGCAGTGCGACGCCGGCGCGAACCCGACCGCGCTGGCGTACAGACAGTAGGTGGTGCCGCTCGGGATCGCCGTCGGCACGGCGAACGTGGCCGTCCCGTTGGCGTCGGCGAGCTCGGCGATCCGCCACCCCGTCGAGAGGCCCAGCTCGACCTGGGCACCGGAAGCGGGGTAGAACCCCGGCCCGTTGGTGAACGTGATCGCGCCGACGCGCGTCGAGATCGTCGTCGCCGGCGAGAGGATCAGATTCACGGTCGTCGGGTACGAGAGCGTCGCGTTCGCCAGGCCCGCGAACGTCTGCTGTGCGGCGGTCTGCGGGGAGACCGTCGACGGCGGCGTCTGCACGCCGAGCAGACTGTAGGTCCCCTGCGGCAGGTAGAGCGCGTAACCGTTGGACGCGTTGACTCGGGTGCTGACCGAGGCCCCTTGGGCGTTGAACGCGTAGACGGTGTCCGAGCTCAACGAGCCGACCCCGCCTTCGACGATCCCGCTGAGACGTACGGTAGGGAACAGCGCGAGGGGAGCCAGTTCGACCTGGCCCAGCCCGATCGGCAAGTACGCGGCCGAGAAGCCGCCCTCCAGCTGGCTTCCGACGAGGCCCAGGGCATAGACGGAGTAGTTGCCGGCGGGCAGGATTGCCGCCGCGACCCCCGACGCGTCGGTCATCACGAGCGTAGAGTTGGTGTTCGTCCTGGCGCCCGACGGTTGCGTCGCGTTGGGTTTGGGCGGTCCGCCCGAGGTGTTGGTCAGGCTCGTGCCGAGCGGGTTGAGCGGGGAGAACCGGACGGGAATCCCCGCCACCGGGTTCCCGTCGTTGAGGACGATGACGCTGACCGAGGTAACCTGGCTGAGGGTGAAATTCTGGACGAGCTTCTGGCCGGCAGCGAGGATGCGGACCGAGGCGGCGGGCGCCCCCAGGCCGCCGCTCGAGAGCGAAGCGCTCACCGTGTAGTTGCCCGTCCCGAGGTCGGAGATCCGGTACTCCCCTGACGTGTTGGTCGTCGCGTGGGCCACGGCGCCGTTCGCGCCGGTGACCGTGATCGAGGCACCCCGGGCCCCGATCCCGCCGATCGGCAGGAAGACCTTGCCGCTCACTGCCCCGGGCGTCAGACCGGCGGTCGCGTTGTACGTCTCGCCGGTCTTGAGGTAGATCATCGGTTCGGTGAAATTCGAACCCTGGTAGCGGACGCTGAAGTTGTACACGCCGGGGGCCACGTTGGCCAGCACGAACGCCCCGCTCGCGTCGGTGGTCACGGTGCGCGCGGTCCCGCTCCCCCAGAGCACGGCGGTCGCCCCGGAGACCAAGCTGTCGAGCGGCGGGAGGAACGACGAGTTGTTCGCGGCGTTCCAGTACAGGAACCCCTGGACCGTCCCGGCACGCAGCCCGATGTTGCGGACGAGCGTCGGGGCGTTCGGGCTCAACCCGACGGCGTCCGGGACGTTCATGTGGAAGCTGAGCAGATCGGTGCTGCCCGCCTCGTCGATCGGGTTCAGGGTCCCCGTGGTCACGTTGACCGTGTCGTTGCCCGGTGGCAGGATCACGGAGTAGCCGCCGTCGGCCCCCGTCACGGTCGTCATGTGCGGGATGCCCCAAGCGTCGTAGACCGTCACGCGCGCGTTGGAGACCGGCGTCCCACTCGGCAACTGGACGGTCCCGATCATGGGCTGTCCGGGGTAGTACTCCAGGATCGCTTCGCCGCCACCCCCGTTCGTGCCGTAGTACAGCGCCGGGTCCTCGTCGAGCGAACCGTTCTGGATCTTGGCGTCGTGGGCGGCGGTGATCGCGTTCGCCGCGCGGTAGCAGTTCGGGTGCGAGGCGGGGTCCGGATATGGACAGTAGTAGGCGGTGCGGTAGACGACCTGGAAGTGCTGGAGCATCCACGCCGGTTCGACCGGGTCGCTGGTGGCCGTCAGGCCCGGGATCCCGGCGCTCCCGCCCACGTCGGTGCCGTTGTAGCCGGAGAAGATCCGGTAGATCATCGAGTCGTAAAACGGTGCGTAATAGTTGATGTTGTAGCCGGCCGCCGTGATCCCGGAGGGGACGGTGCCGAGGGAGTACGTGTTCCCGTCGGAGCCGGTGACCGTGACCTGGAAATAGGTCACGGGGACGCCGCCGGCGGAGATCTGACGGTCGGTCAGGTCGGCCGGCGCGTAGAAGATGCCGGTCGAGGAGCCCGAGGTAGGGAATAGGCGACTATCGACCATCGCGTAGCGGATCGACCAGCCCGTGTAGCTCTGGATCGCGTCGTACACCTGGACGACGCCGCTCTCGCTCAACGTCGAGGCGAGGAAGTACGAGACCGCGTCGTACATCGCATTGGCCGGATCGAGGTTCGACGGATTGACCGGGAGGTAGCGCTGGGGGTTGTGCTCCACGAGCCCGACGTCGGTCGATGTGTTGGCGAGGAGCGTGTGGAGCTCGGTGACGTTGACGCCGTCGCTGCGGAGGATCGCGTTGAGCGCCGGCGGCAGGTACGGCTGGCCGGTGTCGGTCGCTTCGGCCGACAGGAGTCGGGTCGCGAGGACGCCGATCGCGAGCGACTCGTTCTGCGAGAGTAGGAAGTTACCCGCGGGGTCGATCCCGTTCTGGAAGTTGTCGGCGACCGTCGGGTGGGCGCCCTCGGCGACGGCCTGGAATCCGTAATCCCACCAGCTGACGAACGCCGGTCGCTGGGGTTCGGGCAGGTTCTGATCCTGCTGGGCTAGCCAGTCGTACCCGCCCTCGTCGTACTGGTCCGGAGTGTCGAGCTCGGTACCGGCCGCCCCGAGGTAGAACGAGGATGAGTTCTGCGGGCTCGTCCGGAGGGGGGGCGGGAGCGTGTTGTAGACCTGGAGATTGAACTGGGTCTTGTCGTTGTACGGCACCCCGGCGTCCAGAGCGTACCAAACGTTCGGGGTCACGATCACCAGGACCAGGAGGATGATCAGCACATGCCGGACCTTGAACGCCCGGCGGAAGCCGGCCAACTGCCCGCGTCGGTCCGAGAGCGAGGCGGCGTTGCGTCGGAGCTGGGAGTAGCCGCCGACATCCAGCGCGCGCACGATCGCCTCGGCCGGTAGCAGCGCGAACGCGGCCGACCCGAGGAAGAAGAACTTCGCCGCGGAGATCGGGAGGTAGATGCTGATGATCGCAAAGACGATGAACAGCATCTGGACGCGCTTGAACCGCGCGCGGATGGTCCCCAGGATGAAGAGCGCCAGTCCGACGAACGCGAGGAAGAACGTGACCACGCCGTACCCGAGGATCAACTGGTCGATCGACGGCGCCTGCGCCTCGGCGACGGTCGAGTAGACGAGCGTCTTGACGAAGTAGCCTTGCCCCGTGATGATGTTGATGAAGGCGGCGTGGGAGAACACGTCGAGGATGCCGACCGCCACCAGGCCTACGCCCGCCAGGATCGGGACCGAGATGACCCAGGGCTGGTCGCGGAGCATGATGAACGGCAGGACGACGAGCAGGGCTCCGAAGAAGAGCAGCAGCGGCAGGTCGAACCAGCCCGCGAACAGCCCCTGCGCGATGTAGTACGGGAAGGCCATGGGAAAGCCGATGAGCGCGACGATCCAGGTCGAGACGTACAAGCCGAAGGAGTCGACCTTGCGGATGCGTTCGACGATGAGCGCGAAGACCAGGAAGATCACGACGGTGGCAACGAAGAACGTGTATCCCTGCCAGGCCAGCGCCAGCGCGCCGAACGCGACGCCGGTGAAGACCGCCCATTTCACCGCGTTGCGTTCCGTCCGCAGGAAGCCCATGAGGCCGGCGCGGATCGCCTTGGGATCCCGGTAGCTGGTCACCCATCGGCGCGAGCCGACCGCCTTGATCGTGCGGAGGTACCCGTAGATCGCGAGCAGAATGAAGAACGTGTAGAAGGCGAGATAGTTCGCGTAACCGAACGTCGACGAGTCGATGTTGGCGACCATCAGCGGGTAGAGGAACGCGCCGACGATCCCGACCCGGCGGCCGCTGACCTCGCGCCCGATCAGGTAAACGGGGAATACCCCGAGCGCCGCCCAGATCGGTCCCTGGGCCGACAGGAACCAGGCCCCAGCGGTCACGGCGCTCCCGCCGAACAACGGGGCGAAGAGGATCCCCAGGATCGCGTTCATCCAGTCGAACAGCGGTTCGCGGGGGTTGACCGCCCCGAGCGGGTAGTTCAGGGACGTATCGCGGACCAGGTTCTGGTGGTTGAGGATGATGTACGAGGCGACCCGGGAGTGGTAGAACGAATCCGAGCCTCCCCCATACACGTTGAGGGGGCCCCAGATCTCGATGACCTGGGCCATGAACAGGGTGCGGACGGCGATCGCGATGGTGAACGCCGAGAGCAGGAGCGCAACGATGACGCCGTGGCGGCGCCACCACCCGTACTGCGATTCTGCCATCGACCGGTGACCCTCCTGAAACGGCGGCGCGCGAGACTTAGGGGGTGTATAAATAGACTGCCGCCGAGAGCGCCGCTCGCGCTCGCTGCGAGGACGGCCCGACGCGGAATGCGCCCGGCGCCGCCACGGCAATAGTCCTTATCCCGCCGGAGAATTCGACATGAGTCGCCGAGTGACCGTGTCCGCACCGCTCCCCACTTCGCCCAACGATCCTTCGGGTTCCGCGTCGCTCCCCGGTCCCGGAGGGGACCCCGATTCGCTCGTCGATGGGGGCTTGGCCAGCCGACCGTGGACGAGCCAGGCGACCGCTTCCGTGGTCGGCACCTCCGCGGGGGGCTTCCACCATTTCGCCCGGGTGCTGGTCCGCGATGCGGGCTTCAGGGCAGAGGGTCTTGACTCCGGTCCTTGGGTTCGGGGTCGAGTCGGCTCGCCCGGACGAGAGATCTACGGCTTCGCCGGCGGCGAGCGGGATGTCGTTCGCGCTCCCGATGCGACCGCGCGGGCGCGCTGGATCGGGATCTCGATTCTCGTGGCCGGGATCGTGATCGTGGCTCTCGTCGCGTTGCTCGACGTTTCGGGGAGGGGCAACACCCCACTGGTGGAGGTCGCGTTGGTCCCGGGATTGTTCCTGGTCGCGTTCGGTTACTTCCGTTTGGGTGGCGTCGAATCGTTCGACAGCGACGTGGTATCCATCGCCTACCGGGGCGCGGCACCCCACGCCGTGGGCCAGGCGATCTACGCAACGCCGATGTCCCTCACGGTAACCATCGGCGGGGGAAGGCTCCGTTCGTACAACGCGCGGATGGCGGGACGCTCCGGTGGCTTTTCGGGTCGCCTCGTTCGGGGGATCATCCCCGATCGCGGAAATCTCGGGCCGGTCGTTCAGCGGATCGCCAGTCGGCTAGCGCCTGGAACCGTGATCCCACCGGAGCCGACGGACGAAGAAGAGTCGCCCTTCGACTAGCCGGAACCGACTTAGCTGCGAGCCTACCCGGCAGCAGTCGGGACCCCCGCTAACCCTTCGCGCGGAAGCGGTAGAACACCCGCTCGCCCGGTACTTCGAACGGCTCGACCTCGACCGGCATGCCCACCCGGCACTCGGTCCACGCCCGCCCGACGATCCGGCCGAACAGGCGGAGCGGCGACCCGTCTAGGTCGGTCAGCCCGACGACGAAAGGCACCTCGGATTCCATGCCCAGCGGTGCGCCCGCCAGCACGGCACTGAAGGCGTACACGTGGCCGGATCTCGGCAGGTCGATCCACTCCAGGTCCCCGGAATGGCACTTGGGACAGATCACCCGCGGCGGCCAGAGAACGGTCCCGTCGTGGCGGCAGCGGGTCGTGGTGAATCGGCCGCGCCGAAGGTTCTCGTAGAACGCCGAGACCCGGGTGTGGCGTGCCTCCTCCAGCGGGTAGAAATCCAGCAGGTACGGCACGCGCTGGTCCTCTGTCTTGCCGACCGGGGCGGCGGGAACGGGCTCGGCCAGCACCGCGGTGCGCTTCTTGCGAGCGGGTTCCTCCGCCGTCACGCCGCTCCTTCGTAGATCATGATCGAATGGACGTTCGCGCTGCCGCTCAGGTTGTGCACGAGGGCCCAGTGGGCGTCGGGAACCTGACGCGCGGCCGGAGCCCGCCCGGCGAGCTGGTCGAACACTTCGACCGCCTGGGCAACTCCCGTGGCGCCGAGCGGATGTCCACAGCCCAGCAACCCGCCCCGCGTGTTGACGACGAGGTCCCCGCCCCGGTCGGAGCGGCCCTCGAGGGCGAAACGCCCGCCCTCGCCCGACGCGCAGAGGCCCAGCGCCTCGTACTCGACGATCTCACTGATCGAGAAGCAGTCGTGCAGTTCGGCGAGGTCGAGGTCCTTCGGTCCGATCCCCGCGCTCGCGAACGCCTCGCGGGCCGCGTGCCGCATCCCGACCCAGTCCGTCAGCGAACCGGCGTTCGCGAGATTGTGGAAGTCCGAGGATTGTCCGCTGCCTCGCACCCACGCCGGCGTGTCGGTGAACGGTGCGACGCGGTCCGCCGAGGTCAGGACGACGGCGGCCGCCCCGTCCGTCATCGACGAGCAGTCGCCCAGGCGAAGCGGGGGGGCGATGAGCGGCATGCGTGCGAGCTTGGCCCGGTCGAACGTCTTCTCGTAGAACTGCGCGTGCGGATTGGAGTTCGCGAACCGATGGTTCTTCTCGGAGACCGCGGCGAGCGCGTCCTCCGTCGTACCGAACTCCAGCATGTGCCGCTGGGCGACCATGGCAAAGAACGGCGGGGCGGTCGCGCCATGAGCCCCATCCCAGGGCCGGTCCATGACGCACGCCATCGAGGTGTTCGCCTCGGCCATCGACGGGATGTTCATCTTCTCGACGCCGACGGCGACCGCCACATCGGAGAGGCCCGACGCGATCGCGGCGTAGGCGCTGCGGATCGCGGATTGTCCGGAGGCGCAGGCCAACTCGGTGCGTTGGACGACCTTGTGCGGCGTGAGGCCCATCTGCTCGGCCGCGAGCGGCGCGACGTGGGACTGGAAGGCGAACCGCTCGGGTTCGGCCGCGCCCACGAACAGCGAGTCGACGGACTCCGACCGGAGGGAGGGAACGGCGTGGAAGAGCGCGCCACCGACCTCTTGGGCCAGCTCGGCCCAGGTCGAGTCCCGGACCCCGAACTTGACCGTCGCGCCGCCGACGATCGCCACTTCTCGCCGCTCGGTCATGCCGGCAGCCTCCGGATCGCTTCCGCGAGGCGGTCGCCCGCCTCGCGGGTGGTGACGGTGCCGCCTTGGTCGTAGGTCCGCGCGGTACCGGCGGCCAGCACAGAGGCGATCGCCCGCTCGAGCCGGTCCGCCTGGCGGACCAGCTGGGCGTCACCATGGCGGGCGCCCAGCCAGCGCAGCATCATCTCGGTCGCAAAGAACGTGGCGAACGGGTTGACCTTGCTCTGGCCGGCGTACTTCGGCGCCGAACCGTGGACCGGCTCGAACATCGCGTGGTGGTCGCCGATGTTTCCGCCGGCCGCGAAGCCCATCCCGCCCTGCAGGACGGACGCGAGATCGGTGATGATGTCGCCCATCAAGTTGGTAGCGACGGCGACGTTGAAATGCTCGGGGTTACGGACGAGCCACTGGGTGAAGGCGTCGACGTAGGCGTAATCGCGCTCGATCTCGGGGAACTCCACGGCGAGGCGATCATACGTCTCGCGGAAGAACCGGCAGCCGACCATCACGTTGGACTTGTCGATGCACGTCACGCGCTTGATGCCGTCCTCCGGGGCGCCCCGCGGGCGAGTGCGCGCGAGCTGCATCGCGTAACGGATCACCCGTTCGGAGCCTTTCCGGGTGATGATCCGGTTGTCGATCGCCACCTCGGTCTCGTCGGCGCGCCGTAGGATGCCGTGCGCCGGTGTGTAGAGGTCTTCGGTGTTCTCGCGGATGATGACCATGTCGACGTTCTTGGGGGACCAGACGGTGCTGTAGGCGCCGCTGATCTTGTGCTGGACGCCAGGGTACAGGCGGCACGGTCGGACGTTGGCGTACAGATCGAGGCTCTGGCGGAGCCCGAGCACCAGGGCCGCGCCGGCGTTGTCCCCGTTCGGTAGCGTCGCTCCGGGCCAGCCGACGGCCCCGAGCAGGATCGCGTCGGCCGTGTGGGCCGCAGCTTCCGTCTCTGGCTCCCACTCCTTGCCGTGGGCGAGGTAGTACTGGGCCCCACCGGGACGTTCGTCGAGGTGCCATCGCGCGGTGTCGCCTTCCGCGAGGGCACCGAGGATCTTCCTCCCCTCTGCAACGACCTCCGGTCCGGTTCCGTCCCCCGGCAGGAGGAGGATCGAGTATCCGGCGTCCCTCATGCGGGAGTTCCGGACTCCTGGCTCGCCAGCTCCCGCTTGACCTTCTCGACGAGCCCGCCGACCTCGAGGAGTTCGATCAGATGGTGGGGCAGCGGCGGGAAGTGGAGGGTGGCGCCGGTGCGCTCGTTGGCGATCAGTCCCTCGCGCATCGCGATACGGGCCATGTCGCCGGTCTCGAAGATCGCTCGCACCCCTCGGGCCTCGATCGCCGGAAGTCCGAGGTTGATCGAGTTACGGAAGAAGATCCGGGCGAAGCTGTCCGCGAGGATCGCGGAGACGCCGATAGCTCGCAGGGCTTGGGGTGCATGTTCCCGGCTCGAGCCCGACCCAAAGTTCTCGTCGGCGACGAGGATGTCCCCCGGCCTCGCACCCTCGGCGAACTCGGGAAGGGCGATCTCCAGCACGTGCTTCTTGAGCTCGTTCGGGTCGATGATGGTGAGGTACTTTCCACTGATGATCCCGTCGGTGTCGACGTCGCGTCCCAGGGTCCAGACCCTCCCGACGATCACGTCCTGCATCGGGCCCCCTACTGCATCTCGCGCGGGTCGGTGATCTCGCCCCGGATCGCGGCCGCGACGACCGCCGCCGGCGACATGAGGTAGATCCGGGCCTCTTTCGGTCCCATTCGGCCGGGGAAGTTGCGGTTGGACGACGACGCGCAGACCTCGTCCGGGGCGAGGATCCCCATGTTGCCCCCGAAGCAGGCCGAACAGCTCGAGTTGGTGAACACCGCCCCCGCGTTCGTGAACAGTTCGATGAGTCCCTCCTGCAGGCACTGCTGGTAGATCGAGGTGGATGCCGGGGAGACGATGAACCGGACGCCGGCGTGCACCTTTTCGCCCTTCATCAGCGCCGCCCCTTCCCGGATATCCTCGATGCGCGCGTTCGTACACGAGCCGAGGAACGCCTGGTCGATGTGCACGTGCTCGCGCGCGACGTCGGTCAGGGGGCGCACATTGTCCGGGGAGTACGGGCACGCCACCATCGGCGGCATCCCGTCGACGTTCACGTCCAGGGTGCGCTCGTACCCCGCATCCTTGTCCGGCGTGAGGGGGTGCATCGGGTGCTTGGCGATCTTCTCGAGGTACTCGTAGGTGTGGGCATCCGGAGCCACCATCCCACATTTCGCCCCCATCTCGGTCGTCATGTTGCACATCGTGAACCGCTGGGGCATGGTCATCTGCTCGATCGTCGGACCGCTGAACTCGACGGCCTTGTACGTCGCCCCGGTCGTCTTGATCTCGCCGAGAATGCGGAGGATCAGGTCCTTCGAAGTGATGCCGGGACCCAGCGATCCGCGGACCCGGACCTGGATCGTCGGCGGGACCTTCAGCCACAGCCGACCGAGCGCCAAGACCGCGGCCATCTCGGTAGGACCGATGCCGGCGGCGACCGCCCCCATGGCGCCGAGCATGTTCGTGTGCGAATCGGTGCCGACCGCGAGGTCGCCGGGCACGACCCAGCCGTGTTCGGCGAGGATCTGGTGGCAGATCCCGTGGTTGCCCACGTCGTAAAAGTGCGGCAGATGCTGTTCGTCCGCGAACTTACGGAGGATCCGGTGGAGCACGGCCGCGCCTTCCGTGGACGCCGGCACCCAGTGGTCGATCGCGATCACGACGCGGTCCGGGTCCCAGACCTTCTTCGCGCCCATGTCGTGGAACGGCCCGACGGTCTGCGCGCCCTGCTCGTGCATCATCGCCAGGTCGACGCGGCCTTCCACGATCTGGCCGGGGACGACCCGCTCCAGACCCGAGGCCCGCGAGAGGACCTTCTCGGCGAGATTCTGTCCGTGACCGTTCGCTGCGCTCATGCCTTTTTGCCCTCCACTGCTTCGACCATCACCCACAGCTCGGCGTCGGAGATCCCCGGGTGGTCGAACCGGTTCCGATAGTCGCGCACGTAGCGGCGGTCGTCGTCCTTGGTCCGGCTCTCGGCGGCGCCCTTGACCCGCCGCAGCAGGTCGCCGAGTTGGGCCTCGCTGAGCGAGACTTGCCGCTCCTTGAGCTTCTCGATGAGGGCCGCCTTGCCGGTGTGCTTACCCAGGATCATCTGTCGCTGCCGCCCCAACACCGCCGGTTGGAGCGGTTCGTACGTGAGGGTGTGCTGGAGGATGCCGTGCGTGTGGATGCCGGCTTCGTGCGAGAACGAGTTGTAGCCGACGAGCGCCTTGTTCGCCGCGATGGGCACGCCGCTGAGCTCCTCGACGAGCCGGCAGAGCTCGAACATCCGTTCCGTTTTCAGTCCCGTATGCACGCCGTACAACGACTCGAGCGAAACCGCGACTTCCTCGAACGACGCATTGCCGGCGCGCTCGCCGAGCCCGTTCACGCAGACATGGGGGCTCGTCACGCCCTCTTCGAGCGCGGTCAGGGTGTTGGCGGTCGCCAGTCCGAAATCGTTGTGGCAGTGAACGGACCAGTCCGTCGGTTGGACGCGCCGCTTGAACTCCCGCAGGAACCAGCGGAACGTCAACGGGGTCATGATGCCGACCGTGTCGGAGACGACCAACCGGTCGGCGCCGGCCTCCTGGACCGCCCGGTAGAGCCGTTCGACGTAGTCCAGCGGGGCGCGGACGGTGTCCTCGGTGACGAAGGCGACGTGCAGACCGGCGGCTTTCGCGCGCGTGACGGCCGCGACGGAGGCCTGGAGGACCTCATCCTGGGTCATCTTCAGCTTGTAGCGAAGGTGGACCTCGCTGGCGGCGACGAATAGGGCGGCATGGGTCACCCCGCTCGCGGCGATCGCGTCGACGTCGGCCGGCGTCGTGCGCCCCGCGGCGAGGATCTTCGCGTGGAGACCGGCTTCGGCGACGGTCCGCACCGAGAGCGCCTCATCGGCCGACACCACGGGAATCCCGGCGTTGATGACCGAGACACCGATCTCGGAGAGGAGTTCGGCGATCTGCAGTTTCTCCGGGGGAGAGA